>JAKVCR010000054.1 GCA_022448985.1 Roseibacillus sp.
AAAATCCCACTCCGTGCCATTAACGTTCCAGTAGAGGGCCTCCCGGCCCTCCTCAAGGTAGAGCTGCCGCCCGGTCCGGTAGGTGATCTCGTAGGTGTAAGCTCTCCCTTTCCGGAGAAACTTGTCCTCGTTCCCGATCCGGATGCGCAGCCCATTCTCAATCCGTTCCCTCACGTAATTTTCTCTCTTCCCGTCCCGCTTCACGGAGAGCACCGTAAAACGCTTCGCGGTCCGCAGGCCCCCTTTGCCTTCCCGCAGAACCGGGATGTCGCGGAAGATCCCCCGCTTGATCCGCTCCCCCTCGGCCCGGACCTTGATCGTCTCGGTCACCAGCAGGTTCCCGCTCTTCTCCACCACGATGTCACTATGCCAGGACAGGATGCGCTCGTCCGCCAGGGAAGCCGGCACGGCTACGGCCAGAAGAAGCAATACGGCAAGCAAGCGGAACATCCTGCCCCAATACGTGACTCCGCTCGCAGAATTTCAATCTTTTACCAGCCGCCGCGGCCGCCTCCACCGCCGCCGCCGCCGGAACCTCCCCCGCCGCCGCCACCACCGCCACCGCCGCTAGTGGACGAAGAGGCTATAGAGCTGGAGAAGCCCGCAGACATGTCGCTGACCGCACCGCTGATCCCGCCGAATCCACCGCTGCTCCAGGCGGAGTCCCCGGAGTAGAAACTCACCCGCTGGGCCGAACCCGACGCCCTCAGGACCTCGTCGAATTGCTCCGCCCACTTCTGCTCGCACCCGAGAGCCACCGCGTAGGGTAGAAACTGCTCGAAGAGATCGAAATCTTTCTCCGGCTCGTCAGGGGAGTAGCTCCGGAGGCGGGCCTCCTCCGCTACGCTGAGATAGCGACGGAAGCCCTCAATTCTATCCGCAACCTTCCGGCCCAGCCTCGTCCGAGCCATGAGCAGATGGAAAAAGCCATGGTTTACCACCACGACAAAAAGTAGCGTAAGACTGGTCATCAGGTGAAAGGTGCGCTCAAGCACATCGATGGCATCAAGCCATGGCCCATACTCCGCCACGTCCTGTATAACCAGGAACACATTACAAGCAACGGAGCCCCCGAGGAGTATGTAGGCTACCACCCATGTGGCCCCAAAACGCCCCCTGCTCATTTTGTCAGCGCCGTAGACCAACGCTAACACCAAGAGCGGCAAGGAGAATAAACACACCAACGCCGAGGAATTCCCGAAGATCAAGGCCGCCAACGACAAGGCGAGTCCCGGGACGAACGCACTAAGATTTTGCCGGAAGAGATGGCCCTTGGACTGGGTGGCCAAGGCCTTTTGGTGTTTCTTGCGCGCATTGATGAGCGTCTTGTAATCTGAGGATTTAATCTCAAGGGAATCGGGCAACTTGAACAATTCCCGGTTTAACTGTGCCTCATCCTTTGAGAGCGGATGCTTGAGGCCTCCGGCGTCCGACGTATCGCTGTTCCTCCGGAACGTATACTGCTTTCCCTCTTTCTCGATCCGGATGGCACCCTTGGCACCCAGCCCAATGAGCCCGGAGCTGAAGCACAGGTCGTCGTAGCGGCCCATCGAATCGATATAGCGAAGGGCAGCTGCCGACAGGTTATGAGGCGGCCCGTAGAGGGGAACGATGGTCCCTTTTTTGGGATCTCTTCCAACCAGTGCCCAGATGATCAAGTAGTAGAGTATCGCGAGCCCAAGAAATAACCCTCCAAGGATCACGCCCGGAAAATCCCGCCACAGGTTGAAGACATAATCCTCGTCCGCAGCAGCCGCCTCATAGGCGGCTGGTCCCAGCAGGCCAGGCGGCCACTCAAGAGCCACCGTCAGGTTCTCTCGTTTCTCTAGCCTGCGGGTTGTCTCAATCGTAGCGCCCGTCCACGTCAGGACCGCCACGTAATCCTCTCCCTTTTTACCCCGGGTTCCAGTGTAGCCCCAGACCCTGGTGGGCTGGATTCCTTCCGGGAGCACCACCGTGGCGCTCACCTCATCGGCGACAAAATCCCACTCCGTGCCGTTGACATTCCAGGAGAGCATGTCGCGGCCCTCTTCCAGATAGAGCTGTGGCCCGGTCCGGTAGACAATCTCGTAAGTCTGATCGCTCCCCGATCGGAGCCACCTGTGTGGATTTCCAATCTTGATGCGGACCCCATTCGCAATCGACTCCCTGAAGAAAAACTCATCGACCCCATTCCGCTTCACCGAGAGAACCTCAAATCTCCTTGGTTCAACTTTTCCCCTCCGTTTCGTGGGCAGATCACGAAAAATCCCCCGCTTGATCCGCTCCCCCTCCACGCGAACCTCGATAGTCTCGGTGACCAGCAGGTCCCCGCTCCGCTCCACCACGATCTCGCTGTGAAAAGACAGGATCCGCTCATCGGCCAGGGAAGCTGGGACAGTCAGGACCAGAAGAACCAATGCGGCCAGGAAGCGGAACATCCTGCCCCAATACATGGCCCTGCTCACAGAATTTCAACCTTTTACCAGCCGCCGCCGCCGCCTCCACCGCCGCCGCCGCCGGATCCTCCCCCGCCACCACCGCCACCACCTCCACCCCCACCGCCACCGGACGAGGGGGCGGTCGCGGAGGAGGAAAGGGAGCCGGTGAAACTGCCGGAGAGGTCGCTCATCATCCCACTCATCCCGGTCGTGCCACTTCCCTCTCCGGAACCGCCGGAGTAGAAGCTCGGGCTGTAGGAACCCGCTGAGGAATCCACCCCGGCCGCCCTCAGGACCTCGTCGAATTGCTCGGCCCACTTCTGTTCGCACCCCAGGGCCAAGGCGTAGGGCAGGAACTCCTCGAAGAGTTCGAGGGTCTTTTCCGGGTCTTTGCGGGGAGTGTAGAGGCTGAGCCGGTCCTCTTCCGCGACGCTCAGGTAGTGCCGGAACCCTTCGATCTCGTCCATTAACCGACGCCCGAGACGAGTGGGGGCCTTGAGCAGCTGGAAGAAGACGTGATTCAGGATAAAGGCGGATAAAAAGACCACCATGACGGGAAGGCCGAGCGTCCACCAAATGCCATCCAATAGCACGGGGGCGACTGGAAGCGCGATGCACCAGTAGATGGGATACAGGAAGTAGAAGACCCCCATCGAAGACCTGAAGGCTCCCTTCCCGCCGAGAGAATCCACGGCCACGGCCCCAAGGAAGAGGAAAGGCAGGGCCCCGAAAATAATCCCATAGGGAAGACACATCCATGCGCCCATGGACAGGATGAACCCCGGCAGGAACCATCCCAGGTTGCGTTTGAAGTGGCTCCCCTGCGCCTGGGAGGCCAGTTGCTTCTGGTGCAGCTTGCGGGCCGCCCCGATGAGGACGTGATTTGAGTTATCCAGCTCCAGAGAGGCCCGGCCCTTCAACAAACCGGCCCGGAGAGAATCCTCATCCGCGGATAGTCGCTGCGCGGCCTTTCCGCGCCCCTTGCGCTGCCCGCCACTCTTGCGCAGGGTGTAGTCGCCTCCCTTCTTTTCAATCCGGGCCGCCCCCTTGGCCGCCAACCCGATCACCCCGGCACTGAAACAGGTGTCGTCGTAGCCCATGCCCAGAATATAACGCGCTGCAGCAGCCGAGAGCCCCCGCGGGGGGCCGTAGAGGGGAATGACCGCGCCCCTGCCGGGATCCCTCCCCACCAGCATCCAGGCCACGAGGTAATACAGCAGGGCGGCCGCCAGCAGGATCAGCGCCCAGAACAGGCCCGGGTAATCCCGGGCCAGCGAAAACCTGCCCTCCTCGTAGGCCCGGGCCTCAAGAAGACCGGGGGCCCACTCCAGCACCACCGACAGGTTCTCCCTCGGCCCGAACGGCCGGGTGGCTTCGACGGTGGCCCCGGTCCTAGTCAGGGCGGCCTCGTAGTCCTCGCCCTCCTCCCCGAGCTTCCCGGTATAGCCCCAGACCTTCGTCCCCGTGATATCCCACGGCAACACCACCGTGGCACTTACCTTGTCGGCGGGAAATTCCCACTCCGTACCATTGACGTTCCAGTAAAGGGCATCCCGCCCCTTCTCAAAGTAGAGCTGCCTCGCGGTCCGGTAGATGATCTCGTAGGTGTAGATCCCTCGCTCGAGGAACACGTCCGCCTGGCCGATGCGGATCCGGATTCCCCCCCGTCCGATGTCCTCCGTCTGGTAGTGCTCCTCTTCTCCATCCCTCTTTACCGAGAGCACCTTAAGTGGCTTCTTTTTTTTCAACCCGAAGACAGTGTCGCCCAGCCTCGGGATATCGCGGAAAATGCCCCGCTTGATCCTCCAGGCCAGGGCGTGGACCTTGATGGTCTCGGTTACCAGCAGGTCCCCGCTCTTCTCCACCACGATGTGGCTGTGCCAGGACAGGATGCGCTCGGAAGGCTGTGTCCGCCTGCTTTGGGCATGCATCCGGCTAGTCACCACGGGCGGAGCACTTTTCCGGGGCGCCTTCGTGACAAAGAGGCCGGGCGGCAACTCCAGGGCCAGCCTCAGGCTCTCCCCTGCGCGGAGCGGCCGGGTGTTCTCAATGGTCGCCCCCGTCTCCGTCAGGGTGGCCTTCCCGTGCTCCCCGGAGCCCCCGACGGTAACCCTGACTTCCGTTCCCCTGGTCCCTTGCGGGAGGACCACCGTGGCGGTCACCTTGTCGGTGGGTAATCCCAGCTCGGTTCCATTGATGTCCCGGGACAGGACAACCGGCTTCCCTTCATCCGCCGGAATCAATGCCGTTTTCGCTGATAACCACGCCCACCTGACGCGGTAGGCAATCTCGTAGGTATAGGTCCCCGGGGCGGGGGACCTCGCACCCTGTCTCAATCCCAGGTAGATCCGGGTTCCGCCCTGCGGGGAGGGATTCAGCTGCCAGTGGACCCTCCGGTCCTCCCGCTTGGCCCAAAGCACCTTGCAGTAGGGCCAGGGAGGAATATGACGGTGAATGCCCCGCCTGATCTCCTCCCCCTCGGCCTGGACCCTGATAGTCTCGGTGACCAGCAGGTTCCCGCCCTTCTCCACCACGATCTCGCTGTGCCAGGACAGGATGCGATCAGCCGCGAGGGAAGCCGGGGCGGCAACTGTCAGGAGAGCCAATGCGGCAAGGAAGCGGAACATCCTGCCCCACTACGTGACCCTGCTCGCAGAATTTCAATCTTTTACCAGCCGCCCCCACCGCCGCCGCCGCCCCCACCGCCGGATCCGCCACCACCACCGCCACCGGACGACGGTGCGCTGGCCGAGGAAGAGAGGGAGCCAGTGAAACTACCCCCCAGGTCACTCATGGCCCCGTTCAGGCTCCCGGAGGAACCCGAGTAGAAGCTCGGGCTATAGCCGTCCCCCGTCCCCGCTCCCTGCAGGATCCCATGGAACTTCCACGCCCATTGCTGTTCGCAATCCAGTGCCAGGGCGTAGGGCAGGAACTGCTCGAAGAGCTCCGGGGTCTTCTCCGGCGGGTTCTCCAGGTTGAGCCGGTCCTCTTCCGCCACGCTCAGGTAGTGCCGGAACCCCTCAATCTGATCCATCACCCGTCGGCCCAGGCGCGTCGGGGCCTTGATCAGGTAGATAAAGACCAAATTCAGCACATACACAATCACGCAGAGGATGAGGGGTCCCGCCGCCGCCCTTAGTCCCTCACTCAACTGTGCAACTGCGACGCACACTACGAGCACAACCATCGTTATCAGGGCCAAACGGAATGATTGCAGGCCGGCGCCCGCGCCGAAAGCCAGCAACGATGCCATGCCCCCTATCAGTCCCACCATCAACCCTGTCCAGAAATCGATCCCGAAGAGAAACAGGACCGTCCCTGCCAGTGAGAGGATGAACCCGGGAAAACACCAGCCGAGGTTGAGCCGAAAATGCACTTTATTCACCTGGGAAGCGAGCACCTTGCAATGCGCATCGCGAGCTCCTCCGATGCGCTCGTGATTTGTCTGAACGAGTTCAAGGCGCGGCCCCCCTCCCAGCAGTTTCTGCTGGAGACGGGCCTCGTCCGGGGCCAGGACGCCACCATCGTGTCCGGGAGCCTGGCTCTCCTCTTTCGCGTAGAGGATGTAATTGCCGCCTTGAATCTTCTCCTTCCTGATGCTGAGCGCTCCCTTGGCCGCCAGCCCGATCACCCCGGCGCTGAAGCAGGTGCCGTCATAGCCCATCCGGTGAATGTAACGCACCGCGGCAGCCGAGAGACCCCTGGGAGGACCATAGAGGGGAATGATCGTCCCCTTCCTGGGATCCCTTCCCATCGCCACCCAGACCGCGAGGTAATACAGCAAGGACCCGGAGAAGAGCAGGACTCCGAGCCAGGGGGGCAGGTTCCCCAGGTCCGTAAATCGCCAGGCCTCCTCACCCCCGAGAGGCGAATCCCGCCCCCCCTCCTCGTAGGCTCGACGGTCCAACAGCGCGGGGGGCCACTCCAGGACGACCGTCAGGTTCTCCCTCGCCCGGAACGGCCGGGTGGCCTCGATGGTGGCCCCGGTTTCTGTCAACTCGCCCCTGTAATCCTCCCCCTTGGCCCCACGTTTCCCGGTATATCCCCAGACCTTGGTGCCCTTGATTCCCTCCGGCAACACCACCGTGGCACTCACCTTGTCGGCGCGGAATTCCCACTCCGTGCCATTGACGTTCCAGTAAAGAGCGTCCCGCCCCTCCTCGAAGTAGAGCTGCCGCCCGGTCCGGTAAGTGATCTCGTAGGTGTAGGGCCCCGGCTGGAGAAACACGTCCGCACGTCCGATGCGGATCCGGATCCCCCCTCGTCCGATGTCCTCCGTCCGGTAGTTCTCCTTTTTGCCATTCCGCTTCACGGAGAGGACTTCAAAGGGATTCTTTCCTTTCCGGCCCTCCCGCAGGCGCGGGATGTCGCGGAAAATACCCCGCTTGATTTCCTTCCCCTCGGCCTGGACCTTGATGGTCTCGGTCACCACCAGATCCCCACCCTTCTCCACCACAATCTCGCTGTGCCAGGAGAGGATGCGCTCGTCAGCCAGGGAAGCCGGCACGGCCATGGCCAGAAGAATAAATGCGGCAAGGAGGCGGAACATCCTGCCCCACTACGTGGGCCTGCTCGCAAAACATCAATCTTTTTATCGGCCGCCGCGATTGGAATTGGACCATACACACGACGCGTTCAAGGCCTCATGAAACTCTGCATTCACCGCCAGGGCGGACCCGATACCAGGTCCCTCAAGATCGCCCCTGAACCCGGGGGAAGGAGTTCCTGCCTCCTTCCGTTTCTCAAGCGCCGTCTCGAATTGCCGGGACCACTCCCCGGCGCGCCCAAGGGCGACCGCATAGGGCAGGAGTTGGTCATGATGTTCCGCGGTCATCCCCGGTCCATAGGCTTGATCGGCAGCCCGCTGCCCCTCTCCACTCATATACATCTGGAGACCTTCGATGTGGTCCTGCACCATGCGACCTTCCCGCGAGTAACGTTTCAGGAGATTTGCTCCACGGGCATTCAGCACGTAGCCGAACAGCATACACGCGGCGACCCGCAGGAATCCTGCATCGGTGTAGAGCTCGAGCGTCAGTATCACGAGCATGCCCCCGAAGACCACCCCCAACGCCCCCAGGCCAAGACCGGGCTCCATGTCCCGCCTTCGCAGCAGGATAAAGCTTCCGTAGAGCAGGAAGATTACCAGGGCCCAGAATAAAGCAACCATCCCCCCAAGTACTCCCCTTCCCAGCAACGCCATCTCCGCCACGTTGCTGGCAATTCTACTTTCGAGCACCACAGGGTCCGTGTTGAGAAGCCCGGCTCCGAAAAGGGAAATCAACACCCCGATCCAGACCCACCACCGGTTATGCGTCCGGTAGCCCTCGCCTCGTTTCAGTTGCCCGTCCAGCTGCGTCCGCAAACCAGCTTCCGCCGCCCTTACCTCCCTTAAAAAGGTCATATGTTCGCTGGGACGCAGGTTGAGACTACTGCGCGGAGCATCGGACCCCCGACCGGGATTATGAAACAGGGCATTGTAGACGATCTCCTCATCCGGCAGTAGCTCCACGGCGTCCAGTCCCCGGCCATGAAGCATGATGGCGGGGCCCAGTCCCCGGTCATGAAGCAGAAAGGTGCTTCCATTCTGCTCAATGGTCACGGCCCCCTTTCCCGCCAGCCCCACCACGGCCGCAGTAAACGTCCCATCGTCATACCCGACCGGACAATCCTCGATACTCCAGAGATAGCGCAGGGCGGCGGGGGAATATCCCGCCGGGGGTTCATGTTTCGTGCCTCCGGCCGCCTTGTGGCGATCCCTCCCCACGAGTAACCAGGCCACAAGGTAGTAGGCCATGGCGCCCAGGAGGATTACCTCGCCCATGACGAAGAGAGAGTGCTCTCCCCGAAGGACCTCACGCCCCGCGAGAAGAGCAGAAGCAGTTGACCCCATGAGGCTCTCCGTCAAGTGCACGCAGGGAGTTGAGAAAACAGGGCTTAAGGGCAAATAGGACATCGCTGCTCACTAAGGCACTCTCATCCGCCCTTCAGCGCCGTGGCAAGATCAGGAGGCAGGCGCTCACTGGCGGTTTCCACCTCGAAGAAATCCGCCTTCTGGAAGCCAAACCTGCCTGCCACCAGGTTGGAGGGAAAGGACTCGATCGCGTTGTTGAGATCGCGCACCGAGCCGTTGTAGTAGCGCCGGGCGTACTGGATCTGGTCCTCGATTTCGACCAGGTCCCCCATCAATCCGCGAAACGACTTGTCCGCCTTCAAGTCCGGATACGCCTCTGCCAGGGCCACGATTTTCCCCAGGTCCCGGCCCAGGATCTTCTCCGCTCCCCCTACTTCGCCTGCACCCTTCGCGGCCTGGGCCTCCGTTCTCTCCCGTACCACCGCCTCCAGGAGCCCACGCTCATGACTCTGGTAGCCCTTGACGCATTCGACCAGGGCGGGGACGAGCTCGTGCCTCCGCTTGAGCTGCACCTCAATCCCACTCCAGCCTTCCCGCATCTGGTTCCGGGCCTTCACCAGCTTGTTGTAGATCAGGATGATGACCCCCCCGGTCACCACCACTGCTATACCGAGGGACTCGACAACCATTTGATCCGGGAACGTGCCGCAGTCTGCACAGCAAATTAGGGATTCCGAAATGCGAAAATAGGATTTAAACAGGGGCGTGGTCTATTTCCGCCTGCTCGGCCGCCTCGCCCTGAGATTTTTCATCTACCTGGGCGAACTGGCGGGGCTTATCGGCCAGATCTGTGAATCGCTCCTGAGGGGCCGGAAACGCTGGCGCCAGTTTTTCGAGCAGATCGTGGAAATCGGCTACCGGTCCCAGATCGTGGTCATCATCACGGGGGGGTTCACGGGCGCGGTCCTGGCCACCCAGGCTCTCTACCAGTTCTCGATGGTCGACATGGAAACGATGGGGGGCATGATCGTGAGCGTCGGGATGATGCGGGAACTGGGCCCCACCATCACGGGACTGATGCTGGCCGGACGGGTGGGCTCCTCCATGGCAGCGGAAATCGGCACCATGAAAGTAACTGAACAGGTCGATGCCCTTCGCTCCATGGGCGTCCACCCCATCGACTACCTCGTCACCCCCCGTATTCTCGCCATGGGTGTCTCCATCCCGCTTCTGATCGCACAGTCGATCGCTTTCGGAATCATCGCCTCCTACATAATCGGGGTTCATCTTTTCCAGCAGCCGGCAGCCTACTGGAATTTCAACGTGGAGCGTTTCACCGACGGAACCGACATCGCGATTGCGATGACCAAGGGGTTCGTCTTCGGCCTGCTGATCGTAATCATCTCGTGTCACCAGGGGCTACGCGCGAGAAACGGGGCGGTGGGAGTGGGCCGGGGAACAACCGACGCCATGGTCTTTTCCTCCCTCGCCATCCTGATCTTCAACCTGTTCCTTACCCTCCTGGTGCAGCTCATCTTCCCCATGGGGCTGGGGATGAGCTAGAACTCCAGGACCTGCCTCCCGGGGCGCCCGCCCGTAAAAATTGACCAGACTCAAGCCGTGTTTTGACAGGCTCCCCCTGCCAAGATAGGTTCTCACCGAGATGAAGAGCGCTTCCAGAATTGCCGGTGTGGCCCTCACCGCGGGCATGGCCGTCCTCCAGCTCTCCTGCGACGATGCCACTACCAACGGCAAGGAGGAGGGCTCAACCAAGGCGAACCCTGCCCCCAAGGCCGAGAAGAAGGCCCCCGCCGAGCCCCCCAAGCTCGTGAGCAGGCCCGAAGAAGAGCGGAAGAAGATCCTCGCCCCCGCAGAGGAAGCCGCGCCCCCCGGGGACCTGGAGAGCCATGTCGTCGGTTACTGGGCTCCCGATGCCGAGGCCATAATGAAGGAAATGGAGGAGAGGTTTAAGGATTCCCCCGACGAATTGGCTGCCTCCAAGGCCAGGAACGCGCCCATGATTACCGAAATGGCGTTCGAGATTCCCGAGAAGGGAAAGATCGTCATGCACATGATGGGGGATTCCCGGAGCATGTCCTACACCGTCAAGACCGCCGATGAGGCAACGAAGACGCTCGCCGTGGAAATCACCGGCCCCGATGGGGAAACAGAATCGGGGTCTATCATCATCGGGGAAGACAAGCTCAGGCTCTCAAGTGGGGATGATGAGGATGATGGTCTCTCCCTGGTCCGTATCAACGAGGCCGCCTTCAAGAAGCGCAAGGTTGTCCTGCCCAAGGAGCCCGTCGAAAAACCCGCCACCGAAAAACCAGCCCCCGCCGTGAGCAAGTCCGAAGAAGAGTGGAAGAAGATCCTCACCCCCGAACAGTTCGCAATCCTGCGCAAGCACGGAACCGAGCGCCCCTGGGGCAAGGCCTACGATGAGTTCAAGAAGCAGGGGGAGGGGGCTTATCACTGTGCCGGGTGCAATGCGGAACTCTTCACTTCCAAGGAGAAATTCGACGCCCGCTGCGGATGGCCCGCCTTCTTCGACACTTCCAAGCACGAGAACATCAAGACCGTGCGTGACACCTCCTTCGGAACCGTCCGGGTGGAAGTGCGATGCAATGTCTGCGACGGGCACCTCGGGCACGTTTTCACCGGAGAGGGCTACGACACCCCCACCGACCAGCGCTACTGCATCAACGGCAAGATCCTGAAGTTCGTCCCCAAGGCTGCGGCCGGGGATGATGCTTCCAAGGGACAGAAGAAGTAGGCCCCATTCCCCCACGCCCGGGCCTGCGTTACCGCGTGCAGCCCGTGGCCAGGCCCCGGCGGAATGCAGCCTGGGTTTGGACGCAGGGGGATCCCTCCTGACACAAGAGTCCGAATCCTAACCCAAAGTGATTACCCAGCCCGGGGGGGTGAGGGGCCCGTTATTCTTCTGAGAAGCCCTGTTTTGGTGGTGCGGAGGAGTCCTTCTACTCCGCACTGGAACGGCGAGAATGCTTGCGATCCCGCTCTCCAGAAACAACAGTTACAGCCTCAGTCGCAGCCTTCCGCCCCGAACGTCCGCACCCCCTGGGAACAGCCCCTCGTTGCTCCTTCGGACGCTGGCATTCCTGATCGCGGGAGGCCTGCTGCCTACCATGTCCAGAAGTCTTGCTGTTGCCCTCTTCCTGGGCCTCGCCCAAGCGGGTGCGGTCCCGGTCATCAGTGAGATCATGTTCCACCCCATCCAGCCCGGCGGGGGGGAAGATCCACGCGGGGAATGGATTGAAATCCATAACCAGGGATTCGGGCCCATGGACCTGTCAGGCTGGTCGTTGGGCGGAGTGAATTTCATCTTTCCCGAGGTCAGCATCCCCGACCGGGGCTACCTCGTGGTGGCTGCAGACGAGGCCAGTTTCCGGGCCCGCTATCCCGAGGTCACACACGTAACCGGCGGCTGGGGAGGGCGCCTCTCCAATCGCGGGGAGACCATCCGGCTGCGCGACCGTGCCGGCAATGAGATTGATCGCGTGACCTATGCCAACGAAGGCGACTGGGCTCACCGGCGGGCCGGGCCCAATGACCGGGGACACACCGGGTGGATCTGGAACAATCCAGCCGATGGCGGCGGCCGAACGCTCGAACTGAGAAACCTTCACTCCCGCAATGACCTCGCCCAGAACTGGGCCCCCAGCATTAGCGAGGGAGGCTCCCCGGGTGCACCCAACTCCGCCCGTGAAGTCAATGTTGCACCCTTCATCGAGAACGTCTCCCATCACCCTGCTGTTCCTGCCCCGCAGGACCTCGTTCTGATCCGCGCCCGCCTGACCGACGATCTCTCCTCCCCGGTCCATGGCGTAGTCCACCACCGGATCTCGGCCGTAACCCCGGGGTCCTTCGCCGTCACCACCATGCGGGATGACGGATTGGGTGGCGATGAGGTCGCGCAGGACAACATTCACACCGCCGTCCTCCCGGCCCGTCCCGAGGGGACGGTGGTGGAGTTTTACGTGGAAGCGTTCGACCGGACCCTGAGCCGGACCTGGCCCGGCCCGTCCGCGCCAACAGGCACCCAGGAAGCCAACCTCCTCTACCAGGTCGACAGCGAACAACCATCCGGCCGGGCGCCCTTTTACCGCCTTATCCTTTCTGCCGGGGAGCTCGATGAGTTCCTCAATATTTCCTTCGACTCAGAAGAACGGAAAACCAATGCCCGCTTCAATGCCACCTTCATCGCCGGACTGAATGGGAAACTCACCACCTACTACCGGTGCGGCATGCGCCTGCGGGGCTCGGGCACACACAACCGTTACCCCCGCAATCTGAAGATCGAGCTTCCCTCCTCTCAATCATGGCAGGGATCGGATGAGCTGAACCTGAACTCCCAGTTCCCCTACAATCAGCTCCTGGGCAGCCTCTTCTACCGCGCCGCCGGCCTTCCCATCTACGAATCAAAGGTCGCGGCCGTCCGCCTCAACGGGGTCAATCACGCCTCCCCCGAGCATGCGAGTACCGCCCGGCCCTTCAGCCACCACTTCGGGATGTACGTGCAAAACGAGGCCATCAACAGCCGCTACATCCGGCTCCATTACCCTCTCGAAGCAGGGGGCAACCTCTATCGCATGACAGGAAGCGGGACGGGATGGGATTACTTCCCCGACAGCACCGACCTTGAAGCGGATTACCGCGATAGCGGCTGGGACAGCGAAAACAGCCGGGATGCCAACGCCTGGTTGGATCTTCATCGCTTCATCGGGGTGATGTCCACCGCCTCCGGAACGAACTATCTCAAGCAGGTCGAGACCGTCATGGATCTGGAGGCCTGGCTTCGCACCCTGGCCGTCAGCACCATCCTGACCAATGCCGAGAACAGCATCTTCACCGGACGCAACGATGACTACGCCCTCTACTGTGGCCACGACGGGCGCTTCAAGCTGATCCCCCACGACCTCGACACCATCCTGGGCACGGGCGCCACAACCCCGATCGGGGTTGATAACCTGCCCCACACTATTTTCGACTTCGCGGAACGGGGTGAGTCCTTCGATCAACTTAAACGGCTCTTTCGCGAACCCAGGGTCCAACAGCGCTACACCCGGATCCTCTCCGAGCTGCTTCACGGACCGTTCGAAGAGAGCCGTGCAAACCGCATCATCGACAACGCCCTCACCTGGACTCCGACAGACACTGCCGAGGCTGCCAAGGAGTTCCTCGCTACCCGCCGCGCAAATATCCTGAGTCAGATCGAACGGCCTCTCCGAGTCGCCACCAGCCCGGGGAACGCAACCGGGATCCCCACCTTCTTCGACAGCAAGGCCAACTTCTATGGCACCTTCAACTCCGCCCGGGCCACCTCCGTTTTCCTTAATGGAGAAGCCGTTCTGGCCGACCATCCCTTCGGAAGGTGGGCCCACACGTTCAAAAATCTTAATCCGGGCATTAATCGTATCATTATTGAAGAGCGCGATGCCGAACAGAACGTGGTGGCGCGCTCCCATCTCGATGTCTTCTATGACAACGGAGCTGGCACCACTGTCGAGGGAGACCTCACCGCCGATACCACTCTCGACGCCGCGGGAGGCCCATGGATTATCCCCGCGGTTCTCAACGTTCTCCCGGGCGTCACCCTGACCATCGAGGCGGGCACCTCCCTGTTCTTCTCAGCGGCGGGAGGCCTCACGGTCCAGCCGGGCGGCACCCTGCGATGCGAGGGATCCCCCTATCAACGTATCCGCCTCGGCCGTTATCCCGGCTCCCTCGAAACCTGGCAGGGAGTAAGTATCGTCGCGCCCTCGGGGCAGCAATCCACTACCGAAAACGTGATCTCCTACACCGACATGGAGCATGGAGACGCCCAGGGAGAAGCGATCGAATTGCGCCGCTCGCGGCTCCTGCTTGATCACGTGACCTGGGATCACAGCAACGACACCGTGCTTGAGGTCTATAGCCCACAGCTTGAGATCCGGGACTGCACCTTCCCTCCCGTCCCCAACTCAAAGGCCCTCCAAGGGTCCACCCTGCGCAACAATGATTATCTCATCCTGCGCCGCAATGTCTTTGCTCCATCCCCGGCCTACAATGACATCATCGTTTTTTCGGGAGCCCAGCGCCCCGGACCGATCCTAGCCGCCTACGACAACGTCTTCACCGGGGCTACCGACGAGTGCTTCGACCTTAACAATTGCGATGCCCATCTGGAAGGGAATGTCTTCATGCACGCGCATCTCTTCAAACCACGCAACACCACCTCCAATGCGATCGCGATCAACAACGAATCCAGCGTCACGGTGGTTCGAAATCTGTTCTACGATGTCGACCACGCCGTGCTGCTCAAGAATGGCGCCAACTGCACTTTCGAAAACAACACGGTAGTCGGGGCCACCATCGCTGCGATCAATCTTGATGAACCACTGCGTCCGGACACTCTTCCAGGTCAGCACATCTCGATGGAGTCGAATCTCCTCCTGGACTGCAATGCGATCTTCGCCCATTCCGATTCGGTCGAAATCATCGGCCACCACAATATACTCCCGGTCGAACATCACATGATCGGCGACGGAAATTCCGACCTCAATCCCTTCCTCTCCAACCTTGCAGCGGGCCCCTGGCCCAGAGACAACTGGTCCCTTCTGGCAGGTTCCCCGGCCCAGGGGTCCGGGCAGAACGGCCTCGACCGTGGGGCGTTGGTTCCGGCGGGAGCTTCCGTCTCAGGTCTCCCTTCTCCCCTCACCCCTCTCCCCAACGCCACCCTGACCGTGGACGGCCCCGGGGTCACCGACTACCGCTTCCGACTGGTGACCGACGATCTTCCCGGCGAGTGGAGCGGGGAATTCCCCCTCGCCACACCTATTCAACTCGTCGACCTTCGCCCGGCGACCTACCGACTCGAAATCCTGGCACGTGATTCAGCCGGAAACTGGCAGGACGAAAGCGAAATCACCCCTTCCCGCGAATGGCAGGTCGCCCCGGGCGCCCGGAGTGAACTGGTCCTCAACGAAGTGGAGGCTCGCGCCAAGCCCGGGATCGACAGCGTTGAGTTGCACAATCCCGGAACCAGGACGATGCCGCTCACCGGCTGGTTCCTTTCCGATACGCCAGACAATCCACAGAAAGTCGCCCTGACCGGCACCCTCGCCCCCGGCGCCTACCTGACCCTCGTCGACGAGGACGTCCCCGGCCTCAGCCCCTCCGGAGAAGAACTGCTCCTCTACCATGACAAGACCCTGGTAGATTCCATCCGCTGGGGCAAACAGGTTCCCGGCTACTCCATCGGGCGCCACGGCCCCCATGGCAAGTGGACGCTCTGCCGCCCCACCCCGGACGGACCGAACCGCCCATCCGGCCTGACCCCCACCCGCCATGTGAAGATCAACGAATGGCTTGCCGACTCCAACCTGCACTATCTCGGAGAATTCATCGAGTTCTTCAATCCGGGCGACTCCCCTGCAGACCTTGGAGGCCTCTGGCTTTCGGACACCCTTGACCACCCCAGAAGATACCAGATTCCTGACCACTCCTACATTCCGGCGGGCGGGTTCCTTGTTCTCCACTCCACTACCAGCGAGAGCCCGGAAGCCCATGAATTCCCCTTTAATCTCAATGGATTCCGCCAGTGGCTTCTCCTCACCGCCGAGGACGGGACCACCATCGACCAGATCACCATCACCTGCCAGTGCCCCGACATCGCGGAAGGGCGCAATCCTGATGGATCTGCCACCGTGGAAACCTTCCGCATCGGAACCCCCGGAGGCTCCAACAACCGAACCACCCGTATCACTGAGATCTTCACCCCGCTTCCCTATCAGCTCCCGGACTGGCGCTTCCTCGACAATGCCGACCCGGTCAATAACTGGAAGACCATCAACTTCGACGACAGCGGGTGGGCAATGGGCCCCGCCCCCCTCGGCCGGGAGACCTCTTCCCTGCTCATTCCCCTTGCTTCGCACGCTAACAGCGACCCGCCCTTCAACTACCGCCGGGGCCGAAAGAACTACTACTTCCGGAAGACCTTCGAGTTCGACGGGGATCCCTCGCAAACTTCCCTCACCCTCGCAACCTACGTTGACGATGGCGCGGTTTTCTACCTGAATGGTCACGAGCTCTTTCGACACAACGTCCCTGAAGGGGCGCTCGATGAATCCACCTGGAGCGAAGAGGTGATCACCAATGCCTCCCTGGAGGGTCCCTTCCCGGTCTCCGCTGAGCACCTTGTGAGGGGCCCCAATATCCTCGCGGTGGTCACCTATCAGGCGAGTTCCAACAGCTCGGATATCGTCTTTGATTGTGAGCTGACCGCCTACGAATCGACTCTCGCCCCCCCGGACCCCGCCGAGGTTGCGCGCCAGGTTCTCCTCGATCACCTCCGCATCACTGAGATCATGTATAACCCGCCCGACGGAAGTGCCGGTGAGTTCATCGAAATCCAGAACACGAGCCATGATCTTACCCTCGACCTCACCGGGGTCCGTTTCACGGAGGGCATCGAGTTCACCTTCCCTCCACTTGCCCTTGCCCCTCGCACACACATCGTGGTGGTTGCAGACCGGGAATTCTTTGAATTGGTCCACGGTCCGGGCATCAACATTGCAGGCACATTCGAAGACGGGAAACTCCATAACGACAGCGAAAGTGTGGCCCTTACCCTTCCCGTTCCGTTTGACGTCCACATCCAGAAATTTACTTACGACCACTCCTGGCACCCCAGCACTGACTCCACCGGCTATTCTCTCGAGTTCCGGGACCCCGAACGCGAACTCGACGCCTGGAATGAGCGATCGGCCTGGTCCCCCTCCTTCTCCCGTCACGGTTCTCCCGGTTTTCCGAACGGCGCTTCCTCCTACTCCAGCTGGGCCAGGGCCCTGGGGATCGCCCGGGGAGATGATGACGGGGATGCCATGAGCAATCTCTTTGAATACGCCTTCGACTTTGATCCCCTTGAACCGCAATTCGCTTCCATCCTCTTCGAACAGTCCCTGCACCCGGGAGAGGGTTCCACCAGCACCTTCCATGTCCCCGCCGTTGCGCCCGCCGATGTTATCTTTCGAATCCAATCCTCCCTGGACCTCAAGACCTGGACCACCCAGGCCACCCGTGTCGCCAACGGGCCGTGGACGGGACCCGGCAACGTCGAGGCGGTCCACGCCGGGGAAGGCCTAGGCATCGTGCAGATCCATCTCCCCTACGCCCCTGCTCTTTTCACCCGGATGCAGGTCGAGATCGGCGAGAGATGAGGGCTCCGAATGGAGGGCCTGGGGCAGGATTTGCCCGGTGGGACCGGGGATTCACATCCCCGGGAGGGGCTCCTCCGCAAGCGGCCCCGGACAGGCTCTTTCGATAAGATGTCTTAATGAATCCCGTCCTCGCATGAGACCGCTTGACCGGTCAACCTCCCCCGCTCTATCAATCATCACCAAGCTTCGATCATGAGAAATCCCGTCTTCCCCGCCCTCTTCCTTGCCCTTGCGCTCCTGGCCGCCCCCCCTGCCACCCAGGCCGCGGACGACCGCCCCAATATCATCCTGATCATGTCCGACGACATGGGCTACTCGGATATCGGTTGTTATGGCGGGGAAATCAATACCCCGGCCCTCGACCAGCTGGCCGCCAATGGCGTCCGGTTCACCCAGTTCTACAATACCGCCCGCTGCTGCCCAACCCGTGCCACCCTCCTCACCGGGCTCTACGCCCACCAGGCAGGAGTCGGGCACATGATGGGCAACTACGGCATCCCCCAGTACCAGGGCGAGCTCAACCGCAACTGCGTCACCATCGCGGAAGTGCTCAAGCCTGCTGGTTACCGCACCTACATATCCGGGAAATGGCATGTCACTCCCTACAAGGCCGCGGAAGTCGCCAACCCGAATATCTCCAACTGGCCTCTTCAGCGTGGTTTCGACCGCTTTTACGGAACCATTCACGGGGCCGGTTCCTTTTTCGACCCCAACTCACTGACCCGCGACAACCGCTACATTACTCCGGATAACGATCCGGATTACCAGCCCAAGACCTTCTACTACACCGACGCCATCTCCGACAATGCCGTGCGCTACATTGAGGACCACAAGCGGGAAGCAGACGGACAGCCATTCTTCATGTATGTTTCCTACACCGCGGCCCACTGGCCCATGCACGCCCTTCCCGGCGACATCGCCAAGTACGAGGGGAAATATGACGGGGGCTACACTCCCGCCCGGAAGGCCCGGATTGCAAAACTCAAGTCCCTCGGCCTCCTTCCCGACCACTGGGACGTCGTGCCGCAGGTCGGCAAATGGGAGTCCGTCAAACTGAAGGAATGGGAAGCGGCCTGCATGGAAGTCTACGCCGCCATGGTCGACAACATGGACCAGGGGATCGGCCGCATCGTCAAGTCCCTTGAGGCAGCCGGGCAGCTGGACAACACCCTCATCCTCTATTTCCAGGACAACGGCGGCTGCGCAGAGGGCTTCGGCCGCGGCCGGGTGGTCGGGCCGCTCAAGCGCCCCGCCAAGCCCACCCTGCCACCCATGGGCAAGGACGAGCTCCAGACCCAGATGGTTCCCCCCAAGAGCCGCGACGGATATCCCCTCCGGCGCGGGGACGGGGTCATGCCCGGCCCTCCCGAGACCGAAGTCGGCTATGGCCGCAACTGGGCCAACGTCTCCAACACCCCTTTCCGCGAATACAAGCACTGGGTCCACGAGGGCGGAATCTCCACCCCGCTCATCGCGCACTGGCCCAAGGGCATCAAGGGCCGCAACCGGTGGTTCAAGACCCCCGCCCACCTGATCGATCTCATGGCCACCTGCGTCGACCTCGGCCGGGCCAAGTACCCCGCCCGGAAAAACGACAAGAAGATCATCCCCATGGAGGGCATCTCCCTCCGGCCGGCCTTTGAGGACACCGCCCTCAAACGCGGGCGGCCGATCTACTTCGAGCACGAGGGCAATCGTGCGGTCCGGGACGGCAAATGGAAACTGGTGGCCAAGGGTGTGCGGGGAGCCTGGGAACTCTACGACATGGAGAAGGATCGCACCGAGATGCACAACCTCGCTGCCAAGCAGCCCGAGATCACTTCCCGGATGACCGCCCAGTACGAGCAGTGGGCCAAGGAGCGCGGGGTGGTGCCATTCGGCTCGTGGCGCCAGGCCCGCGCCCGGCAGAAGAAGTGAACGTTAGTTCCTTCGGCTGGATCACGGTCTTGTCACGCGGAGCCGGACAAAGAGCCTCCCAAAGAACCCTGCTCCATCCGGGATCGGAAGGGCCGCTTGTGTCCCGTTGTCGTTCTGGGAAAACACGGCTCCGGGTGCAGGGCTCCAGTTCTGGAGATCCTCCGAGGTTTCCAGTTCGAAAATCAATCCATCCTCCTGCGCGGCAAAGCTCACGACCAGTTCCCTGCCGAGTTCCGAATCCACCACCTCGACCTCCAGACCACCACCCAGCACGGTAGTCGTCGGGGGTTCTGCCGCGATTTCAAAGGAGAACCAGGCCACTCCGCCAGTATCATCCGTCCCGTCCAGGGACGCCGTAACCGACCCGGCAACATCAAGACCATCGGAGAAGTTGAGAACGATCTCCCCGGATTCGCCCCCACCGAAAACATCAAAACCGGATACCCCGAAGGTGGTGTTGTAGGCGCTGACCGCAACGTAGTAGGTCCCTTCCGCCAGATTCTGGGCAACCAGTTCGCTCTGAAACGTCTCGGCCCCCGCATCATCGTTTTCATCCAGAAGGTTGCCCGCGGCATCATAGAGACCCATTTCGGTGTCCCCGAGAACTGAGCCAAAGGTGTCAAGGGTGAGGACACTGGTATCGTCCCCGAGAATTCCGAGATCGTTCGCAACCGGAATGATCACGACGGGCTCTGTGACGATCTCGAAGAAGAACCACGCCACTCCACCAGCCGCGTCCGCGCCGTCAAGCGAAGCAGTCGCCGAGCCCGTGACATCAAGGCCATCGGAGAAGTTGAGGACGATCTCTCCGGATTCGCCGCCACCGGAAACATCAAAA
>JAKVCR010000055.1 GCA_022448985.1 Roseibacillus sp.
ACTTCCGCTTGCTGGGGCGTCTTTTCTAGAATTAATCGGGCATGCCTCATCCGTGAAGCACATGAGTTTGTGTGGTAAAGATCTCCCATCTACCGGAATGATTTCCCCGCGGGATGTTATTGCCCTCCTGTGGTGGGTCCTGCCGTTTTCTGGCCCGGTGCTTGCCTTGCCGGACACGGTAATAATTCCGGAAACCGTTGTAACAGCTGAACGTGGTCTGGATGGCGATCCGGTCGTTGCTTCGTGGCGATCGGATGAAATTGCCGCGAGGGCTCTCCGCACGATTGATGAACTCCTCGCGACTGATCCGTCTTTTTCGCTCTACCGGAGGCAATCATCAGTCTTCGGACATCCTACTTCGGCGGGGGTGAGCTTGCGGGGGACGGGAGCGACCGCGACCGCGCGCAGTCTGGTGCTGCGCGACGGGATTCCTCAGAACGACCCCTTCGGGGGCTGGATCCCGTGGGCGCGCTACAATCCGGAATTGCTCTCCTCCGTGCGGATTGTCCCATCCACACAGGCCGCGGTCTGGGGGAATCAGAGTCCGGCCGGAATCGTGCATCTCACGGGCAGGGAACTGGTGGAGAACCGAACCAGTCTGCGGTCCACAGGAGGAAGTCATGGGACGCGTGGACTGGTGCTGGTGAGTGACCAGGTATCGGACGACACCAGCCTGGCGGCACAGGCTTCCGTATTCACTCTCAGATCTGATGGGTTTTACGGATTGCAGAAAGGCCAGCGTGGAATAGTAGACCGCCCTCTCGGACTGACAACGAAAGGTGCGGAGTTGCGGATGGTGTGGCGTCCGGGCGATGGTCTCGCCATCGAGCCGTCGGTGTCCTTCTATGAGGAGGAACGTGGGAACGGCACGATTCTTTCGCGGAATGCCGGGAGGGCTCTCGATTTTTCGCTGCGTGTCACCAAGGAATACCCCTCACAGACATGGCAGGCGCTGGCCTACTACCAGCGTCGTGACTTCGAAGCATTCTTCTCTGCAGTCGATGAAACGCGTGCTACGGAAACGCCTGCCCTCGATCAGTTTGATGTGCCGGGGGAGGGGATTGGAGGCGGGGTGACTGCCACCCTGCGCGTGGCAGAGGCGGTCGATGTCATCCTGGGCGCAGACCTGAGATATCTGAACGGCGAGACGAACGAGCAGGCCGGGTTCGTGAACGGGACTTTTCTGCGTCTTCGCCGGGCGGGTGGAGAGCAGTTTGTGGGAGGGTTTTTTGCCCGGGCGGCATGTGAAACGGATATGGGTGTTTCACTTGAGGGCAGCGCCCGGATAGATCTCTGGGCCCTCCGAAATGGTGGACGGGTTGAGCGGAGACCCGTCACGGGTGTACTCCTGCGCGATGCAAGATTCAGCAATCGTGAGGGGACTGCTCCTTCCCTGAGTGGTGCTTTCGGTTACCGGGTTTCGGATTCGATTCGTGCCAGGGTATCAGCCGGGACGGCCTTTCGTCTCCCTACGATCAACGAGCTCTACCGTCCTTTCCGGGTTCGAAGTGATATTACGGAGGCAAACGCAGGGCTCGATCCGGAGCGGTTCTTTACCGTCGATGCGGGAGTTGAGTGGACGCCCTCAGGAAATATCTCATGTGGCCTCAACATTTTCCATCACTGGATTGACGATGCCATTGCAAACGTGCCCCTTACCGATCCAGTCGAAGCGGAGACAATCGCCGGGTTCCTGCCGCCGGGTGGAGTGGTGGCGCAACGGCGCAATGTTGAAGAGGCGCGCGTCTGGGGGGTGGAAAGCAGGGTGCGCTACCAGGTTGCTTCACGCCTTGCCTGCAATTTGCGTTACCTGTTTTCACAATCTGAGTTCACCAGGTCACCCGGGCAGCCCCTGTTGGAAGGAAAGAGCTTCCCGCAGAGTCCTGCACACCGTGTGGTGGCCGGGGTTGAGGTTGATCCTCTCGACCGATGGCATCTCTTCGGTGAGATCGAATTCGGAAGCGGTCAATATGATGACGCTCTGGCAGGGCGCCGTCTGGACTCATGGTGGACTGTGCGGATTGGCGGACACTTTGAAGTCAGCGATACGTTAATTCTGCAGGCTCGAGTCGAGAACCTCTTTGACGAGGAGGTAGCTACCGGGTTGAGCAGTTCCGGACTGCAGTCAATCGGTCTTCCTCGTTCCTTCTGGCTCAATGTGAGCCGTCGCTTTTAGCGGGGCCTTTCGTGTTCCGGATCGGGATTGCACTGAGGGGGAAAGCAAGGACAATGGGCAGACAACCACACCTGATCATGTCTCTGCGCCTTCCCTTTCTCGTTCTTGTCGTCCTTCTGCAGCAGGGGAGTCTCTGTGCTGGAAACTGGGCCCACTGGCGGGGTCCCACCGGCAATGGCTCTTCGCCTGATGCGCAACCCCCACTGAACTGGAGCGAGACCAAAAACGTGAAGTGGAAGACAGTCGTCCCGGGTCGTGGATCGGGATCGCCAGTGGTATGGGGGAACCAGGTTTTCGTAGTATCGGCAGTTTCGGCTAAGGGGAAGTCCGGGTTCGACGGACGGAGGTTGTCGAAACTGGCCTTCAAGCTGTTCTGCTTCGATCGCAAGACAGGGAAATTACAGTGGGAGAGAACAGCCACCGAAGCGACTCCTCACCAGGGAACCCACTCCACGAATGGGTTCGCCTCGGCTTCACCATGTACGAATGGAGAACATGTTTATGCTCATTTCGGTTCGCGGGGACTGTATTGCTACAAGGTGGATGGCTCCCTGGTGTGGAAGCGTAATGACTTCGGGAAGATGAATACGCGGAATGAATTCGGGGAGGGGAGTTCACCGACGATTGAAGGGGAGATGATTCTGGTGCCTTGGGACCATGAGGGCCCTTCTTCGCTCTATGCGTTGAACAGGCTCACCGGCAAAACGATCTGGCGGGCAGAGCGGGAGGATGAGCCAACGTGCTGGGCGACCCCCCTGGTGGTGGAGCACAAGGGCAGCAAGCAGGTCGTCATGAATGGACAGACCTGTGCGCGGGGATATGATTTGAAGAGCGGCAAGGAGTTGTGGCGCTGCGGGGGGCAAACGCAGCGACCGGTGGCCTCGGCGGTTGCGATCAGGGATCTGACCATCGTGGGCAGCGGTTTCCGTGGTGCGTTCATAGGAGCCTTCGACCTGAGTGGACGAGGGGACCTGGAAGGAACCAGGAGCGTGCTATGGGACCTGGATCGCCATACTCCCGATATCGCCTCGCCGTTGATTTCAGGATCGCGACTCTACTTCCACAGTGGGAAATCGGGGATGTTGACCTGTCTCGATGCGGTGAGCGGGAAGGCGCACTATATTGCGGAGCGTGTTCCCGAGATCTCGCGGACTTATGCCTCGCCGGTTGCGGCGGGAGGGTATGTCTATGTCACCGGACGTAGCGGGACGACCGTGGTTCTGAAGGATGGGGAGAAGTTTGAAGTGGTCGCTACCAATACCGTGGGAGAAGGGGTGGATGCCACCCCGGCTCCGGTTGACGGAGAGCTTTTCATCAGGGGGGAGCAGCATCTTTTCTGTATTGCCCGAAAGTAAGTACGCGATTCGCATGGGGAACTCACTTTTGAGCAGGGAGGATCAAATGGTAATTCATGATCGTCGGAGGATCTTCTTGGAATCTCGCAGCGACCAGTATTCATGGGGAGCACGCATGAAGGCAGTGGCAATAGCAGGTGCTGGTTTCCTCCTGGCAGGAGTGTCGCCTGCGGAGGATACGCAGGATGCGCTGCAGGCACGGCTGAGTAAAGTGGAGGAACCGAGGATTCTCTTCGTGGGTAACAGTTACAGTTTCAAGTTGCCGGGTGCCCTCGCCAGGGTAGCCAGGGAGGCGAAGCGGAAGGTGGTTGTCGAGGGAGTAACGAGGGGCGGGTGGACATTGCAGAAGCATGCTGGTTCCGAGGAGACCCTTGCCAGGATCCGGGGTGGGAAATGGGACGTAGTGGTGCTGCAGGAACAGAGCCAGTTGCCCTCCTTCGGGCCAGAGCAGCGCAAGAGGAAGATGATTCCGCCCGCACGGGCTCTGGTGACCGAAATCAGGAAAATGGGAGCGGTTCCGGTATTCTTTCAAACCTGGGGCCGACGGGATGGTGATCGCAGGAACTCGGAGAGTTTTCCCAATGATACTTTCGAGAAGATGCAGAACCGGTTGGTGATTGGATATCGGGAAGCGGCTGCGGCGGCGGAGGGTGCGCTGGTTGTCCCAGTGGGAGAGGCGTGGGCAAAGGAAATGAAGGGGGGAACGGGCAAGCGCTTGTTCTCCAAGGACGGGAGTCATCCCTCGGGAGCCGGAGTCAATTTGTCCGCGGGCGTATTTCATACCTTTTTTTTCGGAGAATAGAGCATGAGCGGAAGAGAGCGAAGCGTGTGCCTGCAGATGACCGGAGTGTTGCCGGGTTTCTGGATATGGATCTTCGTCGTAGGCGCGTGTGTGTGCGCCTCAGCGGTGTCGGCCGAGGAAGCGGTCGGGGAATTCAATTCCAGGATTCAGCCTCTTCTGGAGCACTACTGCTACGATTGTCATGGGGAGGGGAGCGCAAAAGGGGATGTTTCCCTCGATGATCCGGCGAAGGGGGCCCAGCACCTCGATAACAGGGAACTCTGGTTGCAGGTCTGGAAGAACCTCCGCACCGATCTCATGCCGCCGGCCAAGAAGGATCAGCCGACCGCGGATGAGCGTGCGGGGTTGATCGCCTGGATCGAGGGCAAGGTCTTCGGACTTGATCCGGCTAATCCCGATCCGGGGCGGGTCACGCTACGCCGCCTCAACCGCGTCGAATACGGCCACTCGATCGAGGACATCCTGGGAGTGAAGTTCAATGTGAATGATGCCTTTCCGCCCGACGACACCGGTTACGGGTTCGACACGATCGGGGACGTGTTGTCGATCTCGCCTCTGCTCATGGAGAAGTATCTCGCGGTGGCGGAGCGCATCATGGCGCAGGCGATTCCCCTCGAGGCGGGCCGGGCGCAGGCGGTGAACATCGATCCCGGCCAGATGCGCAATGAGAAGAATGGTTCCCGGTCGGCGCGTTTCATGCGGGCGGGAAGCGCTCATCGGTCGGGAACAGTCTGGGATGCCAGGACGGCGGGCAGGCACCGCCTGGTGATCAGTTACCAGGTGGTGGCGCAGAGTGGAGGTAAGGATGCAAACGCCGCCTGGCGCGTTCTGATTGACGACCGGGAGCTGGCCTCCCGCCCCATCAGTTTCGAGAACAGCAGGACAAAGAGCTTCGAGCTGGAGCTGAGTCCGGTGTTGGAGAAGGGCCCCCGTCGACTCGAGTTTGAAATGGTGCCCGGCAAGGGCGCGACCAACGAGAACGTGCCCCTCGCGGTGAAGGTAGTCAGTGTCGTGATGACCGGGCCGGCGGACTCAATAGCCTGGGACAGTTACCCCGAGAGCGTCCGGCGCATCATCGACGGAGGCCCGCCCCCGGAGGGAGCGGCGGAGCGGGAGCAATACGCGCGGAAGATTTTGCGCCGTCTTGCGACGCGGGCCTATCGCCAGCCTGTCGAAGAGGAGACCCTCGACAGGCTTATCGCGCTCGCCAAGGTGAAGTGGGAGGCCGAAGGGCAGTTCGTGGCGGGAATTCGCTTCGCCCTCACGGCCGTGCTGAGTTCGCCCGACTTTCTGCTCCGCGGGGAGTTGCCGGGCAAGGGAGAGGGAGAGGTTCGGGCCATTCCACTCGACGAGTATGCCCTGGCCACGCGGCTCTCGTATTTTCTCTGGAGTTCGGCGCCGGACCAGGCCCTTCTCGACGAGGCAGGCGCCGGGAAACTGCGAACGAATCTGCGGGCCAATATAGATCGCATGCTGGCCGACCCGAAGGCCGAGCGTTTCATCCGCAATTTTGTCGGGCAGTGGCTGCAGATCCGGGAGTTGGACGGGAGGATCTTTGACACGCCGCTTCTGCTCGGCATCAAGGATGGGAACCGGGCCCGCCAGATCTTCAATCTCTTCACGCGGCAGGATATGATGCGGGAGACCCAGCTTTTCTTCGCTCACATCCTGAAGGAGAACCGACCCGCGGTGGAATTTATCACCGCCGATTACGCATTCGTGAACGACCGGCTCGCGACCTTTTACGGGATGGCAGGAATCCAGGGGAAAGAGTTTCGCAAGGTGAGCCTGGAGGGTAATTCACGGCAGGGAGGAATCCTTACCCAGGGGAGCTTCCTGCTCACTACGTCCAATCCGGACCGTACTTCTCCGGTCAAGCGAGGGCTCTACGTGCTCGATAACCTCCTGGGTGTTCCGCCACCGCCACCGCCGCCTAACATTCCCGCTCTCGAAGCTGCCAAGGAGAAGCTGGGCAAGGACGCCACGGTGGAGGAGTTGATGGCGCATCATCGTTCCCAGCCGCTCTGTCATTCCTGCCACGCCCGACTGGATCCCATCGGCCTGGCTCTCGAGCGCTACAACGCGCTCGGACAGTGGCGGGAGGGAGAGAAATTTGGAGCCTCCGGCGCGCTTGTCACGGGAGAGAAATTTGTGGGCGTTGGTGGTCTTCGGGAAGTGTTGGCGGGGCCGCGCAAGAAGGACTTCCACCGGTGTCTTACCGAAAAGCTGCTCACCTATGCGGTGGGCCGGGGAGTCGAATACTACGATGCGCCAGCCGTGGACGGGATCATTAAGCAGGCCGAGACTGCGGGCGGTGGCCTGCGCGAGTTCCTCTACGGGGTGGTGGAGAGTGTACCGTTCCAAATGAAACGGGCTGAGTAAGGGGAGTTGACGGGCGATCGAGCTCGACGGGTTAATCTCCAGATAAAGCCGGAGGACAAGGCGCGCCACACTACATCAGGTACTCTAGAGCCTGGAAAATCTGAGTTTATTTGGAATCTGGATTGTCGAGTTTCCCCGATGTCCGTCACTCCTTTGGGAGGAGGAATCCCCTTGATTGTTGATTCCGAAGACCGGATCATAAGCCGAACCTGAGTTCACGATGAGTTTTCCCCGCGAACAGATCGGCCGCCGGACGTTTTTGCGCGGCCTGGGTGCCTGCATTACCCTTCCTGGGATGACCTCCCTGGCCGGCGCAGCGACCGTCGCCAAGGCGGGGTCGCGGGGTCTTACCGCAACCGGAGCTCCGCTCCGCACGGCCTATCTCTATGTCCCGAACGGAGTGATCATGGATAAGTGGCGGCCGGAGGGCTTCGGAACGGACTTCAAGTTCAACGAGAGCATGGCTCCTCTGGAACGCTTCCGGAACGATCTGCAGATCATGAAGGGTTTTGCGCAGGTGGAAGGGAATCCGGGCAAGGATGGGGCCGGAGACCATGCTCGAGCCAATGCCACCTTCCTTACCGGGGCGCGTCCCCTGCGAACCTCGGGAGCCAACCTGAAGGTCGGGATTTCCGCCGATCAGCTTGCGGCCCGCTTTCTCGCGGCGGAGACCCGGCTACCCTCCTTGGAACTAACAAGCGAGAGAGTGCGCAATACGGGATCCTGCGATGCCGGCTATTCCTGCGCCTACCAGTACAACATTTCCTGGCGGTCCGAGCACCTGCCCGCCACTCCGGAATCAAATCCACGCGCTGTCTTCGAGCGCATTTACGGATCGGGGAGTCCTGAAGAGCGGGCTGTCAATGCTGCCCGGAGACATGCCGAGCAGAAGTCGATCCTCGATTTTGTGCAGGACTCGGCCCGCAAGATGGAGCAGCGCCTTGGGCGCGAGGATCGCGAGAAGCTCGACGAATATCTCACCGGGGTGCGCGAGGTTGAACAGCGCATTGAGCGCGTGGAACGGCTGGGACCTCCTTCTGATCCCGGTCGGCCCGCGCCGGATGGAACTCCGCGGGATTACCGGGAGCATATTCGTATCCTCTTCGACATGATGCTCCTCGCCTTCCAGAGTGATTCTACTCGAGTGGTGAGTTTCCTCATCGGACATGACGGGAGCAACCGGAGCTTCCGTGACATCGGGGTGAGCGGTGGTCACCACGATCTTTCCCATCACGGCAAGGATGCCGGGAAGATGGAACTGGTGAGCCGGATCGATCGTTTTTACAGCGAGGAGCTTGCCTACTTCCTCGAGCGCATGAAGGAGGCGAAGGATACTGACGGGAAGTCGCTGCTTCACAACTCGATGGTGGTCTGGGGCAGTGGTCTCTCCGATGGTCACTGGCATACTCACGTTGATCTGCCCATCGTGGTGGCGGGGAATGCGGGAGGCAGATTCCAACCCGGGCGCCATGTGGACGTGGGCGAGACCCCGCTCAACAATCTCTTCGTCCGCATGCTCGAAGAGGTGGGTATGCCCGGGGTGAGCTTCGGGGATTCGACCGCGAGCGAGAAGAGGGTCTAGGGGGGGCAGTTTCAGACGACCGGGGGACAGGGCTACGCGTTTTTCGCCTTATCGGGACTCTGCCCGTGCCTCCTGACCGCGCAGGTCGAAGTTGGTGCTTTCCGTATAGCGCTTTTTCCGACCATCCCGGAGGATCACCTCCACGGTGGTTCGGACGGTGAACGTGGGGAGTGACCCGGGAAGTTTGGGCACTTCGTGCAGAAGGCGTGAGCTGACTGCATCGCCCAGGATCGAGACCTTGCGGACATCAAGCGAGCGTGACCCGAAGGATCTGCGATCCGTATAACGTGGTCCGGAGACAGGACCACGCCCGAACATCTTCCGGGGAGGTCCGATGGAAACCACCTCCTGGACCACTACGTGGCTCTCATTGCAGTCGATGATCTCCTGGGAACGCTCTCCAACCAGTCGATCGATGCTGATGTCTATATTGCGGGAGTTGAGGTCGATTGTCTCGGCGGTCTTGCCGCCCTTTTCCGGGGCGATACTTGCGATGAGTCCCAGATGGCAATCCTCGCAGCCTTCAAGGACAAGGGCTGCGCCCGGGGCGGTATCGAGGGCCACCACGGGAACACGGACTCTGGAAGAGTCCACGAGCCAGAAAGAGTCGGTGGCATGGCCAGTGACCATCATCAATCCACCCGATAATCCACAGGTTCCCCTTTCATTACGACCGTCAAACATGATGGGCAGGGTTTGCCTGCCGTTGCTCTTGTTTTCCACCTTCCATTTCTCGAGCGTTCCAAACATGAGAATGCGGACGTTGTCGTGACCCTTGTTGTAGATCATGGGCAACATCTGCCAGTAGCCGGCATTGCGCGACTTGAAGTCGATAGTGGTGTGCCTGCTTTCCGGATTGAGCCTGAGGACGGCCTTCTGATCGACAATGAGGGTGACTCCGGCACGGGGAATGTCGATCCGGTCGGAAACCGTATATTCACCTTCAAGGAGGACCGTAGTGCCGACCTTTCGCAAGCCCCACTCGATGGCAAGCTGGGGGTCGGCATGTTCAAAGAGAATCGTGTCGCTACCGGGGTGCCGGACGACGATGGCCTTATCCTTCCGGGAGACCAGGACGGTATCCTTCTTCCAGTCAGCGTGGAGGGGGAGGGTCGCCATGGATGCATTGATGGCAGCGAGGAGAATCAGGGGTCGGAGCATGGGAATTGGGACTTTCTGAATTCAATACGGATTGGGACAGATGTCCATAGACGAAGGGACCCCGGGCAGTGTTGCAGTTCTTGCCAAATGAGGCCTGATTTCATTCGCTTTGAATCGTATGCCGTGTCTGCCCGCTGTCTTCGTTGTCGTAGTGCTTTGCTCGTTCCTGCCTCACGCCCTTCAAGCTGCGGATTACACGCCCGGGGAACAGCATAATCATACCCATGCAAGTGGAGCGGTTCCGAAGGACACCTATCAGTATTCCGTCTGGGTCCCCAAGGATTACAAGCACGACAGGGCTTATCCGGTGGTATTTTACCTGCATGGGGGAGGAAAGGGGCGTGCTCATCCGAACCAGGGCAAGCGCAACATGGTTTCTGCTCGATTGGTCGATAATCAACGGTGGTCCGATGCCGGATACAGCGGGAATGCCCACGGCCAGTTTGGTTATCTTCACGTGGCGCCTGTGAAGCCGATCGCCAGGTGGCAACCGGCGAGATTCAAACGGCTCATCGATCATGTGAAGAACAAGGTCAATATTGACGAGAACCGGATTTACGTCACGGGATTCAGCATGGGTGGACAGGGCACCTGGCGGATTGGCTGTGCCGAGCAGCATGGAGAGGGCTACAGGATCGCGGCCATGATGCCGCTTGGTGCCTGGGGCTGTGATGAAGTGAAGAGGGGAACCACGGCGGGGACCTGCCGTACGCTGAAGACCGCGTTGTGGGTCCTTCACTGTCCCCTTGACCATGTCTCTCGGATTTCGGAGCAGATCCCCCTGTTCCAGAATCACCTCGATTGTGGTGGATACGGCCGATTCACCATGATTCCAGGCCGGGGACATATCAGTCGCCCGGGAGGAGATGACAAGGAGGCCTTCAGCATGCGGATGGCGTGGATGCTCTCTCAGACCTACGGAACACCATTCAATTACTGTGTAGAGGTGGATGGAGGGGTTATCATGGAAGTGGTGAGTGGTGAGCGGCCTTACCTTGGTGATACATGCAAGTATGGCTTCTTTGAACCCGGGAGTGTAATCAGGTTGACCGCACCAGAAGCAAGGGGGGGGAAGCCTTTCGTCAAATGGGCTGCCTCCAGGGGAACTTTCAGTGACGCCAGCAAGCGAAGAACGCTCTTTAACGTTGGCAAGGAGGATGCCCAGCTTACGGCTGTATTCGAAGGGTCGGTCAGGTTGACGGTGGTTGGAGGAAAGGCCGATCCTGCCAATCCACGTCCAGGTGAACTGGTCAGGGTTACGGCACTCTCCGGGAAGAGGGAGGAGGGGGGGCAGGTCTTTTACTGGACCACGAATGGTCCGCTCGCATTGACTCGCCCGCACTTGCCGCAAATCACGTTCCTGATGCCCCCTGAGGACGTGACAGTGACAGCGAACTGGAAAAGAGTGAAATAGCTCCCTCTTTTGTCTGCAGTGGACGTGGAGGATCTCATCCCCTACATATGCGCTTGATGAAGCTACTTTCCTTCACCTTTGCAGTCCTGTGTCTGACCGGTCTCGGGAGGTTGCTGGCAGAAGACCTTAAGTCGGGTGAGTATGCCATTTCCCAGTCGTGGAAGCAGGAGAAGGAATTTGAGAGGCCGTATCTTGTTGCCGTCCCGGAGGATCGGAAAGGAAAACTGCCGGTGGTCATGTTTCTGCACGGGAACGGTGGGAATGCACGGGGAGCTCTCAATGGTTTTTTGCGACGCAACAAGGTCATGGCGAAGCGCTACATCGTGGTCTGTCCCGAGGGATACCTGAGAAGCTGGAACATCGTTTCGGAACGTTCCAAGGCGGACGATCGTGGATTTGTTGAGGCGATCGTAAGGAAACTGGCAAATTACGATAATGTGCAGGACAGCGACTTCAGTATCATTGGCAGCTCGAATGGAGCGGCCCTGGTGAACCAGTTGGCAATTGAGTGCCAATTGCCCAACATCCGGAATTATGTGAGCGGAGTCAGTCCGCTCAATGTGTACCAGCACGATGGAAAGTCGTTCAAGGCGAAGGGAGAGAACAACAGTTACCGGAAGGCGGTTCGTCCGATGACCGGGAAACGCCTCATGAACGTTTCTGGCACGGAAGACAGGCTGGTTCCCTATCGCGGGGGACCCTCAAGGGGGATTCCTGCCAAGGGGGGGAAACTCGCCTTCGTTGAAGCGGAGCAGTCAATCTATCTCTGGGCCCGGGAAATGGGCTATAAGGGGAAAAAGCTGACCAGGCCGAGCAGCGTGAAGGGCAACCTTGAGATGTTCAGTTACCTGGACGGGGCGGTCATCCACTACAAGGTCGTGGGTGCGGGGCACGGTGCCATGGGAGCGATCAGAGAGGATCTCCTCCTCGCATTCCTGGAAGGAAGTGATCGGTAGCCCCGGCGATCGGGTTGTTTGAGGGTATGGGTCCTTGCTTTCCTGGATTGGGCGGGAATGGAAGGAGTCAGCGACGACTCCCGGCCTCTTTCTGCTTGTCTGCCAGCAGTCCGCGAAGTTCTTGCAGGCGGTCCGCGAGATGGTCTTTCCCGGCGAGGTTCTTCTTCTCCGCGGGGTCGTTGGCCAGATTGTAGAGTTCCTCTCCATCAGGCCACCTGGCATAGCGCCAGCGCTGGTTGCGGAGTGCGTAGCCCAGACTGCTGCCACGGGAAACCACGCTGTAAGCGTATTTCTTTTTTCCCATTCGATCCGGGTGTCCGAGAAGCGGACGAAGGGATGTTCCCTGCAGGTGTTCAGGCGGTTTGAGTCCGGCTAGATCGGCCAGGGTGGGGTAAAGATCAATCAGTTCGACCATGGCTTCGGAAGTGGTTCCGCCCCGGGTGATTCCCGGAACACGCATGATAAGCGGAACCTTTGCCCCAATGTCGAAGAGGGTCACTTTCCCCCACAGGAAGTGATCGCCGAGGTGATAGCCATGGTCGGAGGTGAACACGACAATGGTGTCCTCCCAGTGACCACTCTGTTTCAGCGCCTCAAAGACGAGTTTCAACTGGGCATCGATAAAGGAGATGCAGGCATGATAGGCCTGCATGTATTCCCGGCGGAGGGCGTCGTTCTCTTTTCCCAGTTCAAACCCGAAGGCGCTGTAGCGTTTCGAGATGGCGGATTGCGGAAGGCTGTCCCAGAGGTCAGGGCGGTCGGGTTGATAGACAATTCCGTCCAAGGGGTAGAGATCGAAATACTTGTCCGGGGCAAGGAAGGGGACATGTGGCTTCTGGATTCCGCAGGCAATGAAGAAGGGCTTGTCATCGGGCGTGTCCGCCCGCAGCCATTGGACAACCTGGCGGACATTCTTGCCGTCCTTGTGTTGCGCGTCGGTCAATCCGCTTCGTCCCCGTCCGGGAGGGGTCTGGGCATCGAGTTTTCCCGAAACCTTCTTCTTCAGTTCCTTCCACTTTTTCCGGTTGGGACGATCCTCGATTGATCCGTATTGTTCCTCAAATTTCCCGCGTGCTTCCCGTACGACTTTCAGTTCGTCATTCTGGAAGCGAAGGACTTCATGCCATGCAGGCTCGCCATGTTCGTGTCGGGACGAGTGAAAGACCTTTCCAACACTTGCGGTCCAGTACCCGTTTTCCTTGAAGAATTGCGGCAGGGATACCGTGCCGGGACGCTCCTTCCGGATGTCGGCGGTATTGTTCAAAACGCCCGCCGATTCAGGGTAGAGACCGCTGAGAAAGGAGGCGCGCGAGGGACCGCAGACGGGATACTGGCAGAAGGTCCGGGTGAAAGTCATCCCCTCGGAAGCGAGCCAGTTGAGGGTGGGTGTATGAATGGGATCATAGCCCGATGGGGAGACGTGCGTGTTCAGATCGTCGCACACTATGAAGAGGATGTTTTTCTGCTTTCCGGTACCTGGTTGGTCCTTTGATGTATTCTTTTTTCTAGCTCCCCGTCTGGGAGGGTTCGCCCCCTTCTTCCAACGGAAGGATTCCCCTTCAATGAGGAGGTCGCGCCGACCATTCAACTTTTCGCAGGGTTCTGCAAAGGTGGCAGGGGCGGCCTTGCGCATCGTGGTCTTCAGGTCGGCATGTTCAGGATCACCCGCGAGGTTGGTCCATTCATGCGGATCCTTCCGCAGGTCGTAGAGTTCTTCGCCGTCGTCCCCGTAGCGGATATAGCGCCAATCACGATTGATGGTGGCATATTCCCCGGGATGCATGTGGGGCAGGTAGACCGTGCGATCCCTGGCCTGACCGGGATTTTTCAGCGTGGAAGCGAGGGATTTGCCTTCCAGGTCCTGGCGAGGATCCGGCAGTCCGCACATCTCGACCAGAGTAGGGAACATGTCAATCAGGCTCACGGTCACATCGGACCGTGCTCCTTCTTCTATTCCGGGTCCGGCCCAGATGAAGGGCACGTTTGAAGTGCGTTCCCAGAGGGTGTGTTTACCCCAGTCACCCTTTTGGCCATGATGATAGCCGTGATCACTCCAGAACACGATAACGGTGTTATCCGCGTGAGGACTTTCCCTGAGAGCGTCAAGGACGCGCCCCATCATGGCATCCGCATAGCTCATGCAGGCAAGGTAGCCATGGATGGCATCATCCACCGCATCCAGGTCTTGCAGTTTCCTGAGGATTCTTGAGCGGGCGGTCTTGATCTTGCGGATCTTGTCCGGCAGGTCAGCGAGATCGCCCTTTTTAAGAGGGGGGAGCGGGATCTTTTCGGGTTCGTAGAGATCGAAATATTTCTGGGGACAGTAGTTGGGATAGTGAGGGGCATAGATCCCGACCCCGAGGAAGAATGGCTTATCGTGCTCCTTTTTCAGTTGCTCGACAGCCCAGTTAATCCGGATGGTGTCCGCCATTTCCTCCTCTTTCGCGTCCGGCACGGGTGCCCACTCGAGAAACATCCCGCCCGTGACTTCATTCTCATTGTTATAGACGCTGGCGGGGAAGGGATCCGGAAGAGGAGTTTCGTCGGACCACGAGTCGAGAGGCCATCCACTGGTGCGCTGGGATTTCCGGCGGAGGAAGAAGGTGTCCCATCCCCGCTGGTCGATTGCTCCGGCGGGGTGATGAAACAATTTGCCTGCCCCGAGTGTGGTGTAACCGGCCTTGGCGAAACACATCTGGAGAGCATCAATTTCCGGGTGATGCACAAAATAATTCGCGGTGCGATAACAACCCGTGGTCGACGCGAACTGGCCGGAAAAAATCGCTGCCCGGGATGGTGCACAGTAGACCCCGGCGGTGTGTGCGTTAGTGAAAAGCACGCCCCGGTTCGCCAACTTGTCGAGATTCGGGGTGATTGCACTGGGGCTGGTTTCCATGCACCCGAGCCAGTCATTCATGTCATCTACCGCGAGGAAGAGGACGTTGGGTTGCCGGGCCTGGGTAGCGAGGGTGAAGCAGGAGAGGGCGAAAATGAGGTTGAACGAGAGGCGTTTCATTTCAGGGTCGTGGGAGGGTCTCATATCAGTGCAAGGATTGCCGATCTCTTTTGTGGATGGAGATTTCAGCGTGTTGTTGCCGGAGTCGTTCTCCCTTGTGTCTCCCTGCGCTGTGCGCTGTGCTTTGGCTGTCGGGGAAAACGTCCTCTGCCTGAACCTTCCATGATGATGAGAATCCTGCTCCTGCTCTTCTGTGCGGTGGCGCTGTCAGCCCACGCGGAAGACTGGCCCACCTGGCGCTATGATGTCGAACGGACGGCCGAAAGTCCGCAGGTGTTGGCGGATGACCTGAGTCTTCTCTGGAGCCGTGAGCTCCCCAGACCGCTTCCAGCCTTCAACGATGTCCGGTTGCAGTTCGACGGAGGTTACGAACCGATCGTGAAGGAAAATCGTCTCTTCCTGGCCTCCAACCGTGAAGACAAGGTGATGGCCTTCGACACCAGCTCGGGCGCGTTGCTCTGGGAGGCCTTCGCGGACGGGCCGGTCCGGCTTGCTCCAGTGGCGTGGAAGGATAAGGTCCTTTTCGGGGCGGACGACGGATGTTTCTACTGCTTGGAGGCCGCTACGGGCAAGGAGGTGTGGAAGGTCCGGCCCGTGCCATCAGCGCGCAAACTGATTGGCAACAAGCGGCTCACCTCGGTCTGGCCAATTCGGGGCGGTCCTGTGGTGCAGGAGAACCGGGTCTATTTCGCGGCCGGAGTCTGGCCGTTTGAAGGCGTGTTCATTTTTTGCCTGGAAGCCGCAACGGGAGAGCAGGTCTGGGTCAATGACAGCACCGGGCATCTCTACGGCGGGCAGCCACACAACGCGGTAGCGATTGGAGGCATCGCGCCACAGGGGTATTTGCTCATTGATGATGACGACCTGGTCGTTCCCAGCAGTAATGCCTATCCGGGCCGCTTCGACCTGAAGACAGGCAAGCTCAAGGATTTCAAACTTCCTCTCGGCGGTCGGGTGCCGGGTGGTTGGTACGCCTCCCTGGCAGGAAAGAGCGAGGAGAAGAAAGGAAAGCGCAAGAGTTTGCTAGCCGACATGGGGATCAACTATGTTCGTCACGAGGATCGCTTGCGATTCGAGGGCAAGCCGGAGGTGCGGAGCACGATCAGGGCGGGCGATCAGGAAATTCGTTTTGGGAAGGGTTATGAAAACGTCCCCGGAAAGGTTCACTCCATGGTGGTTGCGGACGGGAAGCTGTTTGTCACCACTGCTGCGGGCGGACTCTACGCCTTTGGGAGCGGAGCCCCGGGCGTGAACCACCGCCATGCGGATGCAACCCCGCCGCCGGCCAAGGCTACCGACTTTTCGAGCCAGCTCCTGCGTGAGATTCCGCGGCATGGCTATGGGGTGTTCCTTGGATCAGTTGATGCCGACACGCTGGTGCATCTTGCTTCCGAGACTTCGCTCAACCTGGTGGTGGTAGAAGAGGAAGGTCACCGCGTGCGATCCCTCCGGCAGGTCCTCTCCCGAGCGGGGATCTACGGATCGCGGGTTGCGGTGTGGCAAGATGATCCGGCCGGCTTCGTGATGCCGCCCTACGTTGCTAATTTTGTCGTGCTTGGTGAGGAGATACCACTCGACGAGCGGGAGCGCATCTTTGAATCGGTCCGTCCCTACGGGGGGAAACTCATTGTGCAGCGTGGTGAGGAACTCGACATCAGGCTGCGGGCGGGTTCCCTCCCCGGCGCTACGAACTATCATGGCGACTTCAAGCCCAGCCTCGATGAGTTGGTTAAGGCCCCGCTTGGAGTGCTCTGGTTCGACGATACCCTGGGCCACTTCAAACGCTCCCCGCAGCCTAAGGTTATCGATGGGGTGATGATCACGACCACCAAGGACTGGCTCGATGCCTCTACCCGCACGAGGAAGGTGGACTACCGCCTCCTGCCTCCGAACTTTTCGGATGTTTATACCGGTCGAGTTCTGAGCGCGGAGGAATCAGCGAGCCTGAAAGTGGAGGCCGCGGCCAAGGTCGATCTCGAGACGGTGCAACCGAGTCAGTACCGGCCGTCCAAGCAGAAGAATGCCTGGAAGCCCGAGCCTCCAGTGGCCGGGCACCGTCAGAATCCACTCACGGGAGAGACCGAAGCGCGCACTTTTCCCAAAAGTTACGGGTGCGATGGCGGGTTTGACTACGGCCATATCTACACCATGCGCTCGGGAACGGCCTCCTTCTACGACAAGCGTATTGATAGCGGGACCATCAATATCAGCGGACCGCGTTCGGGCTGCACCAACAGTATTGTCCCGGCCAATGGAGTGCTGAGCCTGCCCTACTTCTACAAAGGCTGCACCTGCAGTTATCCGCTCCCGACTGGGCTTGCGATGTACAGTTTGCCCGAAAGCCACGAGCAATGGACGACCTGGGGACTGATCGCGAAGGAAAAACTGGCGGGCAAGATACAGAGAATCGGGATCAATTTCGGAGCGCCGGCCGATCGCATGACCGAGAGCGGAACGCTCTGGCTCGACTTTCCCAGCAGGGGAGGGCCTTCCCCGGAACTCGACCTCGTCACGGTTCCCGCAAAGCTCAGGAGCTACTATCACCATTCGGTGTGGATGAAAGACGGTGCCCGATTGCCCTGGGTCGCGGCGTCCGGGGTTGAGGAGATGGAGTCGATCAAGGTGAGGGGACTGAAGCCGGGGAATTACCGCGTGCGCCTCATCTTTGCCAACCCCACTGGCGACGAACGCTGCTTCGATATTCAGCTGCAGGGACGAACGGTCAGCACGGATTTCAGCTTGGACAGTAGGCTGACGGCTGTTGCCATGGTCTTCGACAGCATCGCGAGTGAGGGCAGCCTCCAGATCGCTCTGGAAGCGAAGAAGGGCGCTACCCAATTGAGCGGGATCGAGATCGTGCCGATGGGCTTGGCGGAGTGAGGCTTCTTGGGGTCGCTGAGATTGATCGCAGCCCTTGCCCCGGTCGGCCGATCCCCGGATCGCCAGGCGGGCCTAATGCCGTCAGCGCATCATGATGGGAGGGGCACCGGTAGAGGAATGGTGCTGATCCCCTTTTCAAGGGTCGGATGCGTAATTAATTCTCGCTCGCAGGATCAGGTCTGGGACAGTGGGGCATGCGGCTCTTCATTCTTTTATTTACCTTTCTCTCTCTGGGTTTCGTCCCGGTTGGGGCCGAGAAGATTGCCCTCTTCGACGGCAAGACCCTGGATGGCTGGCAGTCGGTAGGATCGGCCAAGTGGAGGGTTGAGGATGGTGTGATTGTCGGGGGACAGGATGGCGATCCCAGGAAAAGCGGAAT
>JAKVCR010000056.1 GCA_022448985.1 Roseibacillus sp.
CGGGACCGCCGGACCCGCCACCTCACCAGGTCCGGGGATTCCTCCACGAGGTAGGATTTGCCGGCCGCGGTGCTGAAGGTCAGGGAAATGTTCTCCACCGAACCAAAAGGGGGAAAAATGGGACTGAGATTCAGGATCGAAAGCGCGGTCCGCACCGCGGGGGGATCGGGAAAGTCCACCACGCTGTCGAGCCACTCGAGATACTGGGTGACCCGGGTCTGGTAATCGTAGGCCCCATACTGACCAACCCTCACCCCTCTCGGACCATCACCCCAGGAATTGAGTCCGGCGATATAGGACACCCCGTCGACCTCGATGAAGGCCGGCCCCCCGCTGTCGCCCGCAGCCCCCACTCCCTCCAGCGCAGTCACGCCCTTTTCCCCGGGACGCTCGAAGAAGATCTCGATGAAGTGGTCGTTGACCTGGCTCACGATGTTGGTGCACTTGCGCAGTTTACCGTCATTGCTGGCACCCCGTTCTCCCCGCACCCCGGTCCCGCTATCACCCCGGCCAACGAGCGTGATGAGCGATCCAGTCTCCTCCGGTCCCCGGTAAATCGGAAGGGGGGTCACTCCCTTTACCGGCTCCGAAAGGCGCACCAGGGCGATGTCATACTCATCCCGTCTCCGGTTCCACTGGGGGTGCAGGATCACTTCCGCCACCGTATGCGCCACTCCATTGACCCGGAGCACCTTTCCCGCATTCACTTCCGCGGCACAGTGAGCCACGGTGAGGAGGTAGGACTCGTGGACGAGGGTAGCGGTGCAGTCTCCCCTCTCGATGAGATCCACGAGGGCCGGGTAGTCCGAGTCAGCAACCACGTAATCGGAATCGGGCAGGTCATCCCGGATGATGATCCCGGACGCCGCGGGCAGGAAAAGCAGCCACAGGCCCGCCACCGCTAGGCCGCGGTTCATACCCCGGAAAGCTGAATGCATGGCCCGAGCTTGCTACGGGAGCACGGGAATTACCAGATCCGGGTTCCTACTTCCTCCCGCACCTATCGAGGATGGCCTCCACGAGGCCGGGAATATCGCTTTCGGCGGCCTCGATCTCAGGCTCATGGCCCTGCTCTCGCAACTTGCCACTGGTAACGGGACCGATGCTGGCGGCCTTGCAACCCTCCGGCCAGGGTAGTCCGAGGGCAAGAAAGCTCTCCACCGTCGACCCGCTCGTGAAGGTGATCACATCGGCCCCCTCTTCCCTGAGACGCTCCGCCGCCCCGGTGGGATCCCCACTCTCCGGAACGGTGCGATAGGCAATGCACTTGTCCACGATGGCCCCCTGCTTCATGAGCTCATCGTAGAGGATGTCCCGTGTTTCCTCCGCCTTCACCCAGAGGACGGTCTGACTCTCGATGTGTTCCTTGCTGAAGGCCTCCACCAGTCCCTCCGCCACAAAGGTCTCGGGAAGCAAGTCAGTGGTGAAGCGATACTCCGCGATTTTCTTTGCCGTGCTCGGGCCGATCGCCGCGATCTTCGGTTTGCCAAAACTACGGGCGTCGTCGTAAGCCGCAAAAAAGGCTTCAAAGAAGCGTTCCACCCCGTTGGGACTGGTGAAGATCACCCAGTCGTAGGTGTGCACGTCGGCAACCAGCCGGGAAAACCCGGCATGGTCCCCCGGTGGCTCGATGCGGATGGTCGGCAACTCCATGACATCGGCCCCCAGCTCCAGCAACCGGGCACTCAACTCCCCGGCCTGCTCCCGGGTGCGGGTCACCACCACTCGCTGGCCGAACAATGGTCGCGATTCAAACCAGTTAATCTTTGCTCGCTCCTTCACCACCTCGCCAAGGATAGCAACCGCCGGGGACTTGAACTTCTCCTTCTCTGCGATCTCCGCCATGGTGGCGAGCGTCCCCTCGATGGTGCGCTGCCGTCCGGTGGTGGCCCAGCGGGTCAGGGCCATGGGGGTATCTGGATCGGCCCCGTGCTCCATCAGGGCGGAGGTGATTTCCCCGAGGCGCGAGACCCCCATGAGGAACACCCGGGTGCCCTCAGCCTCCGCCAACTTGCGATAGTTGAGGCTCGTCTCCTCCTTGGTCGGGTCCTCGTGGCCAGTGAAAATGGTGAGCTGGGAGCAGTGCTCCCGGTGCGTGACCGGAATCCCGGCGTAGGCCGCCCCACCAATCGCAGAGGAAATACCGGGTACGATCTCGAAGGGAACTCCCGCCTCTGCCAGCTCGGCGGCCTCTTCCCCGCCCCGCCCGAAGATCATGGGATCACCTCCCTTGAGGCGCACCACTGTCTTCCCTTCCTTCGCCTTTTCCACGATCAGGGCGTTGATTCCCTCCTGGGGAATGGCGTGATCCGCTGCGCGCTTGCCCGCGAAAATCTTCTCGCACCCCTTGGGCAGCCAGTGAAGGAACTCTGCACTGCTGAGGGCATCGTAGATGAGCACGTCCGCCTTCGCGAGACACTCCCGTCCCTTCACGGTCAGCAGGCCGGGGTCCCCCGGACCCGCCCCTACAAGGTAACATTTGCCCGTCATTGATTCTTCCTTCCAGGTTCGTTGCCGCGTACCAGCCCTGCCAGTAATCTTGCGGCCAACCCCTCGCTGTCCTCCCCCGCTCCGGAGACCTCGCCCACAAGGGGTTCCGGTTCACCATCCTCGAAGACCACCGCCCGCAGGAGGAGATCACCTGTCTCCCCGCCCTGGTCATCCTGTCTTATCATCGTTCCATTCACTCCCACCGGGGTGTCACACCCGGCCCCCAGCAGAGTGAGGAAACTACGTTCCGCTCGCACGGTCAACATGGACTCTGCATCGTTCACTGCTTCGCAGGTCGCGAGGGCCCCGTCATCGCCGGCCCGGGTCTCAAGGGCCACCGCGCCCTGACCCCCCGCAGGCACAAAGATCTTTTCGTCCAGTTCCTCGGCGTAGGCCTCCTTCCCCTCACTCTCCACCAGTCCGTCTCCCAGTAATCCAAGCCGCGCCAATCCCGCCTGGGCCAGCAGGAGCCCGTCAATCTCCCCGGACTCATGCAACTTGCGGATCCTGGTGGGAACATTCCCCCGGATATCGACTACCCGCAGGTCCGGGCGCAGGGACTCTAACAGGCGCCGGCGACGCACGGAACTGGTGGCCACCGTTGCGCCCTTGCGCAGACCACCCAGGCCTCCCTCTTCCGTTGTAACAAGGACATCCCGCACCGCGGCCCGGGGCAGGACCGCCGCGATGGCAAAGCCTTCCTCCAGCACACTCGGCACGTCCTTCAGGCTATGGACCGCCACGTCGATCTCGCCCGCCTCCAGGGCCAGTTCCAGTTCCTTGATAAAGATCCCCTTGTCCACCTGCGCAACCTGGGCCACCTCGCTGAGGGGAACATCCGTCCGCTGGTCCCCGGTCGTCCTGATGATCCGACGCTCGATCTCAAGTCCGGGCCAGGCCCTGCGCAGGGCCTCCTCGACCATGCCGGCCTGGACGAGGGCAAGGGCACTGCCCCGCGTCCCCAGCACGATCGTTCCCTGCCCTGCCTTCTCACTCACGGTTAAACAATCCACTCTCGACCAGTTCCTGGTCAATGATGCTCTCACAGAGCTTGATCTGCTCCTCCCGCTGGCCCTTGGCCTCCAGCGCGATCTCCTTCAGGGTGTCGATATCGTAGAGATAGACCTCCTCGATCTCTCCCACCTCCGGTTCAATGTCCCGCGGGACGGCAATATCGATCAGGAACAACGGCCGGTAGCGACGTTGGCGGCGCACCGCCTCCACATGACTGCGATTCATCACCGCATGCGGGGCCCCGGTCGAGGAGATGACCACGTCCACCTCCTTCAACACGCCCTGCCAGTCGTCGAAACGCACGGCCTCGCCGTCCAGCTCGTCGGCCAGTTCCTCGGCCCGCTCGGACGAACGGTTTGTCACGAAGATGCTGCGTGCGCCCCGCGAGAGCAGACTCCGGGCGGTGGTGCGACTCATCTCCCCTGCCCCGATCACCATCACCCGGCTGTTACGCAGATGACCGAAGATCTTTTCAGCGAGGTCAACCGCCACACTTCCCACCGAGGTCTGCCCTTCCTGGATCCCGGTATGGGTCCGCACCTTCTTCCCGATCCCGAAGGCCTTCTGGAAAAGCTTGTTCAGGCTCCGCGAGGTCGTCCCGCTCTTCAGGGCCGCCTGGTAGGCTTTCTTGACCTGTCCGAAAATCTCGGTCTCCCCCAGCACCATCGAATCAATCCCCGAAACCACGCGGCAGAGGTGTCGGGCCGCGTCCGCCCGGTTCTTCTCGTAGAGATGCTCCGTCCGCAGGGACTCCCCGGCGTGCTCCTGCATGAAGGAACGCAGACGATCACTCGCCATCCCGCAATCCTCCACCGCGGCATAATACTCCGTCCGGTTGCAGGTGGAGAGGACCACGCTCTCCTCGATCCCTTCGACCTTACAGATCCTCGCCGCTTCCTCCCCGAGCTTGCTCTCCGACACCGCGAAGAGCTCCCGTATCTGCACGGGAGCGGTCTGGTGATTGAGACCAAGACAGACAATGTCCATTTTCCTTAGACGAAGGCGAAGACAAGCAGGGACAGCACGAAGACTACAATGACACTGCCCGAGAGGCGCCGGGGCGTCATCCCGCGCCAGAAGTGCAACCCGATCACAACGAGATAGGCCAACCAGGTCGCTACCGCGGCGACGAGATGCGTTCCGAAGGAGTCCTCCCGCTCCATCATGAAAGCCGACACGATTCCCACCGTGAGGATACCTGCTCCCAGCGTTGTGAGCCGCACCACCGAATCCAGGAGCGAACGCACCGGGGGCAGGTTGCGGAAAAGGGAGGAACCCAGCTGGTGCTTCTTGAGCTTCTTGTTGAGCACCAGGAACATCAGAGCCGCCACCGCTCCCAGCGCAAAGGCCCCGTAGGAGAGAACTGAAAACGCAGCGTGCGCCTCACCCCAGGGATCCACTTCCTCAACTGCCACCGGATCTCGATCCATCACCCCCGGCACGAGGGCCACCAGCTGGAAAACCGCCACCACCGGTGCGGTGAAGAGTCCGAGCAGGGAGATCCGGTAAGCCGGCCCCACCACCAGGTAGAAGAGGACCAGGGACCAGGCCAGGAAGGCGAGGATTTCCCCGTAGTCTCCAAGTGGGCACTTGCCCCGCAGTTCACCCCGCACCCCAAGCACCCCGAGCTGGCAGACAAAGGCCAGAAGCATGCACACAATCGTTCCCCGTTTCCGCGTCCCCGCCCGAACGGCCTGCAGCCCCAGAGCCCCGCCTAGAACGACGAGCGCCGTTGCCGCCACCAAAAGCCACTGCGCCATGACCTTTCCATGCTCCCCGGCACCTCTTCATGCAAGTGAAACTTCCGTGCTTGCAGAGTAATTTTGTCAGCCCTGAAACCGGTCAGTGCTCCACCCGAATCCAGCCCTTCCTCGAAATCACGGACCGAGATGCCAACCAGATCCCCTGTTTACAAGGCAATGCCCACTCTGGAGGAGGCCGTTCGTCATTGGAACAACCCTTGAGAATTTTGTCTGTCCCCTCCCCCCCCCGCGAGCTAAGCAGCCTTCATGTCCGACGCCGACACTCTGCGCTCTGCGCTTCGCGATGTGCCTGATTTCCCGAAACCAGGGATCATCTTCAAGGACATCACTCCCATCCTGGGAGATGGCGAACTCTTCCAGACCTCGATCCGACTGCTCGCGGAAACTGCCAGTGGTGCGGCCGTCGACAAGGTGGTCGGAATCGACGCCCGTGGTTTCATCTTCGCAGCGGCAGTCGCGGATCGCCTCAAGGCCGGCTTCGTCCCTATTCGCAAGAAAGGGAAGCTGCCCTGGAAAACCCGCGAAGCCAGCTACACCCTCGAATACGGTGAGGCCGTAGTGGAAATCCACCAGGACGCGGTGAAGCCCGGCGAAAGAATTCTCCTCGTTGACGATCTCCTTGCCACCGGGGGCACCGCGGCCGCAGCAGTCCGCCTCCTTGATCAACTGGAAGCCGAAATCGTTTCCGTTTCCTTCCTTATCGAACTGACCTTTCTCGAGGGACGGGCCAAGCTGGGCGATCATACCATTTCCTCGGTCCTGTCTTACTAGAAGACAGGGAAATCCCCCGAAAGACGGATCCCCGAGGTGTTTTCCCGATAGCGCTTCCGGCTGAGTCGCGTTAGCGTGAAGCATGCGGCGATTCCCTGTCTCCCTGTTCTCTCTGGCCTGTACCCTTTCCGCTGCGCTCTGCCAGGACCTTCCCGAGCCGGACAAGGAGCCATCCGGCGAGGGGGTGGAAAAGACCACCCAGTCCGTGGAGGAACTGGCCCGCCTGGCACGTCGTTCTGCGGTGGTCATCCGCCATGGTGGGCGGACCGGAGGAGAGGGGGGCACTGGAAGCGGCTTCGTAATCTCTGAGCAGGGCCTGATCGCCACCTGCGCGCATGTAATCGGCGAGTCCCGCCCCCTCACTGTTCATTTTGACGACGGATCCGAGCACAAGGTCACCAGCATCCATGCCTGGGACGCCAAGCTCGATCTCGCCGTCCTCCAGATCGACTCCGGCGACAAGACGCTCATCCCAATCAGGCTGGCAGAAGCCAATTCCATCATCCAGGGCGCTGAGGTAGTGGCCATGGGCGCACCACACGGCCTTGAGTTCAGCGTGGTAAGAGGTGTCCTCTCTGCCCTGCGGGATTTCGACGGGCGCACTCTGCTCCAGGTTGCCATCCCGGTGGAGCCCGGCAACAGTGGCGGTCCCCTTTTCGATCGTGATGGACGGGTGCACGGCTTGCTCACCATGAAATCGGCGGTCACTGATAACCTCGGCTTCGCCGTTCCGGTAGGAGCCCTTCACCGGCTTCTGGAAAAACCCAACACCGTCCCGATGGAGAAGTGGCTCACCATCGGCAAGCTCGATCCCAAGCGTTGGAATACCCTCATGGGATCAAATTGGAAGCAGCGGGCCGGCCGTATTACGGTCGACAATCCAGGTGACGGCTTTGGTGGACGCAGCCTCTGCCTTTCCCAGCGCGACGTGCCCGAACTCCCCTACGAGGTGGCAGTCGAGGTCCTCCTTGACGATGAGGCGGGAGCGGCCGGGCTGGCCTTTGAATCAGATGGTGCGGACCGGCACTACGGATTTTATCCCAGCGGCGGGGGACTTCGTCTCACGCGTTTCGATGGGCCTGATGTCTTCACCTGGAATATCCTCCAGCAACTCCAGAGCGATGCCTACCAACCAGGCGAGTGGAATCGTCTGCGCGTACGCGTGGAAGAAAAGAAAATCACCTGCTTTGTTAATGGGGAAAAGGTGGTCGAACTGGAAGACGACAATCTTCGTGGTGGCCAGGTGGGCCTGGCCAAGTTCCGTCAGACCGTGGCGACCTTCCGCGGCTTCCGACTGGGCCCCGATCTCACGGAGGAGAATGCGGCACCTGAACTGATCGCCAGGATCGAGAAGCACATCGACCGGCTCAAGAGAAACCCGAAGAATGAAAAGGCTCTCGAACACCTGAGCCAGGCACCCGCTCTCGCCCGCCCCCTCCTCAAGCGCGAAGTCGAAGCCCTGCGGGCCCAGGCCGATGCCCTCGAGGAACAGTCCCGCTCCATCCATCGACGTGCTATCGCGGATGATATTACCAGAACCCTGGAGGGAGACGCGGGCGACCGCGTTTTCCGGGCAGGTCTCCTGATCGCCCGCCTCGACAACACTGAGATCCGGGTAGACGACTATCTTGAGGAAGTCGATCGTATGGCATCCGAAATCGGGGCCGGTATCCCCGAGCAGTCCGGGATCACCGAGAGGGTGGAAGCGGTAGCGGCCTACCTTTTCAAGGACAACGGCTTCCATGGCAGTCGAAGCGACTACTACAACCGCTCCAACAGCTACCTGAACGAAGTGATCGACGATCGTGAGGGCATTCCCATCACCCTCTCCCTTCTCTTTGTCGAACTGGCACGACGAGTGGGTGCGGAGATGCACGGACTGGGCCTCCCCGGCCATTTCGCAGCCTGTTACCAAGCAAACGGAAAGCGCGTCATCATCGACCCTTTCGAGGGCGGATCGATCATGAGCACGGAAGATGCCGACGCCCTCCTGCTCGACGCCGGGATTGGCGGCACCTCCACTGAAATGGAAGTGGCCAGGCCCAAGGAGATTGTAACCCGCATGCTTCGTAACCTGCAGGCGATCACAATCGAGGAGAAGGCGTTCCCAGACGCCCTGAGCTATGTCGACATCATCGTGCGCCTTAATCCCGGTTCGCCACAGGACCGCCTGAACCGGGCCCTCCTCAATCTGCAGGTTGGTAACACCGAGCAGGCAAAACCGGATCTCCAGTGGATCCTCGATAACGAACCGGAAGGCATCCACCTTGGAAGGGTCAGGGAATTGTTCGAGCGCTTGTAGATACGAATCAGCCCCCGGACCCGGACTCTGATTCGAGAACTTTCCATTTCTCCTTCCTTGGCCCACACTTTCCCCGTGGCAACCGAAGTGCCCCCTGATCTCATCCCCGAGATCCTCGATCCGGTTCGGCTCGCGGAACTTCCCGCGGGCAAACGCCTGCTGCTCTGCAAGGAATACCTGGCCGGGGAAAACGCCCGGGTGCGCAAGGTGCACGACGCGGGCGGCGGCGGGTGCGAGGTCGCAGCCCTTCGTTCTGCGGTAGTCGACGGCCTCCTCCGCTCCCTGTTTCAGACCGCAACTCTCAAAACCAGCGCCTCCACCCGGATCAGCCTCGTGGCAAATGGCGGTTATGGCCGCGGATTGCTGAATCCCGGATCCGATATTGACCTCCTCTTCCTCCTCCCGCGAGCCTCCCACAAGCTCGGCAGGAAACTGAAGGAACTTGTCGGGGAAGTCCTCTATCCGCTCTTTGACCTCGGATTCAAGGTTGGGCACGCCTCCCGCTCCATCCCGGAGTGTATCGCGGAAGCCAGACGCGATCCCATCACCCGGACCTCACTCTTTGACCATCGTCAACTCTGTGGGGACAGGAACCTGTATGAAAAATTCGTCCAGCGCTTCCGCCAGGACTGCATTATCAAGGATCGAGTCCGTTTCTTCGAAGAGCGGCGCTCCGACATCGAAGCACGCTATCATAAGTTTTCATCCACCGTGTTCCTGCAGGAACCCAATTTGAAGGAGAGCCCGGGGGGCATGCGCGACTTCCACAACCTGCTATGGATCTCCGATGCTCTCTTCGATACCCGGGACCTCGAGAAACTTCGCTCCCGTGGCATTCTCTCCACCAACGCCAGTAACGAACTGCGCGAGGGTTTCGATTTTCTCCACCGGGTCCGCAACTGCCTGCACTATCACACCGGCAAGACCACCGACATCCTGACCCTTCGATTCCAGGGGATAATCACCGAGACTTTTCGCTACCGGCACAAGACCAAGCTACGCCGCATCGAAGCCCTCATGCGGGACTACTATCTGCACGCACGGGATATTCACCAGCATACTGCCAGCGTGTTCGAAATCGCGGAAATCGAGAGCCCGGTCCTCCGCCCTTTCCGCCGCCGTTCCTGGGTTCCATTCAGAAGAAAACCCGGGATCAGGAAGTTTGATGGATTCATTGCCGAGGAAGGCCGCCTCTCCGCTGAGCACGAAAATATATTTGAAGAAGATTCCACCCGGCTCCTCCGCCTCTTTCTGCACTGCCAGAAACACCACCTCCGCCCCTCCCCTCCCCTGCGCAAGCTCATCAAGGCCAACTGGGACCGGATCGACAAGAGCTTCAACTACAACCAGGAAAACCGCCGCACCTTCCGGACAATCCTGGAAAAGAAAGGGCAGGTTGCACGCACCCTCCGGCTTATGCACCGCTGCGGGGTTCTCGGCCGCTACTTCCCGGAATTCGGCGCCTTGGAATGCCTCGTCCAGCACGAGTTCTTTCACCGTTACACTGCCGATGAGCACACCCTGCGCTGCATCGATCAACTCGACGCCCTCATCGAGTCCGACAACCCTGCCACAGAGCGCTACCGACACCTACTCATCGATATAGAGGATCCCTACGCGCTCTACCTGGCCGTCCTCCTTCACGACTCCGGACGGGCTGAGAATGTGCGGGAGCACATCGATGGTTCCCAGATGCTGGCCAACAAGGTCTGCAAACGGCTCCATATCAGTCACGGCCGCCGACAGTTTATCATGTTTCTGGTAGACCATCATCTCACCCTCTGGCGTTTCGCCACCAAACGCAACATCGACGATCCTGACGTAGTAGCGGAGTTCGCCGCCCTCATGAAGAACAGGAGATTCATGGATGCCCTGCTTCTTTTCACATACGCGGATTCCAACGGCACCAATGAAGAAGCCTGGAGCCCCTGGAAGGAAACCCTGATCGTGCAACTCTGCAGGTCTGCCCGTGCCGTCCTGAAACAGGGCTACGGGGCCTACGACGCGGAGTTTCGTGGAAAGCTCGAAAACCTCCGCGAGAAAGTCCGTTCTGATCTCCACAAGCGCTATGCCGAAATCACCGACGAACATTTCAAGCAGATGCCCAAGCGCTACTTCCGTTACCGCGACGCGCTGAGTGTGGGGACCCACATTCGAGCAGCCTGGCAATATTTTGATCGTCGGCGCCGACGCCCGGATACTCCCTTTGAAGCTGCCATAAAGTGGATCGAGCATCCCGATCAGGGCTACGCCGAACTCACCGTCGTAACCCACGACCGCCCCCTTCTCCTCGAAAAGATCTGCTGCTCCCTGGCTGCCCATGAAATCAATATTCTCTCGGCTGACATTTACACCCGGGAGGATGGGGTGGCCCTCGACATCTTCCGGGTGTGCACCGACGACATGCAGGCGGTAAAAAACTACTACCAGCAAATGAGCGTGGTGATGACCCTTTACGAGATCAACCAGGAGGATGACTACGACCCCTCCCGCTATCTCGAGGTGAAGAACAATTTTCTTCGGCGCAATAACGATGATGCCATTCCCTTTCCGGTCCGCGCCTACATCGATAACGAGAGCGATCCCAACTTCACCGTGATTGAGATCCAGGCCATCGACCGCATCGGCCTCCTCCACGATCTCCTCTACACTATCAACCAGCACGGCCTTGATACTATCCATGCCAGGATCGCCACCGAAAAGGGAGCCGCCTTGGATACCTTTTATGTCCAGACCACGGAAGGAGGCGGAAAACTGAACCGGATCGATGCCTTCGCCTCCCTGCAGGAAACACTCGAAGAGGTCATCCTGCCCTCCAAATCCCAATCCTCATAGGTCTATCGACCCGGCTTGCAGCAGGAGGAGGCTAATTTGACGGATCCCTATCCTACTTTCGGGGATCAGGCACTACCAGCCTTTCGCTAGCGGGATTCTTGATGAGCGCACCTTCCTGCACCCACTGCTCGTAGAGAGCCCAGCCCTGCTTGACCAGATCCTCTGTTCTCCCAAAGCGATCCTGGCTGCCAAGTACCACGCAGACAAGAATACGCGGGGTGAGCCGTGTTGCTCCGTCCGGCAACTTCTCGACCAGAGGCTGTAATTCGGAACTGGTGGCCAGACACTGTCCTGCCAATCTCGTCATCCCCGTCTTGATTCCGTTGATGTTGTGCTGTCCCAGCAGTTTGTTGGTGTTCTCAACCTTGAATCTCCTCGTAATGCCCTCGTGCTCGAAACTCAGATTACGGCTTTTCTGTTTTACAAAGAAGGCGAAACCGGGATCCCGCATGGCGTAGATGCAGAGCCGGGCCACGTCCGTGGCGGTCGAATAGCCTCGTCGCCTCGACAGATGGAGCCCATGTGGATTGACAAACCTGGTCCTCCTCATGCCCAGTTCCTCCGCCAGGGTATTCATTTCTGTCACGAAGGCTTTCACTGGATCGCCCGTCCTTCCCCGGGCCTGCAGGATGCCGTAGCCCACGTGATGGGCGAGCGATTGGGCTGCTGCGTTGTCCGATCCAAGAAGAGCGGAATAGAGCGCATTGCGCAGAGAGATGCGGTCGCCCGGAAACAAGCCCATTGGATTCGAGCCGCCCAGGCTGGCAACCGAAGGGGGCACAACCATCTTCGCTCCCAGATCAGTCCCGGTAGCCTTGGCCCAATCCAAGGCAACCATCGCAGTAGCGACCTTCGTCAAGCTCGCCACCGGCTTTTTCCCCAAAGCATCCTGCGCGATGAGAATCCGGCCAGAATTGGCTTCCACCACAAAGTATGCCTCTCGGGCAAGGGAAGACATGGCATTCAGGCCGAGGAAGCAGGGAAGGATCAGACGGGCAAGGAGACAATTTGTCACTGGGAACAATACGCTGATTTCCCGGGAAATATAGCCCCCTAACCTTGGGCCCGACAACCCTCAATCCCCGCAGGAGCTGGACCCCGGGCATTTCCCTTGCCGCGGGCAGGCCTCCCGGGTAGCTTCCTCCCCGACACGGAGAAATCTTCGATGCGCATGCTTGGCACTCGATTCCCGGACGGTCGTCTTAACGACTCCGCTTTGACACCCGACGGGAAACACGGACCAGCCGCTCACGTATCCGAGCGACTGCCCACCTCTCGGGCCACCCGGCCCCTCCTTGCGGGAACGCTACCACTAACGCGCCAAGCGAGCGGATTTATTACTCAACTCATTCGAACTCAGGGACAGCGACTTAATCGCATGACGTTACCAACGCCACTAATGATCCCTCTAATTGAGTATCTTGAGAGTCCGCAGGATGCCATTGATGTGCCTGTCGCGTTCCCGCGCGAACCCGAACCGAAACAAGATATATGTCCGATTCTTCGACTCAATCACGGCGATCGGATTCCGGAGGAAGCTCCGGCAATCGCCGAAATAGAAATCGAAACCGAAATAGAAATCGCAATCGAAACCGCAACCGTTCCCGCGATGGCGGATCCGGAGGCGATCAGCAATCCAGAGGCCGCCGCTCCGGCGGTCGCCGCCCTCGTCGGGAACCAAAACGCGTTGCCCTGACCTGGTGGCAGAAGATCCTCAAGGCCATCGGCCTCTACAAGGAAACGGTCCGCCCTCCACGCAAGCGCGGTAACGCCACCACGACCCAGGGAACCCGAACGGCAACCCGTAAGGCTCCAAAGTCAGGGACACGCGTTGCCAAGACTGCTGAGGGCAATCGCTCCGCTCCTGCGCCCAAACCCGTCGACTCCACCCGACTCTACCTCGGCAACCTCTCCTATGACGCCGCCGAGTATGAATTGGAGGAACTCTTCAAGGGCGTGGGCTCAGTGCGCGGCATTGAGATCGTCTACAATCGTAACACCCACAAGTCCAAGGGCTACGGGTTTATCGAAATGGCGACTATTGATGAAGCTAAGCGCGCGGTTGAAGTCCTGCACGATCAACCCTTCATGGGACGCAAGATGATCGTAAGCGGGGCAAAGTCACAGGGCCCCGACGATTCCGACGACGAGTAGTTTCGTTTTCCCTGCTTTCATCCCCGTGGGCCCCGGCTCACGGGGATTTTTTATGGTCTGGCCCCTGGCGGGGAGAAGGCCGAGTATCGCGGCTCGAGAGAACAACGGATAGTGATTCTGAACACCCCCTGCCAGCCTCTTTACCTGTGCGGACCGACGGCCTCCGGAAAGTCATCTCATGCCCTGACCCTCGCGCGCTCCCTCGGCGGCGAGATCGTCAATGCGGACGCCCTCCAACTCTACCGGGGCCTTGAGATCATCACGGCCGCCCCCACCGAAGAAGAGCGCCGCAGGGCACCCCATCATCTTTACGGGGTGGCTGATCCCGCGGATTCCCTTGATGCCGCACGCTACCGCAAACTCGCACTCCCCGTTCTCGAGGAGATTTCCTCACGGGGAAAACTGCCCATTGTGGTGGGGGGATCCGGACTTTATCTGAAGTTTCTCACCCACCAGCCCGCCGATTTACCCTCCGGAAATCCCGATCTGCGCACGGAACTGGAAAAACTCTCGCTGGCCGAACTCAACCGGTGCCTTGAACAGGTTGACCCCATCGAGGCAGCCCGCGTTGATCAAAACAACCCTCGCTATGTGCAGCGCGCACTTGAGGTCAGCCTGATGACAGGCCGTCCTGCTTCTACGCAGCGAACGTCGTTCGCAAAAAGCCCGGGAGCATTACGCGGCCTCCTGCTCTCCTGGGATCCCAGCCTCCTGGAAGAACGCATCCGCAGACGGACGTCTTACATGCTTGATCACGGCGCAGTCGAAGAACTGGCTGCCCTCTCTGAACTGGGTCCCGCCCTCTCCCGGGCGATCGGGATCCCGCAACTCCAACGTCTCCTCGATGGTCAAATCGACCGGAATGCCTGCGAGGAAGAAATCGTGATTGCCACCCGCCAGTACGCCAAACGCCAGCGCACCTGGTTCCGTCGGGAGAAATGGCTCACCTCCGTTCCCGGCGATTCCTCCGGAGAGCGCATCATCGCCACCGCACACACCTTGCTTCAAGGCGACCCGACAACAGAACCAGGCGTCAGTTAAAGACACTTCATATTGATTCCTGCGGGTAAAATCTATGTAGTCCGTCCCTCCACTCTCCGCGCTCCAGCATGCCTCAACTCCCCAGTCACCACACATTCTCCTCTCCCGAGGCTGCTTCCGAAGCTCTTGCCTCTGAAATCAGCAACCTGGTCTCAAGCCGTGCAGCAGAAGGGCGATCCGCCGTCCTGGGCCTGGCGACGGGGAGCACTCCCATTCGTCTCTATGCTGAATTGGTCCGCCTCCACCAGCAGGGACTCTCCTTCTCCAATGTCATCACCTTCAATCTCGATGAATACCTGGGAATCGGGAAGGACCATCCCGAGAGCTACTGGCAGTTCATGCACTCTCATCTCTTTGAGCATATTGATATTGCCGCAGAAAACATTCACATCCCGGATAGCGGTATTTCCGAGGAAGGCCTGGAAGAATACTGTACCGCTTACGAGAAGAAGATCAGTGAGGTCGGCGGAATTGACCTGCAGGTTCTCGGTATTGGACGCAACGGCCACATCGGATTCAACGAACCCGGGGCGACCCCGGACCTTCCAACGCACGTCACCGAGTTGAATAAAGTGACCATCAACGATGCCGCCGACTCCTTCGGGGGGAGCGAAAATGTTCCCCGGCGTGCCATCACCATGGGCGTCAAAACAATCCTTGGCGCCCGAAGGGTAGTCCTCCTCGCTTTCGGAAACTCAAAGGCAGCAATCGTCCAACGCGCACTCACTCCGGGAGTCACCGCAGAGGTTCCTGCCACCTACCTGCAATTACACGGGAACACCGCCTACTTCCTGGACCGGGAAGCCGGGGCGCAATTGGACTGATAAACTGGCCCTTCAACCAGCGGCATTGTTGGAACCGTCCACCCGGGACGGCCACTAGTTGCATCCTCAGCCACCCTCACTGCAGCATCCTCCCTGATCAGCGAGATCCTCGTCTGCCGGCACACGGCCAAGTTCCAGGGTCATGCCCACGTACTTCCCGATCGCCGCCTGGACAGATTGCAGGCTCTGCTGCGCATCCATGAAATCCCGTGCTACCGAATTCTCCAGGAGTGCCTCGCGAGCCGCCTCAAAGTCCTCTACTTCACCGCTACTCAATTCAAGCCCGGACTGTTGCTTCTGCCCTAACTCGTGGCTCCGCTCTTGTACACTCTGAAACTGCAACTTGGCCGCATCGTCTTCAAGGAAACGCTCGACCTTCTCCAGAAGAGACTGGTATTCGGGATTCTCCGCGATAGCCGCACAGAGTTCCTTTGTCTTGCTCATGACTTGCGAATCGTCCGCCAGCATTGTCATGCCCAATGGATACGCTTCTTTCCTCCTTCAGGCAATGCGCGATCTCTCCCGTAGCTGAGAATTTCAGCCCATTCTCGCGGTCCACAACCCTCCCCCGCGAGCAGATCCCTCCGAATTCTGCCAGGAATAGGATTCGTAGCACCGGCCCGCTGGCCTGTGACCTGGAGATCCAAGCACCGGGAATACGAGAACTAGCCACCCATTATCTCACCGTTCCCCCATCGCCACTGCGTTGGCTGCCGCATAGTTCTTGGCATGGGTCAGGCTGATCTTTACCTGCGTGATCCCCCGTTCTTCCACAAACTGCCGCCCGCGGCCATGCAGAATCATCTCCGGTTCACCTGAGTGGAGGCGTGCGATTTCCATGTCCTGCCAGGCAAGCAGTTCCCCAATCCCCGTTCCAAAGGCCTTGGAAACCGCCTCCTTCGCTGCCCATCGTGCTGCAAAGTGAATCGCAGGCCGCTTCTGGTTCAGGCAGTAGTCCCGTTCTTCCTCCGTAAAGATACGATCCAGAAACCGATCTCCGAATTCCTCCATCGCATCCTCAATGCGCTCGACCTCTATAACATCGATACCAATCCCGAAGATCTTCATGATTCCCCGGGATATCCTTTCATGGCTTCCGCCATTTCCCGCACCGCCTGCTCAAGACCGGTCGTAATGGCCCGCGAAATGATGCTGTGTCCGATATTGAGTTCCAGGAGGTGGGGAACATCAAAGAGCTCCTTGATGTTGCGATAGTTGATCCCATGACCGGCATTAACCCGCAATCCAAGCTCATGACCGAGCCGGGACCCGGCGACGAGTCGCCCGATCTCACTCGCACGCCTGTCCCCTGTAGCATTCGCAAAGCAACCCGTATGCAATTCTATCATATCGGCTTTAATTTCAGCGGAAGCCTGGATCTGCTCCTTATCCGGATCAATAAACATGCTCACAGTGCTCCCTCCTCTCCGGAGGGTGTCCACCGTCACTCGCAGGCTCTCCCGCTGTCCCGCCACATCAAGTCCGCCCTCGGTTGTAATCTCCTGCCGATTCTCAGGAACCAGGCATACGAAATCCGGGGCTAGTCTCAACGCGATCCCGACCATTTCGGCCGTGCTGGCCATCTCAAAGTTGATCGGCAAATCACAGGCCCGCTTCACTCCCGCCACATCCTCTTCCCCCACATGACGCCGATCCCCCCGGACATGCATCGTGATGGAATCCGCCCCACCCTCCTTGGCCGCCAGGGCCGCCGCCACGATATCCGGTTCGACATTGGGCGAATCCAGCATGGTGGCGTAGCGGGCCTGCCGCAGGGTGGCGACATGATCGATGTTGACTCCAAGTTTCAGCATTTCAGATCGCAGATCCCAAACTCCCGTCAATTCGAAATCCAAGCTCCCTCCCTAGTGGCGGAAGTGGCGATGTCCAGTAAAGACCATCGAGAGGCCTGCCTCGTTCGCCGCCGCAATGACCTCCTCGTCCCTCACCGATCCGCCCGGTTGAATACAGGCCGTAGCCCCTGCCTTAATGGCCGCTTCCAATCCATCCGCAAAAGGGAACATGGCGTCGGAAGCAATGACGCTGCCCTCCAGGGGCAACCCGGCCTCCTCTGCCTTCCAGACCGCAATGCGTGAGGAATCCACCCGGCTCATCTGTCCTGCTCCGATCCCAATCGTTTTGTCGGTGGAGGCAAACACGATGGCATTTGACTTCACATGCTTGACCACCCGCCAGGCAAAGCGCATGGCCTGCAACTCCTCCTTGCTGGGTGGGCGCTCGGTAACGACCTTCTCCTCCAGTTTATCAAGACCCATGGCTGTATGATCGCGGTCCATCACCATCAGTCCCCCGGGTGCCGAACGCAGGAGGGGTTCCTTTTTCGCCTGCTTGTAAGACTCATGGATCTTCATCAGGCGCAGGTTCTTCTTCTTCTGCAGGATCGCCCGCGCTTCCGGTTCAAAATCAGGAGCGATAATGACGTCCGTAAAAATCTCACTGATCACCCTCGCGAGACTTTCAGTGAGCGGGCGATTACAGACGATGACGCCGCCGAAGGGAGCCTGTCGGTCAGTCTCGAAGGCCTTCTGCCAGGCCACTCGCAGATCCGCGTCATCCTGCCCCACCCCGCAGGGATTGGTGTGCTTCAGGATTGCCACCGTCGGTCGCCGGAAATCGAGAATGAGATCGGCAGCCGCTTCGATGTCCAGGATATTGGTATAGCTGAGTTCCTTCCCCTGCAGTTTGGTGAAGTAGTCACCAAACGAACCGTAGAGCCGGGCCTTTTGGTGTGGATTGTCCCCATAGCGCAATTCCCGCTCCAAGGACAGAGTGGTCGAGAAGCATGCGGCGGTACTTTCGTCGCACTTACCAAGATAGTTGGCGATCGCCGTGTCATAATCCGCCGTGCGCTTGAATACCTTGAGCGCCAATTCCTCCCGTAAGCGAAGGCTGGTGTCGCCTTCGTGGCTCCGCATCTCCTCAAGCACCCGTTCATAATCCTCCGGATCGGCCACCACCGTCACGGAGGCGGAATTCTTGGCCGCGCTCCGCAGCATGGAAGGCCCCCCGATGTCGATATTCTCAATGGCTTCCGCGATGGTGACCCCCTCCCTGGCAACAGTCTCCTCAAATGGATAGAGATTAACTACCACCAGATCAATCGGCTCGATCCCGTTCTCCTTAGCCTGACGCACATGCTCCTCGGAGTCTCGCTTGTGTAGAAGACCCCCATGCACCTTGGGATGCAGGGTCTTGACCCGCCCCTCGAATAACTCCGGCGCCTCGGTGTATTCAGAGACATCAATTACGGGTAACTCCGCTTCACGCAGGGTCCTCGCAGTTCCTCCGGTCGAGAGCAACTCCACCTGAAACTCCTCATGCAGGATTCGGGCAAAGTCGACCAGACCCGCCTTGTCCGAGACCGAAAGTAACGCTCGTTGGATTGCCATTCGCCCGGTCCCTAGCCCTCCACCCCAGTCACCGCAAGCGGATTATCCGGCTTCTTCAGGCTTGACGCGGCCCGGGGACTCCTCCGCCCCTATTCTTCCACGGTTCCGTCCCCTGGGACAGCTTTGAGCAATTCCGCCAAGTCCTTTGCATTGAGCTTCCTCACCCGGAGGTAATGCCCTTCAAAATAAGCACTCAGCCCGTGAAAGAACCCCGTATTCTCCCCGATGACCTCAATTCGCCCATCCCATCCACGGTTATTGAGAAAGGTCAGCCACATCGGCGCCTCGTCCGGTGAATACCTGGTCGAAAACCAGGCCATTGCTCCGTTCACCTCGGCCTGACCCCCGCAAACCCCGTTGTGGAAATTGGGTCCCCTCGCCACTTCGAGACTGAAATGCAGCTTCCCGGCCCTCTTGGCGATCCGCAAAATGCCCCCGTAACCATCCAGGTAGACTCCATCCCACCGCCCGGGTTTACCGCGTGGGGGAGGGGCACCTATACCCTTCCACGCTTTCAGGAAAGCAATGCGACTTGCCGTCATCTGGGCTGCGCTCATCCAGTATTCCGGATCATTCTCCGGATTCTTCTGCAGTCTTTTCGAGTCCCAGGCCGACATGTAGTCACGGTGATCGATCCATTTCCGCTGGTCTTCCTGCACCCTGGCAAAGGCACGCTCCGGCAGACTCTTCTTCAAGTCCTGGTAGGTCGCGTTAAGCACCTTGTCCTGTGCCGCAAACTCTGCCCTGGCCCTGTCCAGATCCTCACCCTGTGCCAGACACATCGACACGAATCCAAGAGTTGCTGTCAGAAACACTTTCATAACGCCATTCAAGCCCAATTCGTCCCCTCGTCAACCCGCCCCCACCCTCCCTGTTTATTTCTCACGATTCACATACCACGAGCCAATCCCATGGTCGCGCACCTTCCAGCCACCGGGGAGGATTCTCGATTTCCTCCGACCATGGATACTCCACTCTCCGGATCCTGCGCACGCGCAGATCCTGTTCCCCAAGGAACCCGATCAATTCTTCCCGCATCCAGTACTTGGTGGACACCCCACCCACTCGCACGATTCCGTCGGAGAAGGAGAGGACTTCGGACGCCAGCAACCGTTCGGCCTCAACCGCACTCAGGCCTTCCGGGAACCCTGAGCGCTCCCGGATGTTCCGCAGCGTATGGTAGACGTGAAATACGGATTCAAAGGCCGGCACCACGATGACCGCTACCCCTGATTTCAGCAACGCCGAGCGCAGGGAGCGTAACATCCCGAGCCGCTTGCCCTGATCCGGATCGATCAGGGCATTGATACAGCAGACTACCTCTACCTTGAAGGGCAACTTCCTCCCCCGGCTCAGATCGTGGCAGGCATAGCTGACCTTTCTGCTCCGACATCGCTGCCGGGCTCGCTCCAGTAACTGCGGGGCATAGTCAACCGCGATCACATTCCCGAAGTGCCGGGTGAGCAAGGGGAGCAGGCTGCCCGGCCCACAACCAAGATCCGCGACCTGGATTCCCGGTCCTCCCAGCGCTGACAATTCCTCGCTCAGGGCTCCCGCCCGGTCCTCCCGGGCAATTTCTAACAGATCCTCTTGATAGCAATCCGCCAGCGAGTCCCAATAGTTGCGATCCACACCGTATCAAAGTGCAAAAGTCCCGGCGAGACGACCAAGAACTCACCTGCGGAGGATAACATCCCATCACAATCAGTTTTTCGTGCGTGGTCTCTCCACGGGAACGTGATAACTGAAGGCACCCCTCTCCTGACCAAACCAGTGTTCGAGCTTCTCGCTAACGATGCCACCACCAGGGCCCGCCGCGGTCGACTCATCACCGCCCACGGCACGATCGAGACCCCGGTCTTCATGCCGGTAGGCACCCAGGGCGCGGTGAAAACCCTGCATCCCGATGAGCTACGCCTTCTCGATGCTGAGATCATTCTTGGAAACACCTACCACCTCTGGCTCCGCCCGGGGGAGGAAACCATCCGTGAACTCGGTGGACTGCACCGTTTCACTTCCTGGGATCGGCCCATCCTCACCGACTCGGGAGGATTCCAAGTCTGGTCCCTCGCCAAAACCCGCAGCATTAGCGAGGAAGGGGTTCACTTCCAGAACCACCTCGACGGCTCCCCGGCTCTCCTCACTCCTGAAAAGAGCATGGAGATCCAAGCCTCCCTTGGTTCGGACATCGCGATGGTCTTTGATGAATGTCCACCCCACCCCTGCGAACGGAGCTATGCCGAGCAATCAACCGCTCTCACCACCCGCTGGGCCGAACGTTGTAAACGATGGCACGGAGAGCATTCCTCCCTTCATTTTCCCTCCCCTTCCGGGCACGGTGACCTGAATACTCCAGCTCCGACCTCCGAAGTCCCGCCCAGGCGCCAGCTTTGCTTTGGAATTGTCCAAGGCTCAACCTATGCCGACCTGCGGGAATTATCGGCCCGCGCCCTTCATGCCCTCGACTTTGACGGCTATGCCATCGGCGGCGTCTCGGTGGGGGAACCGGAAGAGGAGATGTTTCGGGCCATCGATCACAGCGAACCATTCCTCCCTGCCGACAAACCCCGTTACGCCATGGGCCTGGGCACTCCTCCCCAGATGCTGGAGATGATCGCCCGGGGGATCGACATGTTCGATTGCGTGCACCCCACCCGCTCTGCCCGCCATGGCCTGGCCTTCACCCCCGATGGCCCCATCCACATCAAGAACGCCTGCTTCGAGCGCGACCAGGCCCCTCTGACCGAGGATTGCCACCCTCATCTGGCGAACTTCTCCCGTGCCTACCTTCGCCATCTCTTCAAGGCAGGAGAAATGCTGGCTTTGCGATTGCTTTCTTTTCACAATCTTGATTTCTACCTTCGCCTAATGCGCGGTGCGCGGGAGGCTATCATCGCCGGGACCTTCGGAGATTACCAGTCCGCCTTCTGCGAACGCTACAACCACCAGACCAAATGAAGTTTTATTCCATAATCGCTGCCGACCCTCCACCGGCAACAGATGGCCCCGCGAAGAATCCGATGGGGGGAACGTGGGTCATGCTCATCCTGATGTTCGTGATCATGTACTTTCTCCTGATCCGTCCCCAGTCCAAGGCGAGGAAGGAACAGGCTGCCCGGGTAGCGGCCCTTGAGAAGGGCAATAAGGTCATCACCATCGGTGGCCTCCACGGCACCGTCCATCACATCTCCAAGACCACTGTAACCGTGAAACTTTCCGAGGGCGTATTTGTTCCTTTTGAGAAGGATGCCATCCGCTCCGTCACCAAGGTTGGCCAGGGGAAAAAGAAGGACCCGCAGGAAGAGACCGAGGAAGAGGAGAACACTGCCGACCAGGAGTAGTCGTGTTCGCTCGCTCCCTGATCAATGCGCATTTTCGACCTACTTGCCGTTGCTCTCCTCGCCTGTGCCTGTCTGTCTTTCACAGGTTGCAAGACAAGGGATAAGCCAAACTTCGAGGCCGAGCTCTCCCTTCCCCCGGATAATCCCAGCCTCTCCGAGACGAGGCTGGCAACCGAGTTGAAGGCACGCGCCGAGGCCCTTGAGATGGCGCTCGAGGTGGAGCCCGGTGAAAATGCCGACGGGCGCCTCACGGTGCAGTTCCGCGCTGAATCCAAGACAGACGCACTGACCAAGCTCGATGCCCTCTGCGAGAGTGGCAGGATCAGTATCCGGGCCATACACGGCCGCAGCGCCTACCTCACTGACGTCATTCGCAAGGACCCCTCCCAGTTCCCCCCCGACCATGAAATTCTCACTCATGAGATCGAGGCGGGCGACTTCCGGAAAAGTGAAAAACTGGCCGTTGCCCGCGCCGAGATCCTCAACAACAGCCACGTCAAGGGTGCCAAGGCGACCCGCGGAAAGGAGAACATGGTTCATATCTCATTGACTACCAATGGGGGGGCTCGGATTCGGGCCGCCACCGAAAAAATGCGAAAAGGCCGCTCCCGGCTTGCCATCATCTACGATGAACGGATTATCAGCGCCCCGGTCGTGACCCAGGAATTGTCGGCCGAGGTGACCCTTGAGGGATTCAGTTCCCCTGAGGAAGCCCAGGCCCTCGCCCCCTCCCTCAACAAACCCCTCTCCGCCAAACTCCTGATCGAATCCCTTATACCGCTTGCACGATAGGCCCAGAAGCCTTAGCGGTCCCCACCTCTTAAGCCACCAAATGCAACCCACGATCGTTTTCATCTCCGGCCTGGTCATCCTCGCCCTCCTCTTCTGGTATCTTGCCAGTGACGATATCAGCCGCAAGCGCAAGGTCGGCACCGTCCTCATTGCAGGGATCATCCTGCTCTGCATCTGGTCCCTCGCCCCACGTAGCGAAGACTCCGAATTCCGTGCCGGCGACCTGACCGAACTCTCCGACGGCACCGGCTACGTGCTTACTGTCGAGGTCATTCCCGCCACCGACAAAAAGGGTGAGGAAATCGAGATGAAGCAGGAAACTATCGATGCCAGATTACGCACCCTGCAGGAGCGCCTGGAGATCGACGGGCGGGGTGGGACTTATACTTTCAGCCTGCCCAATACCATTACCATCCGCATGCCTGGATTCTCCAAGGCAGAGGCAGAAGAGGTCCAAACGATGGTCGGCGCCAAAACCCCGGTCGGCTCACTCAATCCTGGAATCGACCTGGCGGGAGGAGCTTCCTTCACCCTGCAGGTCCAGCCCAAGGTCGATGAGGAGGGCGGAGAAACAATCGCGGTGACGTCCGATGCCATCCAGCAGGCCATCAAGACTCTCCAGGGGCGTCTCAATCCCGATGGCACCAAGGACATGCTTATCCAGCCCCAGGGTGAAGACATGATTATTATCGAGATGCCTGGCGTCTCCGAGGAAGAAGCCACCTGGGTCCGGAAAATCATCCAGAAACAGTCCGTCCTCGAACTGCGTGCCGTCCATCCCAATAATGTCAGTCTGGCCCCCCAGGTTGCTGCGAAGGAGACGGTGGTGCCGGGGTACAAACTCTACGCTCATGCCTACACCAATGACCGGACCGGGGAACCGATCACTGAGCAGCTCCTCCTTGAGAAACGCAACAAAATCGAGGGCAAGCACGTCAAGAAGGCCTTTCCCGACCAGGGATCGACTGGTGTGGTCCGGGTCGAATTGAGCAATAGCGGGGGCAAGCTGATGCGGAATCTGACTGCTCCCATGCGCAAGGGGAGCGACCAGCTCGCCATCGTCCTTGATGGAAAAGTCAATAGTGCGCCCGTGGTTCAGGCCACTCTCTCCTCGATCTTCGTCATTGAAGGGTTAGGGGATGCGGAAGAGTGCCGGGATCTCTCCGCCACTCTCATGAACCCGCTTGAGAACCCCCTCAAGATCCTGAAGGAATCAACGGTCACTGCACGCCTCGGGGCAGCCACGGTCAGCCAGGGAATCTACGCGGGCATTGCCGGCCTCGCGCTTACTCTCGTCTTCCTGATCATCTACTATCGTATCGCAGGGCTGATTGCGCTCATTGGTCTTTCTGTGAACGTCCTCATTCTTTTCGGGGCGATGGCCATGTTTGAGTTCACCTTCACCCTGCCGGGGATCGCAGGCATCATTCTCACCATCGGGGTAGCCGTGGATGCCAATGTCCTCATCTACGAGCGCCTGCGGGAGGAATTAAAGGAGGGGAAATCAATAGGAGCGGCGATCCAGGCTGCCTACGAGAAGGCCTTCACCGCTATCTTCGACGCCAATATCACTACTCTCATCACTGCCATTATCCTCTTCTGGCGCGCCTCGGGCACGGTCAAGGGATTCGCGATCACCCTGACCATCGGGATCCTGGCCTCCATGTTCGCCGCCCTGGTCGTTACCCGCGTAGTATTCTGGTGGACCGCACGCAGCCCGGACAAGGGCGTTCGCAAACTCAGGTTTCTGAATATGGTTCCCAGCAGGACCATCAACTTCATGGGCCTGCGTAAGGCGGCCTTCGTAATGTCCGTGGCCGGTCTCGCCGGCAGTCTTCTCCTGGTCGGCCTCAAGCGTGAAAACGCCCTCGGCATCGACTTCGCAGGTGGTGCCCTGATCCAGTTCCAGACCCAGCAGGACAGGGTCCCTGAATCGGAAGCCACCGCCGCCCTCGGAGACCTCGACCTCAAGAAAGCTCCCATCATTCAAAATGAAACTCTCCCTGCTCCTGACAGTTCAGAAATTCTTTCAATCCGCTGCGCGGACGAGGACGCCGAAAAGATCGTGAATACCCTGAGGGATAAAATCGATATTCTCAGCCTCAAGGCAGATCCCGGGGTCCTGAATCCCGCTCCCGACACCGGCGAAGGTGGCGCCCCGGAAGAACCATGGAAGTATGATTCCTCCCGGGATACCGTCGAAGCCAGTCTCGGAGCAGACTTCCTTGTTAATTCCCTCATCGCCCTCGGAATTGGCCTCGTGGGTATTCTCATCTACATCACCGTCCGCTTCGAATTCTCCTTTGCAGTGGGCGCATTTGCCGCCCTCTTTCACGATGTCCTCATCTGTATCGGCATCGTGGTCCTGGCCGGGCAGGAACTCTCCCTTATCCATGTGGGAGCCTTTCTTACCATTGCAGGATATTCCATCAACGATACCATCGTGGTCTTTGACCGGATCCGGGAAACGCTCCGCATGAAGCGTGGTGAGGTGGAGAGCGTCATGAACCTCGCCATTAATGCGACCTTGTCCCGGACCATCCTGACCTCCCTGACCACATTCATGGCAGTCCTGGTTCTCTTCATCTTTGGAGGGGCCGCCCTCAAGGCCTTCTCATTCGCCATCATGATCGGTGTTGTGGTGGGAACCTATTCTTCCATCTTCGTCGCCTCGCCCATCGTCCTTATCTGGAGCCGCATGCGGGGGACCAACCTCCGCCGCGAACTTCTCGACGCCAACCTCGAAGCCCAGGTCAACCCGGCGCGGGGGGGGTAATCCGACAGGAAACCGTGGAAAGGGTAGCCACGCTCCCGCGGGCTATCCCATCGGTCGGTGTTATCCAAATCTCTGGAAAATCCCGTCCAACCTGCTACCTTCGGAAGCCTCCCGAAGATGCTCCTCCGCGCCTTTCTCCCCGCCCTCCTCCTTCCCGTCGCGGACTTCTCCCCCGCCCAGGAGCAAACAGGCCCTCCTGCTGGTGCAATTCCTGCTCCGAGGGGAACCCTGCCCCTCCTCCCCAAGGACGACGGAACTCGCGTCTCCATTCTGGGCTACCACGAATTCTCCTCCACCCTCGCGCCCTCACAGATGCGCATTCGGACAGCGACCTTTCGCAAGCAGATGGAGGCTCTCAAGAATCTTGGACTCCCTGTGATTCCCCTGCGTGATTTCCTGGCCTGGAAAAAAGGCACCAAGTTCATCCCACCCCGCTCGGTGGTTCTCACCATAGACGATGGCTGGAAGTCGGTCTATACAGAAGCCTTTCCTATCCTGAAGGAATACAGGTTTCCCTTCACTGTCTACCTCTACAAGAACTACGTCGACGGTGGAGGGCGCGCCCTCACCACCGCCATGATCAAGGAGATGCAAAAACATGGCTGCACCATCGGAAGTCACTCCGTGTCTCACCCCTTCCCCGGTACAGTCAAATACCACGCCAGGAAGGGAGACGAAGCCTATGAAAAGTTCCTTCGTCGGGAGTTTGGCGAGTCCAAGCGCTTTCTGGAAGAAAAGTTCGGACAGGACATTACTACCTACGCCTATCCCGGCGGCTATTACACCGAGAGCATGTATCCCATGGCGGAAGAATTTGGATACGACTACCTCTTCACCGTCCTGCCCGGGAAGGTTCGGAGGGATCTCGATAACCGACGCCTCCCCCGCTATATAATTCACGGAAATTCCGATCTTCACTTCGAGCAAGCCACCACCTTCAAGTCAATCCTCGGCGCGGAGGCAGTAGCGGGTGCCGTTGTCCAAACCACTCCGCATCCCGTCGTGCCTGAACCCGGCAGCCGGATCGAGTCACGGCTCCCCTCCATCAGCGCTGACCTGTCCGGCGTGAAAAACCTTGATCCTGAAACCATTGTCATGCGCGTATCCGGTTTCGGCAGGGTAAAACACAAGTTTGATCCCACCACTTCCCGCCTCATCTGGACCGTCAACCGCCGCCTGCGCCACCGCGTATGCGAAGTGAATATGCAGTGGCGTCTGAAGGGGCGGACCAAATACGAATCCCCCATGCGCTGGAGCTTTTTGATAGAACGTGAGGCAGCCTATCAGGCCGGGGCAGAGGAGTAGGTAAAAGGTATTCGTTATTGAGTTATTGCCCTTAAGAACGCAAAACCTCGCTTGCCCACCATCCCCTTCATCCCGGCTTCAACGAAGAAGCCATGCCTCCTCATCATATCTTTCTGCGATCCCCCTGCTTCTCAGGAATCATAACCCATTCATCGCTTCCCTATGTTCTCTGCACTCGGCGATAAGCTCGACAAGACCTTCCGGAACCTCCGGGGCGTGGGCCGTATTTCTGAAAAGAACATCTCCGATGCCCTCCGTGAAATCCGCCTTGCTCTCCTTGAAGCGGATGTCGAATACAAGGTGGCCCAGACCTTCATCGAGAACGTCAAGAAGAAGGCCGTGGGTGAAGATGTCCTCAGGTCAATCAAGCCCGGTGAGCAGATCGTCAAAATCTTTCATGACGAATTAACTGCCCTCCTTGGCGGCGACCAGGCTCCGCTCGATCTCAATCCTCCCGCCCGCATTCTTCTCTGCGGACTGAACGGTGCGGGAAAAACCACCACCGCAGGAAAGCTCGCTCTCCGTCTGAAAAAGGAAGGGCGTCGACCGCTCCTCGTTGCCTGCGACCTCTACCGTCCCGCTGCCATTGACCAACTTGCCACCATTGCGGAGCAGGTCGACGTTCCCTGTTATACGCCGGAAGCAGGAGAGAAGGACGTAGTGAAAGTAGCAAAGGCAGCCCTGAAGTGGGCGGAGCGGCAATCGGGATCCTGCATTATTTTCGATACTGCGGGCCGTCAGGAGGTCGATCAGTCCCTCGTCAAGGAACTCCAGAACCTCCACAGCTTCCTCAAGCCCAATGAGACCCTCCTCGTTGCGGATGCAGCCACCGGCCAGCAAGCCGTCAAGGTTGCGCAGACCTTCGATGAGGCGGTCACCCTCAGCGGGATCGTTCTCACAAAACTCGATGGGGACGCCCGCGGCGGCGCAGCCCTTTCCATGCGCGCGATCACCGGGTGCCCCATCAAATATGTGGGCGAAGGGGAAAAACTCGACCAGTTCAATGAGTTTCATCCTGACCGCATGGCGGGCCGTGTCCTCGATATGGGAGACACCGTCTCAATGGTCGAGCAGGTCGCCGAGCACCTTGACGAGGAGAAGGCTGCCAAGGCCGCCAAACGACTTGAAAAGGGGCGCTTTGATTTCAACGACTTCCTTGAGCAGATGAAGATGCTGCAGAATCTTGGCCCCCTTGAAGGTCTGCTCGGCATGCTCCCCGGCTTCAACAAGATCAAGAAGCAACTGCCCACCGGCGCTCTCGACTCAAATCGCATCAAGCACATGGAGGCCATCGTCCTGTCCATGACTCCCAGGGAGCGCACCCGACCCGAGATCATCAAGGGTACACGCCGGAAACGAATCGCCAGCGGATCCGGTCGCACCCTCCTTGAGGTCAATCAACTCCTCAAACAGTTCGGCATGATGCGCAAGATGATGAAATCGAAAGGTAAGATGAAGAACATGATGAATCAACTTGGCGCCCTCGGGGGTGGCAACATGGGAGGGATGGAAGACCTCATGGGCGGCATGGACGGAAAGGGAGGACCCAAACTTCCCTTCTAGACCGCATGGAGTCCTTCTCTGCATCAGTCAGCCACAGCAGTCTACTCCTCGGCTGACTGCTCCCTCATCCAAGGCAACATTGCTCCTCCCTCAAGGCCGTCGGCAGGCCTGGAGAGGCCTGTCTACCTCATTCCTCCCCGTCCAATTTCTGGGCTGCACGCGAAGCCGCTCCCTTTGCCTTCCCTCTCCCCACATCGGCCGCGGTGAGACGCATCCCTACGGGCTTTGATACTCCAAACTCCTCCATGGTCACCCCGTACATCACATCCGCACGATTCATGGTCCGCTTGTTGTGGGTCACTATAATGAACTGACTCTGCTCCACGAAGCGATCAAGCACTTTAAGGAAGCGCCCGATATTCGATTCATCAAGCGGAGCATCCAACTCATCCAGCACGCAAAACGGACTGGGCTTCACCATGTAAATTGAAAAGAGCAGGGCAACCGCTGTCATGGAACGCTCGCCCCCGGAAAGCAGAGTGATTGACTGCAGTTTCTTGCCCGGGGGCTTGGCTATAACCTCGATTCCGCAGTCGAGCGGATCTCCTTCGTCCAGCAGGATGAGGTCGGCCCTCGCGTTGGATCCGAAAAGCTCCTTGAACATCTTCCGGAAGTTGGTCTGCACCTGCTCAAAGGTCTCTGCAAAGAGGATGGTCGTCTCGGTGTTGATCTTTTCAATCACATTGAGGAGCTCTTCCTTGGCGATCACGAGATCGTCGTGCTGCCCCTTCACAAAATTGTGGCGCTCTTCCAACTCCTCATATTCATCGATGGAATCGATGTTGACCGGACCCATGCTGTCAAGCTTACCCCGGAGTTCAGCTACCGCGATCTCGATGAAGTTCCACTCGGGACCATCCTCAAGTTCGATGTTCTCCAGTTCTTCTTCCACGCGCCCGGCAATGCTGGCCAACTCTTCTTCCTGTTGTGCGGATACCTCCTCCTGATCGATATCCACACCCTCACTGCTTCCCTCTTCACTTGCATCAGGAGATACCTTTCCCTCATCATCCGCCTTTGACGCCAGGGTAGCCCGGCGTTTCTCCAGGGCTCTCATCGCCTTACGCTGCTCCATCATGCATGTGAGGAGCGTGTGCGAATCGGGTTCAAAAGTCTGCAAGTCCACCTGGTAGCGCTCCATCACACTCTCCAGGAGTTTCTCCAACTGCATCTCAATCTTGGCCAGGGCTACCTCCTCCTTTCCCCTCTGTTCGCCCAACTGGTCGATCTTGTGCCTCAAATCGGAAAGGGAAGCCTCCGCGGCGTTAATTGCCTGCTGAAGTTGTCCCCGGCGCCCTCCGGCATCATTTAGTTCTGCCTCCACCTTGCCTCCCTGCCGGCCGCGCTCCGCAATCTCCTCCTGCAACCCCTCATCCTCCTGCTCTGCTGACCTGATGCGTCGTTCGAACTCCTCAATCTCGGCAAGGCGACGGGTATTGAGCTCGTGTAATTCCCCGATTCGCGTCTGAATAGGAACCTGTTGTTGTTCAGCTGCTTCCCGGGCGCGGCGTTCAACCGCCAGCGCGGTCTGCAATTTCCCCTGTTCCTCACGCTCCTCGGTTTCACGTCGACTCAGTTCCTCAAGCTCCATGCTCAGACGGTTGATCTCACTCTCCACCTTTTCCAATCGTCCCCGAACCTCGCTCAAGTCGCTCTCCAGACTAACCCGGGCCTCATTGGCGCTCTCCTCGCGCGCCTGAATTTCCTCCTGCTCCCGCGTAACATTGGCCAACTTGCTCTCGAAGGAACTCACCTCCTGAACCGCCAGCGAAGCACGACCATGCAAAGTGGAGAGCTCCACCTGCTGCCGCTGCAAGCGGTCCTTGGCCTGCTCTGCCGAGGCCTGTAATTCGTTGGAACGGTGCTCATGCGAAAGCACCTTGTCGCTCTCCTCATGCAGGACAGACCCGAGATGTTTCACCTCCTCCTCCAACTCGTCGACCTCCTTCCGCCGTTCCAGCATGGACTTTCCGGCTTCCCCAGCAGCCCGGCCTCCCCGGAAAATTCCCTCCGGACGCAAGATTTCACCGTCCAGGGTCACGCAGGACCAGGCGGGATTTTGCGAGCGCAGCACATGGGCTGCTGCACGGTCCCGCACCACCAGAATATTTTCCAGTAACTTTGCCACGATGGACCCGACTTCCTCCTCTGACTCCACACAGTCAGCGACCCAGCATTCCGCCCCTTCCGGCACGGTCATTAACTGTCTATCATACTCCGGGGTCACCCAATCCGGTGCAATGATAGAAACTTCTCCCTGACCGCTCTGCGCCAGACGATCCAGGATGGCATCAGCCAATTCAGCATCGCGGACCAGGATCGCTTCCAGGTTAGAGCCCAGCGCTCCTTCCACCGCTCGCTCGAAACCACCCCGTACCTGCAACTTGCTTCCCAGCACTCCTCGCAGGCCCGGTTTGATCAGGTGCGGGTCGTCCAGTCCAGCCAACACACTCTGGGTCCCCTCCTTAAGGCCTTCACCCCGCGCCAGGAGTTGTTGCAACAACTCCAACCGGGAGCGCCGTGCAGTCAGGTCCCGATCCAGTTCAGAGCGCCGCTCTCGACAGGCCTCCAGGTCCCCCCGGGCATGCTGAAAGGAGCGTTCCTCCGCCAGTTTCTGTTCTTCGATCTGCCTCGTCCGCTCTTCTTCCTCAGCAATCTTACCCTTCAACTCTCCCTCGGTGGTCTGCAGTTCCCCGATTTCGACCTGCAGCACTTCTTCCTCCTCCCTGAGACGACGGAGTCGATCACGATTCGCGGCAGACGAGGCTTCCGCACTCTCAATACGGGCTTCTGCAGCAGCCAATGCGGCCTCCAACCGCTTCGCTTCCTCCCGCCCCTCGTGCAACCCCCTGGCGCTGGACTGACGCTGGTTCACCAGTTCATCGACCAGGGCGGTTTTCTGTGCGAGATCCTGATCCCGTTCCTCGATGCGCTTGAGCAACGTATCGAGTTCCTCCTTTGAAACACTGAAATCCAGTTCCTGCTGTGCGAGCTTCTCTTCGGCCACATTGAGATCGTCGCGATTGGTCTCAATGCGCTCCCGCAATTCCTTGCAGCGTTCCTCGTTGAAACGAATCCGACTCTCTGCCGCGTGAGAAGCGTTATTGTGACTGGAAAGACGTTGCCGCAGTTCCGAGAGTTCACTCTCCAGATTGGTGGCCTTGTCGCGTGCCCCCACCACTTCCATTTCGACCTCGGGCAGGGTCAACTCCAATGATCCCCGCTGCTTCTCGATAGATTTCAGTGAATTCACCAGTTCCTCCCTCCCTGCCGCCTGTTCGCTGAAACGCTTGTGGCAGAGATGGGTATCGAGAATCTTAACGTCGTTGGCGAGAGCCTGGTAACGCCGTGCCTTGGCAACCTGACGCTTAAGGGAGTTGATCCGCCGGGCCTGCTCCTCCAGAACATCATTGACCCGCAGGAGATTCGCCTCGGTGTATTCCAGTTTGCGCAAGGCCTCCTTTTTCTCCCTCTTGAATTTCGTGATCCCGGCAGCTTCCTCGAATACCTGACGGCGATCCTCGGGTTTCGCACTCAGGAGCAGGTCGATCTTACCCTGCTCCATGATGGAGTAGGCAGCCTGCCCGATTCCGGTATCCATGAAGAGTTCGTGGATATCACGGAGACGGCACAGCCTGTCATTGATGCGGTATTCGGATTTGCCATCCCGGAAGACCCTGCGCGTGATAGCCACCTCATGGAAATCGGTCTTAAGAGCATCCTCGCAATCCGTGAGATTGAGGCTGACCTCCGCCATGGGGAGCGCCTTGCGCTTATCAGTGCCATTGAAGATAACGTCTGCCATCTCTCCCCCCCGCAGGGCCTTGGCAGAGGTTTCTCCCAGCACCCATCGCACGGCGTCCACCACATTGGATTTCCCGCATCCGTTGGGGCCAACTATGCCCGTGATCCCCTCATGAAATTCGAAGGTGGTGCGTTCAGCAAATGACTTGAAACCTTGGAGAACGAGGGATTTAAGATGCATCCGGGAGATGAATACGTATGGCCTGCCAAAAAGCTAGAGAGGGGGCTTGAAGTGGGCAAGCAAAGAAGGGGAGTTTAACAAGATATTGTGGCAAATAATCGCGAAGCCTACGATATATTCCAAACTAGCTGAATAAGATTTGGAAACCTGAAACATTTTTAAAATCCAGTCTTTCGCGATTCGCCACCCGCGAAATCTCCGTCATGCCAACTCCGTTCCCGCTTGTTCCGGGAAATAAAGATCGCCCCGCCCGGGAATTACTGGACATACCTCCAGCCCTTGGCCCCCTGCAGTTGACCTTGCCTCCCACCCTCTCTAGAACCCGCTCTCCATGTCCGAATTTCTCTCCGAACTCTTCTCCCTCGACGGGAAAGTCGCAGTCGTGATCGGTGGCACCGGTGAACTCTGTGGCGCAATGAGTGAAGGACTGGCGCAAGCAGGCGCCGAGGTGGTGCTCGTGGGTCGGAGCGAGGAGAAAGCGACTGCCCGTATGGCTTCTATCGAGGAAAAGGGTGGGAAATCCCGCTTCATTGCCGCCGACGTGGGATGTCGGGCCGCCCTCGATGCCCTGCGTGACGAGGTGCTTTCCGAATGCGGCCGGGCCGACATCCTCGTCAATGGGGCGGGAGTGAACTCCCCCACCCCCGTGCTCGACATCACGGAGGACGAATTCGCACGTATCATCGACATCAACCTGGCCGGCGTTCTCCGTGGCTGTCAGAGCTTTGGGTCCTATTTTATCGAACATAACGTAAAGGGCTCCATTATCAATCTGGGGTCGATTTCGGGCCTCAATCCCCTTTCCCGGGTATTCACCTACTCGGCCTCCAAGGGGGCAGTACACAACCTCAGCCGTAACCTGGCCCGTGAATGGGCACCTAACGGGATCCGCGTCAATACCCTGGTTCCCGGCTTCTTTCCGGCCGAGCAAAATCGGAAGGTCCTTACTCCCGACCGCGTGGCTCAAATCATGGGTCATACGCCGATGGAACGCTTCGGCGAGTCCCATGAACTGATCGGCGCCACTCTCCTGCTCGCCTCCAACAAGGCAGGCGGTTTCATTACCGGCATCGAAATGGTCGTCGACGGTGGCTTTAACGCAGTGAGCATATAGGCCCTCCTGCGTAATCAGCAGTCACCTTCCAGAGCCAGTTACAGAACATCTCATTTTCTAATTTTCGACCGTCGCTCACGCAAATCCTTGGCAGCTGGGCTAGCTTGAAGCTTCCGAGTGAATACTTTTCGGACCACCACCCGAAGTCCCACCCAATGGCACCTTGCAAATACGGATTCTAACTACACCGCGCCTTGCCCTTGGCGCTCCCTCCGTGTATGGAACCCGTCGCTTTAAGCATCATTCTCTCAACGGCTCTCCCCCCTCATGATCAAGTGGATCCTCCAGAAGATCGTCGGATCGAAACATCAGCGTGAATTAAAGCGCATGTGGCCGGTAGTGGCCAAAATCAACAAGATCGAGGAGGCCCTTCAGGAAGAGTCCCACGAGGCCATCCTGGAGAAGGTCGCGGGCTGGCAGAATCACCTTCACCGCTACCTCCCCCTGGAGACCGCCACTAAGCGTGAAATCAAACAGATGGATCCTGGACAACTCGCCGAGATGGCTACCAGGATCGGGGAACGCCTCACTTCCCTGCAAAAGGAATTCCCGACTCTTCCCGACCGGGTGGACGCCGATCCCGAGGCCATCGAGAATGCCAAGGAGACCTTTCGCCAGATTGAGGAGCGGTTTCCAGACCTGCGCCGTAAATATCTTGATTCGATTCTTCCCGAGGCGTTTGCGGTGGTAAAGAACGCCGCCCGGCGCCTCGTTGGGGAGACGATTGAGGTCTGTGACCAGCCTGTTGAGTGGGACATGGTGCATTTTGATGTGCAACTAATCGGAGGAATTGCCCTCCACCGCAAAATGATCGCGGAAATGCGGACCGGGGAAGGAAAGACCTTGGTTGCGACCCTCCCAGTCTTCCTCAATGCCCTGACCGGGCTTGGCGTGCATGTGGTCACGGTCAATGATTACCTGGCCCGACGCGACTCCGAGTGGATGGGTGCGGTGTTCAAGTTCCTCGGTCTTACCGTGGGATGCATCCAGAACCAGCAACCCCCGCCAGCTCGCCGCGAACAGTACAACTACGACATCACTTACGGCACCAATTCCGAATTCGGATTCGACTATCTTCGCGACAACGGAATGGCCTCTTCGCGCGATGAGCAGGTGCAGCGCACATACTATTTCGCCATCATCGATGAGGTCGACTCCATCCTCATCGACGAGGCGCGTACCCCGCTCATCATCTCCGGCCCATCCGTGATGAACTCCTCCACCGAGCAATATGTCCGACATAAGCCGCTCGTGGAACAACTTGTCAAACGCCAGAATGTCCTCTGCAACGAACTGGCCGCCCGGGCCAAGAAGCACCTGGATGATGGTGAAGATGACGAGGCGGGACGTGCACTCTTCAAGATTAAGCTCGGCCAGCCGCGCAACCGCCAACTTATGCGCCTGATGGAAGATCCTGACCTGCGCCGTCTCGTGCAGAAGAGTGAGCTTTCCATGTACCAGGACGCGCAGAAGAAGGAGCTCTTCGCAGTAAAGGAGGAACTCTACTTCACCATCGACGAGAAGGGCCACGATGCCGACCTCATGGAAATGGGCAGGGAATATCTCTCCCCTGACGATCCGGAAGCTTTTATCCTGCCCGATCTCGCCGAGGCGTTTGCAGAGATCGATGCCAACCCTGATCTCGATGAAAAGGCCGCCCAGGAAGCCAAGAAAGAGATAGAGGAGCATCTCGACCGGCGAGGCGAAAAGATGCATTCCATTTCCCAGCTTCTGAAGGCCTATTGCCTCTTTGAGAAGGATGTCGAGTATGTCCTGCAGGACAACAAGGTTGTCATCGTGGACGAGAATACCGGTCGCGAGATGCCTGGCCGCCGCTGGTCCGACGGACTCCATCAGGCGGTGGAAGCCAAGGAGGGCGTCGAAATTGAGCGTGAAACACAGACCTACGCTACCATCACGATCCAGAACTACTTCCGCCTTTACGAAAAGCTGGCGGGGATGACGGGAACTGCTGAAACCGAAGCAGCCGAGTTTTCGGACATCTATCATCTCGACGTCCTGCCCATTCCTACGAACGAGCCTAATCAGCGGGAGGACTTCAACGATCAGGTCTTTAAGACACGGCGGGAAAAGTACAATGCGGTCGTCAACAGCATCCAAACCTGCCACCAGAAGGGCCAACCCGTCCTCGTGGGAACCGCTTCTGTTGATGCATCTGAGACGCTCTCACGTATGCTGAAGCGCGCCAAGATTCCGCACGCTGTTCTTAATGCCAAGTACCACCGGCAAGAGGCCGAAATCGTGACCAGGGCAGGACAGAAGGGTTCCGTAACTGTTTCCACAAACATGGCCGGTCGTGGAACCGATATCAAACTCGCTGAGGGAGTTCCCGATGTCGGCGGCCTCATGGTGGTGGGCACCGAACGTCACGAATCACGGCGCATCGACCGCCAGTTGCGCGGACGCTGTGCCCGCCAGGGTGACCCGGGCGCCTCGCAGTTCTTCATTTCCTTTGAAGACGATCTCATGCGCAACTTTGCAGCAGCCGAGCGCATGACCAGCATGATGGAGCGCTTCGGCATGGAAGATGGAGAAGCCCTCGAACACCGCTGGCTCAATCGATCCGTGGAGACTGCTCAGAAACGAGTGGAACAGCTGCACTATCGCCGTCGAAAGTACGTGCTCGACTTCGACGATGTGATGAACAGTCAGCGCGCCGCCGTCTATGGCTATCGCAATGAGGTGCTTACCTCGGAAGATCCCCGCGAACTCCTATACGAAATCGTCGACAAGGTCATTCCGGTCCATGTCGACAGCTACCTCCTCGGAGGAGACGAGGGATCGCCTGACTACAATGAGCTGATCGGCTGGGCTAATACGACTTTCCCTATCCACCTTAGCCGCTCTCCCGAGACCTTTGAGGAGAAGGAGCCCGAAGAAGTCAGCGATCTTCTCATCGAGAAAGTGAAAACCGCCTATGAGCTCAAGGTCCAGGTAGAAGACCCTGCCCTCCTGGACCAGCTCGAGCGCCACATCATCATGGTGGCCATCGACCGACTCTGGCAGGAGCACCTCTACAACATGGACGCCCTGCGGGACGGCGTGCACCTGAGAGCACAGGGTCAGAAAGACCCCCTCGTTGAGTATAAAAACGAGGCCTACAATCTGTTCGTCAGTCTTTGGGACAGAATCGAGAGTGAGATCCTCAACAATCTCTTCCGGAGCACTACCAATCTCGAAAAGTTCGAGCAGTTCCTGCATGATCTCCCCTTCGAAATGAACGACCAGAAGGACGGCGCATCGGAAATCGGTCCCGGCAATCTGGCCACCTCCGGACCTGCCGGCAGACCTGGCGGAGCTCAGGGTGATGGAGGCCAGCTCAAACTTAACATCCCCAAACGCCGGCCAAGCATCAAGGTCGGACGCAACGAACCCTGCCCCTGCGGATCGGGAAAGAAATACAAGGTCTGCTGTGGGCGCCAGGGTTAGTTAATGAGCAGACATTGAACATTACTCTTGTCGCCTGAAATGCCCACTGAGAGACGTAAAATCTCCGCTTGACGACCCCACTGACCCTACCTAGGCTCCGCGCCCCCACTGAAAAGGGGCGAATCTATCAATTCCCATGGCAAAGAGTCACGATCGCGGTATCCAGCTAAAGAAGGGCGAGTCTGTCGATCGGGCCCTCAAGCGGTTGAAGACCAAGCTCGATACGGAAGGGATTATCGAAGAAATGCGGCGCCGACGCGCCTTTGAAACGCCGATCGAACGCAAACGACGTAAGGCCCGCACCGCTATCAAACGCAACCGCGTACGCTGGCGGTATATCTCGGAAGCAACCGAGAAGAAAATCGAAGAGCGCAAGGCCGCGGCCGCTGCTGCCGCTCATTCCTCCCAGGACGATCCTTCCTGAAGTGCCCCCCTGGACCGCATCCCCTCTTCCTTTTTATCGAGGGGCGTAATATTCTCGTTTTTCTCAGAGCTGCCACCCTGAGAATAAGACTGAGCCTTTCTCCTCACATGGACCGGCTTCCGATCCCGAGAGAATACTGAAAACCTCTCCTACCCGTCGAAGGCCTTGACGATCAGGGTTGCGTTGTGACCCCCAAAACCGAAACCATTACTCGCTGCTACCTTGATCTTCGCCTCGCGTGCCTCATTCGGGACATAGTCGAGATCGCATTCAGGGTCCTGGTTCTCCAGATTAATGGTGGGAGGAATTACACCTTCACAGATCGACATGATGCAGGCCGCAAGCTCAATGGCCCCGGTGGCTCCCAGAAGGTGACCGGTCATCGATTTGGTGGAACTCACTGCCAACCCATTGGTAGCGTGATCCCCACAAGCCACCTTGATAGCCACGGTCTCCGCAATATCTCCCAGCGGCGTAGAGGTTCCGTGGGCATTCAGATAATCGACATCCTCAGCATTCACCTTCGCATGCTTCATCGCCATCTGCATCGCACGAGCAGGACCTGTTCCATCGGGTGATGGCGCACTCAGGTGATGGGCATCGGCGCTCACACCATAACCAGCCAGTTCCGCGTAAATCCGCGCACCGCGTTTCAAGGCGTGTTCCAGGTCCTCCAGCATCACTACTCCTGCTCCTTCTCCCATCACAAACCCGTCACGATCTACGTCAAACGGTCGCGAGGCACGCTCCGGTTCGTCGTTTCGACAACTCAGGGCCCGCATGTTGCTAAAGCCGGCCAGTCCCATATCCCGGATCGAAGCCTCCGCCCCCCCAGCAAGGATAGCATCCGCGTCCCCAAACTTGATAATGCGCCAAGCTTCACCCACCGAGTTGTTAGCTGTGGCACAGGCCGTAACGATTGACATGTTGGGGCCTCCAAAACCGTACTCCATCGAAATCATTCCGGTTGCGATATTCGCAATCATCATCGGAATCACAAACGGGCTTACCCGCGCTGGCCCCTTTTCCATAAGGATAGTGTGCTGCTCAACCAGCGTATGTAGCCCTCCAATCCCGCTCCCGACCATCACCCCGACTCTGGTCTTATCCACCGCCTCAGGATCCATTCCGCTATCGTTAAGCGCCATCCGGGCGGCAGGAAGAGCAAACTGGGTGTAACGATCCGACCGGCGCGCATCCTTCGGATTGGCATAGAAGGGCTTGGGATCAAACCCCTTTACCTCCCCGGCGATCTGGCAGGGAAAATCTGATGTATCGCACTGCTCAATCTTTCCAATGCCGGAGCGGCCTTCCTTCAGTCCTTCCCATGTGGCAGGCAGATCATGCCCAAGAGGACTGATGGCACCGATGCCGGTCACTACAACTCTGCGTTCAGACATAAGATCGTCGTGGCCCTTGCGGACCCGAACCTCCCTAAACCGATGAACGCAGTTACGCAAGTCTCATCCCAATCGACGATCACGTCTACATGGGTTGAGACTGGAACATTCAGGGCAAGGCTGGACCACATCCTGACCCTGCTTCCGGTAGGCTGTCCCACAAATACGGCATCGCAGGATATTCCGACGCACCTCTTTATCCATGTGCCGCTCGCGAAGTTCATCCACAAGAACCCCCAATCCTACCACCACCGCTACCGTGAAAAGAATCAATGCGCAGAACTGCGGTATATCCAACTCGATCATTTCTGGTCTGTCCCTTGTGGCCTTTCCTCTCCGCGCAACCCGCGTACACGTATACGAATCTCCCCCCAGAGCAGTTCATCTTTACCCGGTTTCATCCGCTGCCCCCGCAGCCAGCGCGCCAGCAGGTCATCCAACTTCTGGTCATCAGGGTCGAGCACTTGACAAGTTTCTATCACACCACGCCGATTGACGCTCACAAGGAAGCGACGCTCCAGTCCGAGCAATTCCCGCGGTCGCACCCCTTCAGGTCCAGCCTGTCCTTCCGCAAGCAGATCCCCAACCGGACTAGTTGGGGAAGAATCCCCCCAACGCTCTCGAAGGGCCTCATCAGCCTCGGCAATGATATGCCCTTCCACTTCAATTAAAGCTTTCACCCGTGCTGGCCTCCCCTTCAACTGCGGAAGCCGCGGCCGAATCGGGTCAAGAATTGGAGGCAGTCTGCTCTCAACTACCCTCTCTTCCAATGGATGGAGCAGAGCCTCATGCCTTGTCTCTGCAAGCAGGACAGCTTCGATCTCTTTCATTCGACCCCGCAGTGTCTCATCTATAATCGGCTCCCACCGATCCAAATAAGGCGCCTCCCGACGGGCCCATGCCAACCATCGCCGTGACGCTTCGCTGCCAGGCGTAAGCACAGTAACCCGGGCCGCCTCCCGACCAATCCGAACTTCCTGCGAACCTTCCACCCGGACGAGCAGGATCCCCACCCCGTAAATCACTGCCGCCAGAACAACCGCCACTATCGTTCGCCGGACCGAACCCCGTCCGATGCGCCAGCGAAACAGCAGTCCCGCCTCCTGGTCCTGCACCGTGCGGAGACACTTACTCCTGCGTTCCATCCTGATCCCCTCCTGTTCCTGACTTAGGAGGATCCTCCCTCAGGTTCCGAAAGCCGGTTTTCTCCATTTCAAATCTTCCAGCCAGAATCACCTCGATCCCCACCTGGTCTGCCACTCTTTCAAGTTCGCTCACCAGTCCAAACTTCATATCCTCATCCAACACGGCCACCAGAATTTCGATCCCTCGCTCCTCCTTGAGCCGACTCAATTCATCTACAAGATCCTCGAAATCGATCGGATTCCTTCCAAGATGAAAACGTGGCTGCGGTCCGCTCCGACCGAAGAGGCTCACACGCTTTCCGGGAGCGATAGTATCCATTCGTGAACTGAACTTCATCTTCTTCAGGGGCATTCCGGCCTGCTCGGCCACTGCCGGAATAAGTGCGAAAAAGATCAAGAGAACTACGAGTAGGTCCAGTACCGCCAGAAGATACAAGGCCGAGGGTCTCTCCGGGAGTGAAATCTTGGCCTTCACTATTCGCCGCTTCGCGATTCCCGCTCCTTCTCCTTCCGTGCTTCAACTTCTTCCCGGAAAGAAACAATCTCCGAATTGGAACGGGCATCGACTATGAGATTTACAACCTCAATCCCACTCCGCTGCAACCGATAAAGCAACCGTTTGGCCTTCCCCAGCATGGTCAGGTAGAACACATAGGAGCAGGTTGCTATACAGAGACCCGCCGCAGTCGTTACGAGACTCTCAAAGATTCCCCCCGCAAGGCTGGCATGGGCGATCTCCCCTTCGGCCTCGTTGATTTCGGTAAAAACGTCAATCAGTCCCAGGGAGGTTCCGAGCAACCCGGCAAGGGGTGCAACCAACGCGATCCCGAGAAGCGCACGCAAATTCTTCTCGATCCGGGGCACTTCCATGCACACCGCTTCATCTGCGATCTCACGCAGATCCTTGCGCTCCATGTGATGGCGGATCAGGACGCTGTGCACCACCCGACCAACAGGCCCAGGGACCCGGTCCGCCTCGTGGATCGCCTCCGCAAAGGCCTTGCGGCGCAAATGATTCGAAATGCCCAGAAGAAAGTCGGCCGAGTTGACCCGAACTCCGTGGAAATAAAGAAAACGCTCCATGATGTAGACAATCGCGAGAAACGCGAGGGCCAACTGGAGCCAGAGAACTGGACCACCATAGTGCAAGAGCTCCGACATAGGCTGAACTATAGCCTGACCCCGTCAGAATGACCAGACGTTCTGCACCAATCATGTAATTCCCTCTCTCAAGAGGACAAGGCATTGCCCTTGACCCCATTCTCAGCTGCCTCTACCTAGCGCCATGTCATTTGCGGAGCTTGGGCTCTCGGAAGAGGTCTTGAAGGCCATTGAGGAGTCCGGTTACACCAATCCTACTCCTATCCAGGAGCAAGGGATACCGCTCATCCTTGCCGGCCGTGATGTTATCGGGGCCTCGCAGACCGGCACTGGGAAGACAGCCGCCTTCGCCCTGCCCATCCTCAGCAAACTTGATCCGGTGGGAAAGCCCCAGTGTCTCGTGCTCGAACCCACCCGTGAACTCGCCCATCAAGTGGCTGAATCGTTTGAACATTACGGAAAGCACACTGGCTTCCGAGTGGCTCTCCTCCACGGCGGCGTAGGCTATGGAAAGCAGGTTGAACAACTCGAACGGGGCGCCGATGTGGTGGTCGCCACCCCTGGGCGCCTGATCGACCTCTTTTACCGCGGCACTATGCGTTTCGGTGAAATGAAGATACTGATCCTTGACGAAGTCGATCGCATGCTGGACATGGGATTTCTGCCTGACGTGCGCAAGATCGTTAATCTCTGTCCCTGGGACGAACGCCAGACACTCTTCTTCTCCGCCACCATGCCTCCGGCCATTCAAACCTTCGCCGAGTGGTGTCTTAAGGATCCGATAGAGGTTGAAATCGCCCGTCGCGCGGTGCCCTCCACCGTGACCCATGCTTTTTACCCTGTCTCCATGACTCAGAGGGATGACTTGCTTCTCTCCCTCCTTGAGAAAACTGACTTCCACAGTGTCATGATCTTCACCCGTACTCGCAAGGAGGCCGACTCCGTCTCTGGCCTCCTGAGGCAAAAGGGTCATGATAAGGTCGCGGTCATGCACTCTGATATCAGACAGAGTGACCGTATGAAGGCTCTCAAGGGCTTCAAGGAGGGCCTCTTCGAAGTTCTCGTTGCAACCGACGTCGCTGCCCGCGGAATCGATATCTCCAACGTCACCCATGTCATCAACTACCGCGTCCCCGAGAATGCGGAAGATTACGTCCACCGCATCGGCCGGACCGGTCGCGCCGAGCAGGAGGGTGATGCCTTCACCCTCCTCACCGCCGATGAACTCGACTTCGCAATTTCCGTTGAGCGCTTTATCGACCGCAAAATCGAGCGAAAAAAACTGGATGATTTCGACTATGCCTACACTGCTCTCCTCGATGACAAGCCGGCCAAACCGATCCGTCGACCCCGCCGACCGTCGGGTCGACGTCGCAAGTGATCTCCCTCCCATCCGGGTCTTTAGGATTCAGGAATCAACCAATTGAACCCAGGCTGCGGAGCCAGCCATGCGCATCCTCGCCATCGACCCTGCTATCCGAAACACCGGCTTTGCCGTGGTGGAAGGCGACCACCAGTCACAACAGGCCCTTGCATTCGATATCATCTCTCTTCCCCGCAAGCTCCCACAATCCGAGGCCCTCGCTGCAATACGGACCACTCTCAGCAATATCATTGAGAAGTGGGAACCAGACGAGGTGGCGGTCGAGGGAATCATCTACGTGCAATCCCACCGCACCGCCATTTCCATGGGAGCAGCTCGCGCCGCTAGCCTGATCGCGGCTGCCGATCATGGACTGAATATCTACGAGTATGCTCCGCGCAAAATCAAACAGGCTGTCGTAGGCAAGGGTTCGGCAGACAAACAACAGGTAGCCTTCATGGTCCGCGCCATTCTCGGCCTCAGCGAAACCCCACCCCATGATGCCGCTGATGCCCTCGCCATTGCCCTTGCTCACCTCTTTGCATCCGACCCCCTCAAGCAGGCTGCCCTTCCCCGGACTCAAATTTAGCGGGAAACATCACTCCATCTAATCCAGCACTCTTCTACATCATGATCTCCCGCTGGCTCGGAACCAACGTCCCCTATCAGGACGCTCTCCAACTTCAGGAGGAACACATTCGGAGAATACGGTCGGGTGGGACCTCCGAGACAATATTTCTAATGGAACACGCCCCGGTCTATACGATCGGACGGACGCGTGATCAGAGCAGTCTGGGAGAAACCTCTGACCTTCCGCATCCTGTGTTCGAGATCAACCGGGGCGGACAGGCCACCTATCACGGACCCGGGCAGCTTATCGGTTATCCCATTCTCGATCTACAAAACTATGGACGCGATCTACACACCTACCTCCGACTCCTGGAGGACGCCCTGGTAGCTACCCTTTCCGATTTCGGTGTTACAGCCCAGAACCGCGAGGGTCTCACCGGCGTGTGGGTTGAAAACCGTAAAATCGCCAGCATAGGGGTTGGTGTGCGCAGGTGGGTCACGATGCACGGATTCGCCCTCAACATCCGCCCCGAATCACTCCCACCCTTTCTGAGAATCACCCCCTGTGGCATCGACGGAGTGACCACGACCTGTCTTCATCATGAATCCGGACTACAACCCACCACGCAGGAGGTCGGTGAAATCGCCCAGAATTATCTCTCCGCAAAACTCGCGGAACTGGCAGAAAATTTACCCGCTTCCTGACCAGGTCAGAGTCCTCTCTGCAATCGGAATTTGATTCTCAAGGCTACTTCGCCTTGGCCGCCTTCTCCTCCTCAACTTTCTTGATTACCTCGTCCGCAATACCCTTTGGCGCGGCAGTGTAGTGGGAGAACTCCATCGAAAACTGTCCCCGTCCCGAGGTCATGGTCCGCAAGTCCCCGATATATCCGAACATCTCGCCCAGCGGAGCCTCCGCCTTGATCCGGACGCCGGTAGGGGCACGTTCCTGCGCGTGAATCATTCCACGCCGCCGGTTCAAATCACCAATTACGTCCCCCACGTTCTCCTCAGGCATGAATACATCCAGTTTCATGATGGGCTCAAGGAGCCGGGGAGATGCCTTTGGAACCGACTGGCGATAGGCCGCCCGGGCTGCCAACTCGAAGGCCACTGCCGAAGAATCCACTGAGTGATGGCCCCCGTCAGTCAAGGTCACCTTGAAATCGAGACAGGGGAACCCTGCCAGCACACCCTTCTCCAGTGACCGCTGGAAGCCCTTCTGGACCGCCGGGATAAATTCCTTGGGCACGTTCCCCCCCACTACCGAGGACTCGAACTCGAATCCAGATCCCGGCTCCAGGGGCTCCAGAATATAGTCGATCTTGGCATACTGGCCCGAACCCCCGCTTTGCTTCTTGTGGGTATAGGCATCCTCAATCTGCTTTGTAATGGTCTCACGGTAGGCCACCTGCGGAGCGCCCACATCCGTCTCAACACCATAGGTGCGCTTCAGGATGTCTACCTTGATATCGAGGTGCAACTCGCCCATGCCCTTGAGTATGGTCTCGCCGCTGTCCTGATCGGTTTCCACCCGGAAAGAGGGATCCTCCTTCATCATCTTGGCAAGCGCCACCCCCAACTTGTCCGCCTGGCCTACTTCAGAAGGATGAATCGCCATCGAGATTACCGGATCGGGGAATACCATCGGCTCAAGTGTGGCCGGATTCTTCTCGTCGCACAAAGTATGGCCCGTCTGAACATTTTTAAGCCCCAGAAGAGCAACAATATCGCCGGCCTGCGCTTCATCCAGTTCCTTACGGTCGTCCGCGTGCATCTCCACGATACGACCCACCCTCTCTGTCTTACCCGTGAATGTATTCAGGATCATCATCCCTTTCTGCAGGCGACCGGAGTAAACCCGGGTGAAAGTAAGGGCTCCGTACTGGTCGTCCATGATCTTGAAGGCCAGGGCTCGCAGGGGACGATCGGGATCAACAACTGCCAATTCGCCTGTCTCATTTCCATCAATGTCAATTTCAGGCTGGGAGGGAACCTCGGTTGGATCGGGAAGATAGTCGACCACTGCATTCAAGACCAGCTGCACACCCTTGTTCTTAAAGGCCGATCCGCAGAAGGTTGGAAAGAAGGACAGGGCAATAGTCCCCTTGCGGATAAGTCGTTTGAGAGTCTCCACATCCGGTTCCTCCCCTTCCAGGTACTTCTCCATTACCTCGTCGTCCTGCTCCACCGCCATTTCGATCAATTCGTTGCGGTAGTACTCGACCTTTTCCGCCATGTCGGCCGGAGGATCCTCGATCCGAAAACTGGTCGGATCTCCCGAGTCGTCCCAGATCCATGCTTCCCTTGTGAGAAGATCAATCACTCCCGTGAAAGTATCCTCTATCCCAATGGGCAGGGTCATCACCATCGGATTCGCGGCCAGAACATTCTTAATCTGTTCAACCACGCGGTAAAAATCAGCACCAACCCGGTCCAGCTTGTTCACTAGGATGAGGCGAGCGACTGCCGATTCATTGGCGTAACGCCAGTTGGTCTCGGATTGGGGCTCCACTCCACCAGATCCACAAAATACCCCGACCCCGCCATCGAGCACTTTGAGAGAACGATAAACCTCAATGGTGAAGTCCACGGGTCCCGGAGTATCAATGATATTGAGCTGGTGATCATTCCAGAAACAGGTGGTAGCCGCCGACTGGATCGTGATTCCCCGCTCCTGCTCCTGCTCCATGAAATCCGTCGTGGCTGCGCCGTCGTGCACCTCCCCGATCTTGTGAATCTTCCCCGTGAGCTTCAGAATGCGCTCCGTGGTGGTCGTCTTGCCGGCGTCCACGTGCGCAAAAATGCCAATATTTCGGTATTTCGAAAGGTCAGACATAATTGAAATTTTAGGTGGCTAAAGATTTGCAGGCGCCGTGTCTGCCTCAACTTCCCCGAAAAGTCGAGGCTCTAGACACAGATTAATCCTGTTATCCCGATAAACCCGAAAGAATTACAGTCCTTTGCCAGTGAATCCACGTTTAGATGGATAAACTAAGCTGCAATTCGAGCCAATGTTTCCACCCCCCTGGCCCGAGTTAGACCCGTGGCCATGCAGCCCACGTTTACAGCCGCTTCTCAGCGCTTGTCCTCTGCGAACCTGAAGGGTTTGCCACCTACCAGGGCATCGCTCGTGAAGGTGGGACACCAGTAGCGTTCCACGTGCTTCACCACCAGATCGGTTCCTGTGAAGTGGTCGACTCCCGGGGGACGTTGCGGATTATACATCGTATCCGTCATGTCACGCATGAGGGCCACGTTTTTCCCTACCTTTACCATCTGCCGAATCCCGAAGGGCCGTCCCAGCACACACATGTTGAGGTGCACCCCGCAAAGGATCACATTATCGATTTTCTTTGCGGCCAGGAGATTGAAGGTCTCCTGGCCATTGTCCGTAATGGCATCGCCCTTCACAATGTCGATACTCTTGATCTGCCTCGTCCACGCTTCACGAATCTCGCACTTGGGTTCCTCGCAACTGCATCCCATGTCCGAGTCGTCAATGGGCAGCACACCCTCGAAAGCCGGATCGGGCCAGCACCACTTGGTTCCCCAACGATCCTTGGCACTCAACTTCACCGGAGCCTTCGTGAAGGGGGCCTTTCGTGCATACTCACGCTGCGGTGCGGTCTTGTAAAAGTCCACCACACTGCTGGGAGCGTGAATGATGAAAATTCCCTTCGCCCGTGCCTTTTTCACCACCTCATTCATTGGTCCAGCCATCTCACCCACCCGACGGGTCGCCGACTTACACCAGTGGTCGTCCCACATGTCGCAGATGATCAATGCCGTTCTCGACGCCTCCCACTCAACTTTTTTTGTAACCGCTTCGCCGGGTGCATCCTTGGCCCTCGACCGCATTGTCAGAGCTAGCTTTTCATCAGCCATAAGCGAAGTGGAAAAGAGCGCAAGGAGGAGAACTACAAGGGCGCTGCACATCGACGTTTCCATGAGCCGACGCTAGGGAGATGAGCCCACCCCCGCAAGGTGGAACTACGCCAGCACACCATTGATGACCTTGCCGTGTACGTCGGTGAGACTCTCCTTCCGCCCCTGGTGAAAGTAAGTCAACAGCTCGTGGTCTATCCCCATGAGGTGAAGAATGGTGGCATGAATATCATGCACGTGGACAGGATCAACCGCTGCCTCAAACCCGAGTTCATCGGTCTCGCCATAGGCCGTGCCACCCTTGATGCCAGCCCCCGCCATCCACATGGAGAAGCCGTAGGGATTATGATTTCGCCCCGGGGCATTCTTTCCTTCGCTGAAGGGCATGCGCCCGAATTCGCCACCCCAGACCACGAGGGTCTCATCCAGCAGTCCCCTTTGCTCAAGGTCGCTGAGGAGAGCCGCGACCGGCTGGTCAATCTCCGCTCCGTGGCGTCCGTGATTTTTCTCGATCGATTCATGTGCGTCCCAGGTTTCTTCCAGGTGACCTCCCCCGGAGTAGAGTTGCACGAACCGCACACCCCGCTCTACCAGCCGACGGGCCACAAGGCAATTGCGTCCAAACTCATCAGTGGGCACTTTCCCAACTCCATAAGCCTCCTTCGTCTGTTCCGATTCCTCGTCCAGGGCTACTGCCTCGGGAGCCTCCGCCTGCATGCGATAGGCCAGTTCATAGGCTTGTATCCGCGCTGCCAGCTCGGATCCGCCCGGTCGATCCCTCAAATGACCCGCATTGAGCTCCCCCAGGAAATCAAGCTGGTTGCGCTGGGCTTCACGATCAAGATGTCCTGGCCCTTCCAGATCCAGCACCGGGCTTCCGGTCGGCCGGAACAACGTTCCCTGGTAGGTTGCGGGCATGAACCCACTTGACCAGTTGGGCTGTCCACTGATTGGCCCACCCCGCTTGTCGAGCATAACCACGTGAGCCGGAAGGCTGTCGTTTTCAGAACCCAGGCCATAGGCCACCCAGGCTCCGAGTGAGGGCCGCCCGATCAGTGGCATGCCCGTATTCATCTGTACCAATGCTGATCCGTGAGCATGGCTGTCAGCATGACAGGAACGAATAACCGCCAGTTTATCGGCGTGTTCCCGTACGCGGGGAAAGTAATCCGAAATCAACAGACCACTCTGTCCCCCCGCCCGGAACTCGCGCCAATTGGGGGTGAGGAACCCGACCCGGCGGCCACCTGAGTTGATATAGTTCTTGTCTGGTGGAAGGGCCTTTCCCGCGTGCTTCCGCAACTCTGGTTTATAGTCGAAGGTATCCACCTGACTGGGGCCCCCGTTCATCATGAGAAAAATACAGGCCTTCGCCTTGGCCGGGAAATGACCGGGCTTGGAAGCAAGAGGATCGGAAGAGACGGCCGCTCCAGCATGCCTTGTAAAGAACCCGCTCCCGGCCAGGAGAGAGGCAAGGGCCACTCCCGTAAACCCCCCGCCCATTTCCCACACGAACTCACGCCGGGTGAGCCCACAGGGATAACCACGCTGCTGTCGTCTAATCGACATGAAGAAACTCGTTCGTGTTGAGCAGCACATGACAGACCGAAGCAAGGGCGAGCAACTCCGGAGTGCGCTCCCGGCCCGGGTTTCCCTTGGAAAGTGCGATGGAGTATTTTTCCGCAAGCAATCCGCTCACCGCCTGTAACTCGGCCTCACGCAGTTGCCGATCATACACTAGAAGTTCAGCGAGGTCCCCTGCCCAGTATTCGCCGTCAATATTCCCCTGCTGCCCGATAACATACGATCCCCCCAAATTCCGCGGCGACAACGCGGACAGGCGGGAACCGATGAGTCGTCCGTTATGCAGGATTCTGATCCCCTCCGACCCGGTGGAAGCGGCCACCACGAAGGCCTCCGCGGGACGGCCAATCTCCTCCTCACTACGGAAGTCATCCGAGAAGCGGACCGTCCCCTTGCCTGTCAGCCCGAGGAACAACGAGGAGCCTGCGTTACCCGCCTTGCCGTTCCAGTTGGAGAAGATCCCTCGATGGGAGGTTAATCCGCTCCGGTCACTTACCACCGCCAGGATGGTGCTGGCCTGCGAGTTCACCACTTCGCCGGTCAACCGGAGAAACTCCCTCTTCCCGCTGAATCGCACCGCCGGATGCCCCCCTATCGCTTCCTCGACCAGAAGAGGTTGGCGATTCTTCTCCTCCTGGTGGGCGTGGTGATCGCCTCCTGATCCATCCATCCATGCTGCCACCCGGCCCTCAGGAACCTTGCCAAGACCCCGATCGGCCGCAAGCCACAAGACCTGTCCTTCGGTCGGAATCCCACCAGCGGCAGGTTCTCCCCCTGTGCCCTCCTGTCCGTTCTGGAACCGTTCGCTCTGCCTTGCGTAATGACGCACCGAGAAATCCAGCTCCGCCTCCGTGGGCTCCCGTGCCAGAACGCTCCGCCAAGCCTCGCCAATCGCCTCCCTGGCACCAGGTTCCTTCGCAAGGATGCGCCTTGCCAATCCTTCACTACGGGAGTGCACGAATCGATTATTCAACATTGCCAGAGCCTGCGGAGCCACCGTGGTGACATCCCTTCGTCCACAAGGCTTCTCACTGTTCGGAAAGTCGAAAACGGTCATGAGAGGCAGCAGAAGATGCCGCTTGCTCACCATATAAATGCTCCGCCGCCTCCGTTCGTCGAGAGAGGAAGGCTTCCACGCCTTGCTCTTCCGGGAAAAGCCTTCCAGCACCTCCGGCGCCATCAGGGGATAGAAGCTGGGGCCACCCATCTTGCGATTGAGATCTCCTGAGGTCGCCAGCATTGCGTCCCGCAACGCCTCCGCGTCCATACGGCGTCTATTCTGTTTCCACAGGTTCATGTTGCCTGCATCCCGTTGGGAGTAGGCCTCCTCACTCGGGTGCAGTGAAGATTGCCGGTATGTCTGCGAAAGGACGATTTGCCGGATAAGCGGCTTGATCCGCCACCCGCTATCCACGAATTCCGCAGCCAGCCAGTTGAGGAGATCGGGATGGCTGGGAGGAGCTGCCTTCAACCCGAAATTGTTAGGCGTCCGCACGATTCCATGCCCGAAGAGAACCTGCCAGATCCGGTTTACCATCACGCGAGCGGTGAGCGGATTACGTCGATCAACGATGAACTCGGCCAATTGCGCACGACGTTGTGACGTTTTCATCCCGGGTTGTGGAGGCTTCATCGGTTTATCCAGAACGGGCACCAGGGAAAGAACACCGGGCTCCACCACCTGGGCCTTCCGGTGCACCTCCCCGTTCTCCAGCAGATGCAGCGGTGGCGGCTCCTTCCGGATATCGGTCCACCCGAACACCGCCTTGACACCCAGTTCCTGCTCGTTGGGCCCCCCCATCAGGGCCCCGTTCCGCGGTTCGATCGCGCCAGGCCAGAAAGCGGCCGCTATGCGATAGTAGTCGCGCTGGGGAATAGGATCGAATTTGTGATCGTGGCACCGCGCGCACTTTACGGTGACCCCGAGGAAAGCCGTGCTCACCACGTCCACCATGTCCTCAAGCCGCTCGAACTTATAATCCTGCGGATCATTCGGTTCGTCATTCCATGTCCCCCCCCGCAGCATGCCGGTTGCAATCACGGATCGCTCGGTTCGCTCCATCAACTCATCCCCTGCCAACTGTTCACGCACGAACCGGTCATAGGGCATATCCTCATTGAGCGCCTGAATGACCCAGTCACGGTACTTCCAGATGTTTGGCTTCACCGCATCACGCTCGTATCCATTGGTTTCGGCGTAGCGTACCACGTCGAGCCAGTGCCGGCCCCAGCGTTCTCCGAAATGAGGAGAGGACAGGAGATTCTCAACCAGGGTCACATAGGCTCCCTGCGACTGATCCGCCTCAAAAGTGGTGATCTCCTGCAGGGTCGGTGGGATTCCTATCAAATCAAAATGCAACCGCCGGACCAGACTCCTCCGCTCCGCTGGAGGTGCCGGTTTCATTTTCTCCTTCACCAGACGAGCCCGCACAAAGGCATCAATCGCGGCCACCTTCTCCTTCCCCTCCACGGAAGGCACCACCGGGCGCACCACCGGCTGAAAGGCCCACCAATCCAGCCCCGCCCGTTCCTCTTCCCCCTGCGCTGTGAGACAGAGGATCAAAACCACTGTAATGAGTGGACGCATTAAGCGAGAAACTGAACTCTCCGAGCCGTCTCCGCTAGTCAAATCCCATCGGACTTGCATTCGCACATTTATCCGGGTTTTCCCCATCCCCCGCCCCCGGGGGTCAGGATCCTGATCCGCTCGCCGGGATGCACCTCAAAACTACATACCCCCGGCAAGTGCTCAATGGTTCCATCGTCTCGCAGTCTAATCTGTTGACCTGGTAATCCCGCCGCTCCTCCTGCCATTCCCCCGGGTCCCCGTGCACGACGCTCCATCAGAAAAGATACCGTCATCGACTCCAGAAACTCGACCTCGCGCAGCAACCCTCGTCCTCCGCTCCACTCTCCGCTACCTCCCGAACCCTCCCGCAGGGAAAATGCACGCAAGCGTACCGGAAAACGCCGCTCCAAGATCTCCGGGTCGGTAATTGCGGTGTTACTCATGTGCACGTGAGTTCCACTCAGTCCGTGCCAGCCCGGACCAGCTCCCGAGCCACCCCCAATGGTCTCGTAGTAGGCAAGACCTTCGTTCCCAAAGAGAAAATTGTTCATCGTTCCCTGGCTGTTGGCCTGCAAGCCCAGGGCATCCAGCAGGACATCAACGACTCGCTGGCTCGTTTCAACATTTCCTCCTACCACCGCCGGACAGGCAGATGGATCTTCCGGAAAGGGAGGATGGAGCACGCCCTCCGGGATCATGATCCGAACGCTGTCCAGCAACCCCTCATTCAGGGGCAGATCCTCAGCCAGCCAGGCTCGCAGCACATACAGGACCGCACTACGCACAATCGCCTCGGTGGCATTGAGGTTGCCCGCATGAACGGGCCCCGATCCAGCGAAGTCGACCTGTAACGTTCCCCCCGAGCTCCGCAGGGAAACCCGGATGGGAGTGCCATCGTCGAGTTCATCCTCCATTTGCCATTCGCAATCATCCTGCGCACGAAGTTGCGCCTTCATCACCCTGGCCGCACGTTCGCACAATTCCACCATGTTGCGAACCACGGCCTCGCCCGACGACCCTTCCACCAGCACCTGCATGGACCGCACTCCGTGGTGGTTGGCAGCGGCTTGCGCTGCAAGATCGGCCAGGTTGTCACTCAACATGCGACTTGGATACCGAGCCGAACGAAAGATTGACTCAATCTCGTGGAAACGGCTCTCCCCCTCCTCGAAAAGAAGGGCCGGAGCCAACACTACCCCTTCCTCCTCCAGTGAAGTCGCTGTTGCGGGCATCGATCCCGGCGTCCTCCCTCCAATCTCGGCATGATGTGCCCGATTCGCCACGAACGCTATCAATTCCCCCCTCACAAAAACCGGACTGATGAGCGTCACATCCGGTAGATGCGATCCGCCGAAGGCCGGATGGTTAACCACCACCATGTCACCTTCCCGCCACTCCCGGCTACTACTCACAGTCCGCACACACAATCCGAGTGCTCCGAGGTGAACGGGAATGTGGGGGGCATTCACCACCAATTGCCCATCCCCATCAAGCAGGGCGCAGGAGAAGTCCAGCCGCTCCTTCACATTGGGAGAGATGGCGGTCCGCCGGAGAAGTTCCCCCATTTCTCCAACAACACTTTCAAAACGGCAGCGGAAGAGCTCGGCCTCCACCTCGCGGGACCATTTTCCCGACACCTCATCCTCTCCCTGTTTCGATAACCGCAGGCTCCCCCTCGACCCCTCCGCCCAGCTCCAGCCCGGTTCCAGCACACAGGTTCGAAAAGCATCCTGCCTGATCTCCCGCGTGAGGGTAAACGTGGCTGCCCCAAACTCCTCGGCCGGCATCTCCTCCACCCCCAGTTTGGCCACCGCCCGGATGGCAACCAGTTCAACCTCACGCCCTGCCGGAATCACATAGCCATACAGCGCTTCGTAGCGGACAATGAAGCGTTGTAGCAAATCATCATATCCGACCAGGGAATCCACCTCCACTTCCAATGCGGAGTCCTGTCCCCACAAACGAAGCTCAAAAAGGATCCGCGAAAGGTGCGCCCCCTCGCCCAGGGAGCCGATAACCTCTGCCACCAACTCTTCCAGGAGATCCTCCCATCCGGCACGCAGGACCTCCACACGTTGCAGCACCTGCCGCTCCAGGATCTTCTCCTTGCTAGAACGGTGCAGCCCCCAGGCGCTCAATAATCCAGCGTCCCCGGGAATCAGGATCTCCTCAATCCCCAACTTTCCAGCCACTGCACAGGCATGCTGGGGACCTGCCCCTCCGAAGGCCACCAAAGCGTAATCGCATGGATCACAACCTTCCCGAAGGGAGACCTTCCGGATCGCATCCGCCATCCGTTCCACTGCAATTTCGCGCAGGCCCTCCAGCAATAGCTGTCCGGAGACGGGAGCCGCATTGCCCACCTCCATTTCAACCTGGAGCTCCTTCAGCCGCCTCCGGGCCGCTCCCACATCAAGGGGCAGGCCAGTTCGTGCCGGATCCATGAACCCAAGCAGCAGATTGACATCGGTAATGGTGAGCGGTCCGCCACGCCCATAACAGGCCGGACCTGGATCGGCCCCTGCGCTTTCCGGACCAACCTCCACTCCCCCCCTGCGCCAGCAACAGATCGATCCTCCCCCAGCCGCAACTGTCTCAATCTTCACGGCGGGTGTCGCTACCCGGACGGGGCCGATGGCCTGCTGGTAGCGAAATGCGGGAGCGCCCTCCAGACGGGCGACATCCGTACTGGTCCCTCCCATGTCAAAGGCCAGCACCTTCTGAAAGCCCGCCGCCTGCGCCGCCGCAAGGGCACCCACAACCCCTCCGGCAGGGCCACTCAGAAGACTGTCCACTGGGCGATAGTCTTCCGCCTCCTTCAGGAACCCGGCACTGGTCAACAACTCCAGGGATCCCTCCCCCAGGCGCGAAGCCACTGCCTCCACAAAACGATCCATGACCGGAGCGAGGTAGGCATTGGCCGTAGCGGTTTCCGCCCGCGGAAGCAGCCGTATGCTCCTGGTAAGTTCCGTCGACAACGAAACAAAACGGATTCCAGCCTCTCGCAAAAGTTTCCCCATCCGGTTCTCATGCACGGGATTCACGTAGCTGTTCAACAGGGCGACCGCCACCACCTCGACCGATTCGTCCCGCAGGGCCTGTGCCAACATCGCGGCCGCTTCCTCGTCGAGAGGCTCCAGCACCTCACCTGTCGCACTGACACGTTCCCGGATACCGATGACACGCTGGAAAACCGGTTCGGGCAGTTCCTGATTGAGATCAAAGAGATGGGGACGGCGTTGATCACGGATGCGCAGGAGGTCCTCAAATCCCCCGGTGATAATGAGGACTCCTTCCCTGCCCTTCCGTTCCAGCAGGGCATTCGTTCCGCGGGTGGTGGCAATCCTGAAATCGATGACCGGAAAAGGAGAACCCGGAGGTGTGGAGGTCAGGATTCTCGCAACCAGAACGGGAGCTTCCTCCCCGGTGGAAACCTCCAGCAATTCTCCCTCCTCAAAGGCTCGCCCGCCTTCGACCGTGAGGAGCCGTTCTGCACGCAACCAGCCTGTGACAACTCCGCCACCTTGGGTTGAAAATGCCTGCAGCAATCCATCCCCGGCCCCGAGGTCCCCGGTAAGACGATAGCATCCTGCCCCAACCACTTTCTCCACCCGCGTCCGCAGAACCCCACTGGAGAGCACCTTGCAGCACGATTCCTCTCCCTCCGGGCTGCGGGCCCAGCCGTCCGTAAAGGTCCCTCCCGTATCCACGCGCACCAACCAGGACAAACCGGGATCGGACGGGGAGTTCATCGGACAGAAAGCTCAGCAGCCAACTCCAACCGGAATCGTGGAGGCGACCCGGACCGATCATCGGAACATTTACGGAGCGCGCAATGATGCATTGCATTTCCGGCCTGACATCGTCCCCGGAAGACTCTCCAGGGAAACACTCAACAACCCTGAATAGAATACCACCGGGACCTCCCCTCCGCCTCTCAGGCTCCTATCGCCTCCCTCAAAGTTTGCTCAACTCGCGAGCACAGATGAAGAGGGTCTCGCGCACCCCGGGGAAGTAGTTGTCCTTGCGAAGAACGGCCAGCGACGTCCCCTCGTATTCAAGAAAATCGATCAGGCCCTGCGAACAGGTCATGATAATCGGATCATCCTCCTTTACTCCCAGCTTGGAAGTGCATCCCTGCAAAATTCCGAGAGCCTCCACCTCCGGGGAACTGACCTTGGCAACGTGAAGAATACCCGGCAACCCCCGCATGCGCTGCATGATTTCCTGATGGCTCAGCTCGTGATCCACCCCGAAAATCGCTCGCAGTTCCAACTGCCTGGTTTCACCTGTTATCGATTTTTCCTCTTTCGCTTGTGGCGGGGAAGAAGGCTCTTCTCTTTCCTTCTCTTGCTGCTTCGGCAGCGGTTCCGGATCAGGATTCGACACGGGCGCGGAGTCGCTCTCAGTCATGACCGGGGCCGCGAACTCCTCAACCGGATTGTCCTCCATGGGAGAGGCCTCGGACGCACTGGCCTCCTCCGGGTCCCCACTGGGATGCGGGAGATTCATCCCCGCAAAGGGGTCGGCCATGGGTAACGGAGCTGCCTCCTGCTGCTGCGGGGACTCGGGCTGACTACTTGCCTGAATGGGCGCCGCCGCCAACTGCTCCACCGGCGCAGGACCGGGCGGAAACCCCTTCATGGGAAATCCGCCTCCCACTTGCTCCTGCTGCTGGGGAACCTGACCTTCGACAATCTCGAATGGAGTGGCAGGAGCGTGGATTTGCGACGACACCTGCTGGTCAACTGCCTCAAATGGCGAAGGGGAAGAAGGCCGAACGCCCTCGTTTCCTCCCTCGATTTGAAAGGGGTTCTGAGGATACGGATGCCCATCAGCCGGACCTCCCACAGGGCCGGAAGCAAAAGGATTGAGAGGAGGATCGGAGCGGGACATATTTCGATTAAGTTAAATTTCAAAGTAAGTAGGCTATTACCTGTTGTAAACTTAAATCCGTCAGGATTCCCCTACGTATCCCGACCGCACCCCCCTTGTCCTCCGGAACAGAAACACTCCGGAACGAAACCATGGTCGATTCCTAGCTTTTAAGCCTCTTGAGCTCACGACGCAGCATGAGCTTGGTCGCGGCGCTCACCCGATCAATGAAGAGCACCCCATTGAGATGATCGGTTTCGTGCTGGATGACCCGGGCCAGGAGACCGTCAGCCTCCAGTTCCAGTTCACTGCCATCCAACTGGGGAAAGATGCCCTTCACCATCCCCGGTCGTTGCACCTCGGCGCGGACCTCCTGTATGCTGAGGCAACCCTCTTCCAACTTCTCCCGTGCCCCTCCCTTTTCAAACCGGGGATTGATGAATACCAGAGGCATGATGTCCATCACTTTGGCATCCTCTCCGTTCACCTTGAGCACGCTCACGCAATCCGGGTCGTGTGAAACGTCCACCACCGCCAACCGCAAGCTCTGTCCGACCTGAGGTGCAGCCAGGCCTACCCCCTGGGCCTCGTGCATGGTTTCGATCATATCATCCACCAACGTCTTGATCTCCTCGGTCACTTCACTGACCGTCTGGCAGCGCTTACGCAGAATAGGATCGCCGAACTGAATGATGGGCAGAATCATGGCTGGAGCGGATCTACAAAATCGACAGGTTGGGGACGGCGAATCCGGGCAGGCACATCCTTAATGTCATATTGCGCCGCGGTGAGCGCGTCCAGAACGAGGAAGAGTTGAGCAAGAGTGGCGCCCCGATCGGCAGCAAGTTCAAGCTTGCGTTGGGGGTTTTCCTCCCGAAAGACAATGAGAGCATCTGTCAGCAAATCCGGACTGGCCAACTCATAGCTATCCAGGGTGATCGTTCCCTCCGCAGTAACCGCCAGCACCGCCCGAGGATCGATCACTTCGGCTGTTTCCATCTCCTTTACCACCGGCAGGGTCACCTTCACGACCGGTCGCGGTTCTGGGGGCGGATTGTTGAGTTGCTTCTCCTTTGGAACGCCCCGCGTTACGATGAAGAAAATCAGAAGGATGGTAAGAATGTCGATGAGCGGCACAATCGGCACTCGTTCCTTCCTCTTCCTCGGTTGGTAAAAATTCATAGACTGCCCTACCGGGGAAACTCGGAAAGTTGAGGCGATCCCGCGGAAGTATGCTCTGCCGGCAACCCGTCATCCGCATCGCCTGGTCCCGGTCTCCGTTGACAGGCCCCGATGAGAATCCCCAGCAATACTTCCAACCGTGCGGACATGGTCTCGATCTTTCTTGTGAAATAGCTGTGGGCCACCACTGACGGCACAGCTACCACCATGCCCGCGATGGTGGTACCCAGCGCCCGCGCGATACCTGAACCGATCCTGGCATTATTCACCCCGGAAGTCAGATCTTCCGTGTTGCCGAAAATGAGGACCAGGCCACTTGCAGTTCCCAATAATCCCAGCAGGGGAGCTACCGTAATGACCACATCAAGCACCGACAGGCCAGCGTGCATACGCACGACCTCCTCCTTCGCACTGGCCTGCACCGCCTCCTGTGCTTCGGCGACGGGACGGTCTCTTTGCTTCACGGCCACGTCGCAAAGCCGTGCTAGCGACGATTCCCCTTCCCGGAATTCTTCCTGCAACGTCTCCAGGCGCCCTTCCTCCAGATGCGTCTCAATCAATTCAAGGTCTCCAGCCAGTCGCCCGGGAATTACCGAAGCCTTTGTCAGGGTGATCATCTTGTAGAGGATGACCACCAGGGCTAGCACCGAGCAGAACACGATGAGCAGCATGAAAAATCCCCCATCAGTAAAAAACTTCCAGGTTTTCTGAAGAGCCTCGGGCGCCACATCCGCCGCAAGGGTATGAGAGACCTCCCGCAACATATTAGAAATGGAAATTGATATGAAACTCCAGGGGTTCTCCCTCCAGTTCCTTGGTTACTTCCTCGGGCATGGCTGGCAATCGGGGCTGTTGCACTGCTCTCATTGTGAATCCCTTCTGCATCGCACTGGCCTGAAATACGTCGAGATAGCGCAAACCTGACACCTTGCCGTTCTTGTCGACATAAAACCGGAGGGTGAGAATTCCCGGTAGCACATGGTCCCTGTGTATCACGCAGCGCCGCTGCCACTCCGTCTCAATCACCCGGTTTACCCGGGCCTTGTACCTTCCGAGGGCAGTAGCTTCCACCTTCAGGGAACTTCGTCCCCGGCGACTGATGGTTCCCTCCATCCTCGTCTTCTTTGACTCCGTACGAAAACCACCATCCCTGACCTGTTCCTTGATCTGCTCTTCGCTTTGCCCATCCCTTCCTTTCCTGGTCATCTCGGCGTCAGGATCGTTTTCCTTTCTCCCCGGGAGCGCCTCTTCCTTCTCCTCCTGCACGCCCTCCTTAACCGGCACCTCCACCGTATTCTTGTTCTCCAACAAATCCTCCTTCGGCCTACCCTGCTTCTCCACGGACTGAATGGACTCAACCGGAACAGCTGGATCTTCGGCCACAACTGTGGGATCACCTGCCAACTCCTGCGGATCCACCTTCTCCGGGTTGGCCCTGCCCTCCTCTTCACCGGGCGAGAAATCGGAGTCAACCAGGTTGCGTTCATTGCGTCGGGGCTCTGCCCCCTTCTGAGTCGGCGACTCAGGTCCATCCTCATTGACGGGTGCCAACTCGGTAGCCGGCAAGGTATTCCGTTCACCAATCAGAATCGCACCGTCGGGACTCTCTTCAGATTCCTGGTCCGGACTGGTCTTGGCGTAGCCGACCGGATCACGCAAGATCGGCTCAGACGACTCCGCTGATTTCGGCTCGGGTCTGACAGGCTCCACAGTTTCGGCCGAATTCTCTTCCGGTCCCATCGCTTTCCGCATCGCGAGCAAGGCCGCGGCATCCAGTTCCACGAGGACATCCTCAATCTCGCCCGGCCGAGGCGGGTCAGAAAGATTGGGGTCTTCCTCTTCTGCAATTAAAATATCAACCATGGTGGTGCCCACCATCGCGCCAAAGGCCACGAAGTGCAGCACCAGTGCGGCAACTACCGCGATGGCAAACTTTCTTTCTCTGGCTGGTCTTACCAACACCACAGCGAG
>JAKVCR010000057.1 GCA_022448985.1 Roseibacillus sp.
GTCCCGCTTGAGTTTAAGGTTCCCGGATTCCTTCCGGGCAGTGAAGTGCTGGGCCAGCTCCATCATGGCAGCCACTCCCGAGGCGTTGTCGTCGGCTCCGAGGTGAATCTCGTCCGCTTCCCCGCCCCGGGCACGGCTGCCCCCGCGATTACCATGTCCCAGGTGATCGATATGAGCGCCGATGATAATGGCTTCCTCGGAGGGCTTCGTGCCCGTGACGAGGCGCGCAATCACGTTGCGTCCCTCGTCGCGGCGTTTGACCACTCCGATCCGGGCGGAGATCCGGGACTTGAGTTCAAAGCCCTTGATCTTCCTCGCCGTGGAGTAGGATTCGAAGAGCTTCTTCAGGGAAGCGAGCTCGGGTTTGCCGGTGAGGAGGGCGGCGGCCAGCTGGTCCGTAATGGTGATGGCGGGAAGAATCGTGCCGCCGCCAATATCCTGACTGGGCGGTAAAAGTTCCGCCGAGATCTCTTCGTTGGTTCCCTTCACAAAGATGATCCCAGTCGCGCCCTTCTCCCTGGCCAGGTTCGCTTTCACAACGAGTGGGCCGGAGCCGCGGAGCCGGGGACGCGCTTCCGGGTTCCCCCGCAGGACCACGATCCATTTGTCCTTCACTTCCAGCCCTTCAAAGCTGTCGTATTCCCCGGCGAGAATCCCGAACCCGGCGAAGACCAGCCCCGCAGAAAATTTGCCGGACTGGCTGAAGGAAAGGGGCTGGTAGTGTTCCCCCGGGGCGATGGTCTTGTCAAAACCGGCAGGGACCACCTTGTCAAAGGCGAGATCATTTTTACCATCCAGTTTCATGCCGGCCGGGAAGTCGAAGACCTGAAAGTAGGATTCGTCTGCTCCTGCGGGATGCAGGCCGAGGCCTTCAAAGAAGGCAGCCAGATAAGCGGTCGCCATGCGTTCGCCCTTGTCTCCTGTTCCCCGGCCTTCGTATTCCGGTGAGGCGAGACGAGTCACGTAATTGCGCAGATCCTTTTCCGAGATGCCCTGCACGGATTGCTTCAGAGCCTTTCCGCCCTGCTCGTGCGCGGTCTGCTCGGCCTCTGGAAAGGTCCTGGCCGAAGCAGGCAGGGTAAGAAAGAGAGCGCAGGAGAGGAGACGGGAGATGCGGGTCATGGACGACTTGCAATACTTGAATTCAAGAAGGGAGGAAAGGGCCTGGAGGTTCCCTGTGATCATCATGACTGAATGGGGAGCCAGTGAGCGGAGGCTATCCATAAAGGCGCTACTTCACTTTCTCGGAGACGACCACGCCATCGATGATCACCCCGGTGCAATGCGTCACGGTTTCGAGGGGATCGCCATCAAACAAGGCCAGGTCAGCCTCCATCCCGGGTTTCAGGGATCCCACCCGGTCGGCGATGCCAAGCAGCTCAGCGGCCGCCGAGGTGCAGCCGGCGAGGGCGATGCGGTGAGGAAGGCCGTAGGCCACGGCGAGGGCGGCTTCGAAATGCACCACCCGCGTCTTGGGAACGTAGCCTTCGTGTCCTGATTGGAAGGCAAAGGGGATGCCCGCTGTGTGCAACTTGGCAGCGAGGGTAAAAGTCATGTTTTCGTTCTCGCCGTAGGGCCGGGCCATGGTGGGGTGGACCAGCACCGGCACCTGGGCCTCCTTTATCTCCTCCAGCAGGAAGTAGGCCTCGGAGGCACCGTCAAGGACAAGGCGGAACCCGAACTCCTTCTGGAGCCGCAGGGCCGCCGCGATATCGTGATGGCGTCGCGCTGTAATGAGCAGGGGGACTTTTTTTTCCAGGACATCCGCGAGGGCATCAAGCCTGAGGTCGGGATCGGGTGACTCGTCCTCCTTGGCCTCCTTTCTCTTCTTCAGGTGACTCTGCGCCTTGAGCAGGTTTTCGCGCAGCATGGCGAGCGACTTGGCCCGGCTCCCGGGGGCCTTTCCTCCTCCTCCGAAACCGTCCGGGCCGAGGGTGCTCGCGACCATGGCGAAGGGCCGCAGGGTGTTTTTCTCTGCGTTCGTGATGGAGGCCACGTTCGTCTTGAGGATCATGGTCTGTCCGGCTATCAGCGCACCCGGGGCATGTCCGGTGTGGACGGTGGTGATTCCGAGTTGCCGGAGCCACTCCACGAGTGGGTCGCGTCCATTGTAGGCATCGATGGCCCGTAACTCGGGCTGGATCGGGGCGGATTTGTCGAGCTGTTCCTGGTCCTGGCGGTCAATGTTGAGGATGCCCGAGAGACCGATGGTAGTGTGGGCATCGATAAATCCGGGGGTTGCCACCTTCGCCTTGAGCACCCGGTAGTTGTCGGGAATGACCACGGCCTTGGCTGGCCCCACTTTCTGAATCCTGCCGTCCTTCGAACAGAGCACCACGCCGTTCTCGATGGGACGGAGGTCGCCGGTCATGGGGTAGAGCAATTCCGCCTGCACGGCCACCTGGGCCCTGACCGGGGCCATGGCGAGCACGAGAAGGAGAGTTGTAAGTAATGGCATCTTCATCACGTCATCCTCCTATTTCGTGAAGCAGCAGCCGCTGGCACGGCGCCTGTGACCGGCCCCGAATCCACCTTCAGCCCAGAGCCTGTCCTTGGGATCGTCGAGGTCGAAGACCTTCCTTCCCTCCACGTGTGTTTCCAGCACCCGGGTGTAAACCGAGAGGGGATCGCCATTCAGAACAACAAAATCTGCTTTCTTCCCCACCGCGAGCGACCCGGTCTGGTCGGCCTGATCCATCATTTCAGCTCCTGCAATGGTAACTGCCTCGAGCGCCTTTTGCCGGGACATGCCGGATCGTACCGCCAGGCCTGCGCTGCGCAGGAACCAGCGGGAATCGTTGATCGGGTCATCCGTATGGAAGGCGGTGAGGACTCCGCGCTTTTCCAACTCCGCCCCGTTCTTCCACTCAAGGTCGAGTGCTTCCAGTTTTCCGCCCGGCGAGTCGAGGTAGATGATGGAACAGGGCACCCCGGCCTCGGCAATCTCGTCCGCCACCTTCCATGCCTCGGAGACATGGTGCAGGACGACCTTGAAGCCGAATTCCTTCTTCAAGCGCAGCACGGTAACAATGTCGTCGTGGCGGTGGGTGTGGTGATGGACCACCCGCTTGCCTTCAAGAACCTCCACGAGGGCTTCCATGGCCAGGTCACGTTCGGGCGGGTCATCGCCCCCCTTGGCCAGCTTTTCCCGGTAGCGCCGGGCCTTGAGGAACTGGGCACGAACCAGCGCGGCAGACTTGCCCCGCGTCCCCGGGGGTCCACCGGATTCCTTTATGGAGTTGGTCCCGTTGGCCATCTTGATTCCGCCCGCCATCGAGCCGTCCTCATTGCGCACCGCGAGATCCTCGATGGTATTACCGTCCCGGAGCTTGAGGTAGGAGGTCTGGCCGGAGAGGAGGAGTCCTGAACCTGACATGATATTGGCCATGGTGATGCCTCCGGCACGAGCCTTCTCGAAGGTGCTGTCGAGGACATCAATGGAATCAAGCACGCGTACGTCAGGCTGGATGGGGGACGAGTCATCCCCGCCCTGGACTTTTCCGATGTGTGAGTGCGTGCAGACCAGTCCCGGGAAGAGGACCTTGCCCTTGACGTCGATCACTACCGCATCACCGGGGATGGCAACCTCGCCGCGTTTCCCGACGGCCGCGATGGTCTCCCCCCTGACGAGGAGGACGCCGTCCGCAATCTCGGGAGCGGTCACCGGAATAATGCGTGCGCCCACGTAGGCCCGGAGCGGGGGTGGATCCTCGCCGCCGCCACCCAGAGAAGCGACCGCGATAAGCGCGAGCACCATGAGCGGCAGGAAATAACGCAAGGGGGGGAACATGAAGGCCTCTTAGACCAGAGTAGAGCGATTCGCCATCCGGAAAAGCGGGGGAGAGCTTTCGGGCTTCACTCCCGGGGCGGAGCAATCGAAATTTCCGCTCGCTGATATCGTGGGCCAGTCCTGCGAGGGACAGGAAGGATCGTCAAGGTATGATCTTCATCTTTTCCTCAAGATCCAACTTGAGGAAATCATTGTGAAACTCATCGAGAAGATCCTTTGAAGTCTGCCCAAAGCTTTTCAGGAAGGCTCCTTCAAAACCATTCGAGTTCAGCTCCTTGAAGAATTTGATCCGGTAAGACTCCTCGCTGGATTTGCTGATAATGAATGCAATAAACCACGCTCCGAGGTCATAGGAGATTCTGGCCCTCCGGCCATAGGGGATATTCCTGATGTTTTCCCCTTCGTGAAGGTCCTTCAACGATCTCAGTTTCCGCTTCATCGTTTCCTTCAAGTAGCCGGGCCTGACCCCTTTCTGCTTTGAGTAGAGCAGCTGAGCCATGTATTCGGCCCCGCCTTCTCCCCACCATGGGTTTTCCTGGTTCAGGCTCTCCCGGACGGAGTCCTTCCTGCTGTGGATATGTGCATGCTGGTAGACATGAAAATATTCGTGCAGGACCACGGGCTTGTAATCCTCCTCATCCGGACCGGGATACTTGGCAGACATGGTTATAATGAAACCGGACCACTTTTCGTTTTCATTTCTCCGGGTGTTAAGGCCTGCATTCCCGCCTTTTGCATATGAAACGAAATTGTGTCCCCTGTTCAGGCAGTGACGGAGGCTGATGGAGGGATCTTTTTTCTTCCTTATCCCGCAATGTTTTCTATCCAGCTCTCTCGCCGCGGTCTCGTTGCGACCGACAATCCAGAACTCCAGGGGACCGTAATTACCCCAGGCCCCGGAAGCTATTTCATACCATCGCCTGGTGAGTTCGACCTGGCTACGGGGGACATCACTGGCGGCATGAAATTCAGCTTTTTGCGTTGTTGTCTTGCCCCAGTTGCCGGGCTGGGCTGCACCTCGGTCAGCGCCATGCCCCAGCGCGAGCATGGCCATGATGATTGGAACCACATTTTTCATTCCGGTGGAGAGAACTCTAGGGCCGGGACTTGTCCCAGAGAAGTGCGGAGAATGAATCCTGGAAACAAAGACCGTTTCCGGGACATGGGAGTGAGGGCGGTGCATATGCAAACGGGGGGAACGGCCTCTGCCCGGGGATTCAGAAGGACATTGCCATCCTGGAAGAGCCCTGCAAGATGCTCTCATGAAGCACACCCTTCCTCTGGTCTTCGTCCTTTCTCTTATTATCGCCGGTCAGGCCTCTGCTGACCTGGCGAAGATCGTGGCGCCTGATGCCAAGGTGGAGAAGCTCGGGGGGGGGATGAAATTCACCGAGGGACCGGTCTGGATTCCGTCCAGAAAGATGGTGGTGTTCAGTGATATTCCCAACAGCGTACTCATGCAGTGGACCAGGAAGGGTGGACTCAAGGAATATCGCAAGGTGAAGCAGTCCAATGGCAACATCCTCGACTTGGAGGGCAATCTTCTTACCTGTCAGCACGCAGGGCGCAACGTGATCCGTACCGATTCGGAGGGCAAAGTCACCGTTCTTGCTGACAACGTCGACGGGAAGAAGCTGAATTCCCCCAATGACCTTGCCATTCTTTCCAACGGCCAGGTCTGGTTTACCGATCCCAGTTACGGATTGAGGGGTAAGCCCGGCGAGATTGGTGGGAAGTGGGTCTGGCGCATCGGCAAGACAGGTGTCGATGTCCTTTACAAGGGACATGACATGCCCAATGGGATCGCTTTTTCTCCGGATGAGAAACGCGTCTACATCGCGGACACCGGCAAGGTCGGTAAGATCCGGGCCTTCGACGTTGTCGAGAAGGGCATGCTCGGGGACCCGCTCTTTGAGATTGATATTCGCTGCGACGGATTATGCATCGATACCAAGGGAAATATCTACACCACTTCGCGGGGTGGAATTCACGTTTTCGACAAGGATGGCAAGAAGATCGGGGTGATTGAAACTCCCGAGCATCCCGCCAACGTCTGTTTCGGGGGTGACGAATACGATACTCTTTTCATCACGGCCCGGACTTCACTTTACTCGGTCAAGATACTGGCAAAGGGAGCCAAGCCTGGCGGAGCCAAGTGGTAGTGCGGGGGGTGACCACGCGGGTGGCTCGACTGAACAGGAGCGAGCTGTTTACGGGACCATTACTGGGCCTTCAGGGAAAGAAGCCACCCCAGGAGGTCATGGAATTCGGCCTCCTTGAGCAGGTTCCCGAAGGTGGGGGGCATGAGGGAGTGGGGAATCGTTTTTCTGCCCGCGATCAATTCCTTCTGCAGGCGGTGTTCCTGGCCTTTGGCATCCATGAGGAGGAGAACGGCTCCTGACTGTCCGCGGATAAACCCGGTTGCACTGGTGCCGTCCCTGAGCTCCAGGGTGGTCAGATAAAAATGGGCATCCACGTTACGATTGGGGTCCAGGATGTCCTCGCCCAGCCGGGTAGGACCCCGGGTGCCAATACCGTCCAACTGGGGGCCGAGGAGAGCGCCTTCGCCGGCCACCTGGTGGCAGGAGGCACAGTGGGTCCTGAAGAGCGCCTTTCCCCGGTCAAGATCGGGATTGGCTTTTGCGAAGGAGGCTGTTCGCTGCGCGATGATCTGGTCGATGCGGGCGCGCTGTTCGCTGGAAACGGAATCTGGTGGAGGGGATGGAGCAGGAGGAAGGAAGGGCCGCAGGCGATCGCGCAGCTCGACGGGGGCACTGACCAGAAGCAGACGGGCAAGTTCCTCGAGCAGTTCCCCGTGGGCGGCGGAAGGAGCGAACGATTCCACCCGGACTACCTGTGGATCAAGGCGCGTTATGGCCAGCCAGGCGAAGGATGGCCCGTTGTCTCCGTCCACGACCTCCAGTTGCACCTGACGGCCCTTTGCCGTGGAGAGCTCCCACCCGATCCGGACGGCTTCATTGTTCCGTGGTGGGTAGGCGCGGTGTAATTCCCTTCCGGTGCCGGTCTCCACCACGCGGACGAAGTTTTTCTCGTGGGCAGGTTGATCGGGGTGTCCGCGGTGTCCGCAAAGCCAGAAAGAGATCTCTGCGGGGGCGGCAAAGGGTGCACTACGTAGAATCCCGGTTCGGGATTCGGCCCCGGGCCTGCCGATGGCGAGGCTGGAGATGACGTTCACGGTTTGTCCGTCCTGGCATTTCCGTTGCTGGATGACCCATGGGGAAGCGCTCCCGGGATCGGAGGGATGGGGGTCCAGGGACCACTGAGACTCCTGCTTCTCGTTAAGAAGAGCGCGGGCAATATCCTGTCCCATGGTGATCAGTGCGGGGTGCGGTTTCAGCAAGCCGCGCTCCTGCCGGCCCTTCATGAGGGCGCTGAATTGCCGGGCCCGGACCCTTGGGGGACGACCCTGCTGTTTCTGCATCCATGTGATGGCCCCTGCCATCACTTCGGGATCCCCATTGCGGGCGAGGTGAGTGAGGATTCCGGCAGTGTGACGTAAACGGGGGCCCTGTTTCAGCCGCTGGAGAAGAAACTCAGCGGTGGGTTGGTTGTGGCTCGCCAGAGCGATGTCGGTGGGCAGGAGCCGGGAGACGGTCTCGCCCTCGAGGGCCGAGGGGATCCCGAGCTGTGCCCGGATGGCAAGCCGGAGCACGTGTCGCAGGTGGGTGTCGTCAGGACGTTCGCGGTAGTAAAGTTCAAGAAGCGGTTCCAGGGCTTCGGCACGAGGGTTCTCCTGCAGGTGGGTCGCTGCTGCGCGCCGGGTGTAGGGGGCCCTGGACCCGAGGTCCGCCACCGGATTGGCGCCGGGCTTTGACAGGGTCATGGGTGCAGGGGCGAAAGCGCCTCCCCTGGGTGCTATGCGCCAGATGCGTCCGCGCTCCCGGTCGCGCCCGGGGTGATCGAGGGGAACCTCATAGTGGCCGATGATCTTGTTGTAGAAGTCGGCGACATAGAGGGCACCGTCTCCGCCAAGGCACAGATCCACGGGCCGGAACCAGGGGTCCTTGCTGGTCATGAAATCAGGTTGCTCTACCGCAATGGGGGTGGTGCCGGCATATTTGATCCCATCGTGGTTGATCACCGAATTGACGGGGTTGCCTATGAACATGCGATAGTTCCATTTCCGTCCCCACTGGTTGCGATCGACAAAGACGATTCCGCAGATCCCGGTGGAGCCGTGGCTGTGCTGGATCATGGTGGGCCCGAAGCCCATCCCGTCGTGCGGCTTTCCGAAGCTTGGATAGTAGGCTCCGCGAATGAGCTGGTAGATCGGGGCACTGTGGCAGTCGGCGCTGTAGAGGTTCCCCCTCTTGTCGAAGCAGAGACCGAAGGGATTGACCTGTCCACGGCTCCAGACTTCGATTCGTGAACCGTCCGGTTTGAAGCGAAAGACATTTCCCGAATGCATCTCCACCCTTGAGCCGTCATTTGCGGTGGCAGTTGAGGTGTTGTTGAACCCATGAGTTGCGTAAACCCAGCCGTCGGGGCCGAGCCGGAAGCTGGAACACATGCCATGGGTGTCACGCTCGTAACCCATCGGCCCGAAAAGGACCTCACGCAGGTCGGCTTTGCCATCCCCGGTGGTATCGGCGAAGTACCAGATATTTGGAATGCTCCAGGCAATACAACCGTTCTTGTGTTCCGGCCTGTGCCAGGGCAGGACGCCGGTTGGAATGTTCAGGCCGTCTGCGAAGTCCGTTACGGTGTCTGCCTTCCCATCTCCATCGATGTCCTCAAGAATCTTGATGGCATCGCGGCTGTCCCTGACTTTCGAACCTTTATCATCGGCCCATCTTTCTTTTTCCGCGGCATAGGGATACTCCACAGTTGAAGAGACCCAGAGTCGCCCTTTTTTATCCCAGGCCAGGTTGATCGGTTTGTTGATCATCGGCTCGGAGGCAAAGAGCTGAATCTTGAAGTCATCCGGAACGGTGAAGCCCTTCAATTCTTCCTCGGGGGAGAGCGGGCCGGTCTCACGAATGAGGACCGGATTGGCCGGGAGCAGGACCGTCAGGGCCAGAGTGACAGCGGGAAGGACCAGTCGCATGGAATGATTCTTACTACCGCTGGCGGTCGGAGCAAGGGGATCCTCGACTTCACGAAGGGGCCTGCATTCCGGGTTCATGTTCATCGGGTTCGATCGGAAAAAGAATAGGGTGCTCTTTCTCTTTATCGAGGAAGCTGATGCCAGTGGGATAAGACTGCGGGGTCGCGAATGGGTCTCTTCCATTATGTTCCCTTGCGTAACTTGCCTGCAGGTACTTCCTGATTTCCTCCATGTTCCTGATTACCTGGACGGATTGTGCAGGGGTAAGAAATTCGAGAGGAGGGGGAGCATCTCCTCTTCCAACAGCCTTGTTTCTGCGGAGGAAGCTTACTGCATCAAAGAGAATTTTCGAGTAGCCCCGGAGTTCACCTCTTGAGACATCGCCATCGGTGAGAGATTCAGGATAGACTTCTTCGATTGATGGTTCTGGAAAATCCTCACGTGCGATATCGATTGTAAAGAATGGCAGATCGTCCTCTTCGCGGTGCGGGATAATGTGGACCTTTTTCTTTTCCTTGAGGAGGGCCTTCGCGCAGCGAATGTAGACGGTGACTGGGCGGGAGGTGTCTTGATCCTGCCCGGAGACGCACAGTTCCAGCTTCAGACTGAAGTAGGTTTCGAGGTTAGGATGCGTTGTTTCTCCATCCCCCTGCAGGTTTCCTGCGGCAGCCATGTAGTCTTCATGCGCGCCGATGACGAGACATTCGGACCTGTCTCCGAGGACCCTGACCTTCTTGCCTGCGAAGAGAAACTGAAGGGCAACAAGAGCGTGGGGCATCATGTCATTGAAAAGTCCCGTGCTGGCCATGTAACCGGTTCGAAACTCGGGGACATCCTTGTCTTCTGCCAGGTCGATGACGATCCGCTCGGTATTGGATACGATGTCACGGAAGGTCTGCAGTTCGCGAACCATCGCCGGGAGGCGGGATAGCGTCCACTTTGCGGCATAGTGATCGACAGAGTAGAACTGGAAGCCGAGGGGTTCGTCCTCCATGGCTTCAAGTTCGCCTGCGAGTTCCTCGGCCTTCTTCAGGGACGTCTGGAAGGGTTTTTCAATCAAGACCAGTTTCCTGGTATCGGAAGCGGCGAGACGGGGCGCCGCGCTCTTGAACTGAGCCTGGATATAACGACAGATCGTCCTGTAGGCAGTGGGCGGAAGGGCGAGGTAGAAGATCCAGTCCGTGTCGATGAGCTGTGGGCCGGCAAATACAGCCGTGAAGTTCTCCCTGCTGGCAGTCATCCGGTAGTTTTCGATGATGAATTGACCGAGGGGGGTCAGGATCGTGTCGTCCATGATCCCTTTCATGCTCGTGATCTTCCCTTCCACTTCGGGGGCGCTGATGCTGCCGGTGTCGCCCCCGGGATCAATGAGGGCTTGGAATTCGCTGGTGAAATAGGAGTCCAGTTGACGGTAGCCCTGGCATCTGCAGTAGAGTTCCGCGAGGAGTCTCGATTTATTTGAATCGGGAATTGTATCGCAGAGGTAGACCTCGAGAAGTGACTTGGGGTGGGTCCTGGTGGTATATTCGTAGACCTGCTTGTTGATGCGGGAAAGGGCCAAGTCTCCAAATGCACCGAAGAGGGCAAACTTGATGGGATACTCAGGGCGTTCGCCGGATGGTTCCCTGACGAACAGGCTGAAGCTGTCATCAGGTGGTGGGGGCGGGGGAGTCATCTGGGAGGAGGAGAGCTATTGGAATCAAGCCCGATTGCTGGTCCTTCGCAAGGGTCGCGTGCGGGGAATTGGGCGTGACAATCCTCTGTCCGGGAGCCTTAAGCCAGAATCTCCTTCACTACGCGGCCGTGTACGTCGGTGAGCCGGAAGTCTCTTCCCTGGAAGCGGTAGGTGAGCTGTTCGTGATCGAAGCCCAGCAGATGCAGGAGAGTGGCGTGGAGGTCGTGGACGTGAACTTTGCCATTCACCACGCCAAAGCCGAGTTCGTCGGTCTCGCCGTGGATGTGGCCCTTCTTCAGCCCGGCTCCGGCCATCCACATGGTGAAGGCATCAATGTGATGATCGCGTCCGGTGGTCTTGCGATTTTCTCCCATCGGGGTGCGGCCGAATTCGCCCCCCCAGATGACGAGGGTGTCGTCGAGCATGTCACGTTCCTTGAGATCGAGGACGAGGGCGGCACTGGCCTGGTCGGCTGACTTGCAGACCTTCTCAAAGTCATCCGTGAGGGTCTCGCCCGGGCCGCCGTGGCTATCCCAATTCGTATGATAGAGCTGTACGAAGCGCACCCCACGTTCTACCAGCCGGCGGGCGAGGAGGCAATTGGAGGCATAGGATGGTTGTCCCGGTTTTACGCCGTAGAGGTCGAGAGTGTGCGGCGACTCCTTGCTCAGATCCATGAGTTCGGGTGCGCTGCTCTGCATGCGATAGGCCATCTCATAGGCGTTGAGGCGGGTGAGAATTTCGGGGTCGCCGGTTTCCTCCAGGCGGGCGCGATTGAGGGCTCCCACCGCGTCGTAGAACTTGCGTTCGCGCGTCCGGGTCATTCCTTCCGGGCTTCGCAGGTGGAGGATGGGGTCGCCCTTGCCGCGGAAGGGGACGCCTTGGAAGGAGGTGGGGAGGAACCCGCTAGCCCAGAGCGAATTGCCCGCGCGTGGCCCCCGCGGTCCGCTCTGCAGGACCACGAAGCCGGGGAGACTATCGTTCTCGCTGCCCAGGCCGTAGGTGATCCAGGCTCCCATGCTCGGACGTCCCGGGGCCTGGAATCCGGTATTCATGAAAAGCTTGGCCGGGCCGTGGTTAAAGACGTCGGTGGTCATTCCGCGGAGCCAGACGACCTCGTCCACGATCTTGCGGTGGTGCGGGATCTGATCGCTCAGGGACATCCCACACTGTCCGTAGCGAGCGAAGGGGCGCGAGTTGCCGAGGAGCGTTTCGTTGCCCTTCAGGAAGGCGAAGCGCTTTCCCTCCATCAGGCTCTTGGGGGGCGTCTTGCCGTGGAGCTCGCGCAGCTTCGGTTTATCCTCAAAGAGCTCGAGCTGGCTGGGCGCACCAGCCATGTGCAGGAAGATGACGTTTTTGGCCCTGGCCGGGAGGGGTGGAACGCGGGCGTCCATGGGACGGGCGGGATCGATGGCCGGGAGATGACGGGCCTGCAACTGCCCGAGCAGGGAATTGAAGGCGATGGTTCCCAGCCCCACCCCGCAGTCGCGGAAGAAGTGACGGCGTGTCCGCTCGGCCAGCCAATGTTGGACGTGCTCTTGATCGTTCATTCGCGCGTGATGAAGTTGTCAGTGTTGAGGATGGCGCGGGCCACGCACACGAGGGCGGCGCCGCGGGCGTAAGATTCCGGTCCCGCCTTCATGGTATCAGTGGCTAATTTGCCCGCGGCGGTGGCATCACCAGCGAAGTCGGCGGCCTGCGCTTCGAAATAGTCGACGAGGAGCTTCCGTTCCGTCTCGCTGGGAACGCGGCAGAGAGCGAGTTGATAGGCACGGTTGATGCGGGTTGCGATGTCTGCGGAGGGCAATTCGCGCAGCAACCGCTCGGCGAATCCCTGAGCGAGTTCCAGGAAGACGGGATCATTGGCCACCGTGAGAGCCTGGAGAGGTGTGTTTGAGCTTACCCGCCGTGTGCAGGTGGTCTGGAAGTCGGGAGCATCGAAGGTTTGCAGGAGTGGATAGGGAGCGCTCCGGTAGAAGAAGATGTACATGCCGCGCCGGTAGCGGTCTGACCCCGTGCTCGTCTTCCAGTTCTTCCTGCTCTGAGTGAAGGCGTAGATGCCTGTAGGCTGCGGCGGGTAGACGCCGGGTCCGCCGATTTTTGGGGTGAGCAGGCCACTGGCGCAGAGGGCGGCGTCGCGCACAATCTCGGCATCGAGCCGGATCCTGTTCTGGCGGGCCAGGAGATAGTTACCCGGGTCGATTTCCGCCAGGTCGGGGCGGGCATGCGAGGAGCGCTGGTAGGTTTTGCTGGTGACGATGAGGCGGTGGAGCTTCTTCATCGACCAGCCCCCCTCTACAAACCGGTGGCTCAGGTAGTCGAGCAGTCCGGGGTGACTGGGAGGACTCCCCTGAGTTCCGAAGTCCTCCTCCGTTTCCACGAGGCCGCGACCAAAGTATCGCATCCAGATGCGGTTGACGGTCACGCGTGGGGTAAGCGGATTCTCGGGGTGGACCAGCCAGCGGGCCAGCTCAAGTCGGGTAGGGCGCCCGGCGGCTTGCGCAAGGGCGGGTTTTACCTGCGAGAGGGCACCCGGGACGATTTCGCCCGCCTCCTTATCGGGGCGGGTAAAGTCGCCGCGGGTGAGGAGGAAGGTCGGTCGGGGCTTGGGAAGTTCCTTCATGACCATCACTTTCCCTTTACGCGGTTTGGGTATTGCCGCTGGCTTGACAGCTGGTGCGGGTGGAACTGCGGATGAGAGCTCGATCGCGAAGCGGCCGACCAGATAGCTCTCGTTGAGGGTATGCTCCATCGTGATTTCGAGGGGCTTTCCCTTCGTCTCAAGCGGTTCCTTGAAGACAAAGATAGCCTCGTGCGGCGCGTTCATGGCAGCCTTCTGCCCCCCTCCTACGTTGATGGCCCAACCGGTCTGCCCGTCCTGGTCCAACGTGCCTGCGATTGGATAGCCTGGCTGTTCGTGATCGGCGAAGGCGTGACTTACCGCGATCGGTTTTCCCTGTGCCTGGATGCGAAACTTGGTGAGAACGAAATTGCCGTTGGCGGCAGTGCCCGGTCCGTTCCGGGGGAGAGATTTGTCTGGTAACACGCGGAGGCGCAGGGCGGCCACGCGGTCGAGGTAGGTCACCGCCCGTATACGGTAGGAGTCATTCATGCCCACCGCCTTATCGACCAGGAGCGAGTTGTCTTTCTGCACGTGCAGCGGCTTTCCGGAGCTCGTAACAGGATCCTGGTAGCGCACCGGGTTCCACTTGGCCTTCGCGGAAGGGAAAGCCTTGGCGGATGGTGGTTCAGGGGCATTGTCCAGGATCTCATACTCCTCGACCTCAACGGTGGCGCCGGTGCTGTTGGCGTCCTCGGTGTTGTTGAAAAAGGCGAAGAGCTGGTAGTACTCGCGCTGCGTGATGGGGTCGAACTTGTGGGTGTGACACTGTGCGCAACCGACGGTGAGGCCCAGCCAGACCGCCCCCGTGGTGTTGACCCGGTCAATGACGGACTCGACCCGGAACTGTTCACGATCGGAGCCGCCTTCCTGGTTGATGAGGGTGTTGCGATGGAAGGCGGAGGCGACGTGCTGCGCCTTGGTTCGGTTAGGCAGAAGGTCGCCCGCGAGTTGCTCGATAGTGAACTGGTTGAAGGGCAAGTCGTCGTTGAGGGCCTTGATCACCCAGTCGCGGAAGGGCCACATCTGACGGTCGCCATCGATGGAGTAACCGTGGGAATCCGCATAACGCGCCTGGTCGAGCCAGTGGCGGCCCCAGCGTTCGCCGAAGTGGGGGGAGGCCAGCAGGCGGTCGACGGTGGCCTCGAAACTCGCTTCCGAAAAACTCTGCTGTTCTTCCAGGCTTGGCAATAAGCCGGTTAGGTCGAGGGACAGGCGGCGCAGGAGCGTTTCGGAGTTGGTGGGTTTACTGGGCTTGACCCCTGCCTTTTTCAACCGCTTCTCGATAAAATAGTCGATGGGATTGCCCTGCCACGCATCGGGCACCGTCGCATTTGCGACTGGTTCAAAGGCCCAGTGCCCCTGGTAGGGAGCACCTTGTTCGATCCAACGGCGGACGAGGGAAATCTCGCTTGTAGTGAGTTGTCCCCGCTTGGCCTTGGGCGGTGGCATGATCTCGTCTGGATCGTCGTGAGCAACCCGCGCGAGTAGTTCGCTTTCCCCGGGTTTTCCAGGAACGATGGCGGCGTAACCGCCCAGGTCCGCAACCGCTCCCTCGCGAAGGTCAAGTCGCAGGTCCGCCTTGCGCTTTTTCTCATCCGGTCCGTGGCAGAGGAAGCACTTGTTGGAGAGGATGGGCCGGATATCGCGATTGAACTGGATCTCCTGCGAGAACATCGATGGGTTCAGCAGGAGTGTAAGCAGTAATGCTATGAATCGGGACATCTCGACAGGCAGGGCTTTCTTTAGGCAGGAACGGCGCTGGAGGCAATCCCCGGAACGCGGGTTTGCGGTGTGAAGCTTGTGCTTTCGGTCCCTTCTCTCTAAGCACTCGGCACCATGAGCGTGATCGACCTGCGAAGTGACACGGTGACCCGGCCGGGACCGGAGATGCGGCGTGTGATGGCGGAGGCCGAGGTGGGAGATGATGTCTTTCGGGACGATCCCACCGTGGATCGGTTGGAGGAACTGGCTGCCGGGATGCTGGGCAAGGAAGCGGGGCTCTTTGTCTCCAGCGGAACACAGAGCAATCTTTGCGCCTTGCTCACTCATTGTAGCCGGGGAGACGAGTATATCGTGGGGCAGCAGGCCCATACCTACCTTTACGAGGGAGGCGGGGGCGCCGCCCTGGGCGGGATTCAACCGCAGCCGCTTGATCTGGAGGAAGATGGCAGGCTCGATCTCAAGAAAGTGGAGCGCCTCATCAAACCAGACGACTATCACTTCGCCCGCACGCGGCTGCTCTGCCTGGAGAACACCACCAACGGGCGGGTTCTGCCTGCAGGGCATGCGGATGACGCACGCGCACTGGTGGAGAAGCACGGCCTGCGACTGCACCTGGACGGAGCCCGGCTCTTCAATGCCGTGGTCAAGTCAGGTCGCCCGGCCGCCGAACTGGCGGCACCTTTCGACAGCGTTTCGATCTGTCTCTCCAAGGGGTTGGGCGCCCCGGTTGGTTCCGTGCTTACGGGTCCGGCTGATTTCATCACCGAGGCGCGGCGCTGGCGGAAAGTGGTGGGTGGAGGAATGCGGCAATCGGGTTTGCTCGCGGCAGCGGGAATTCATGCCCTGGAGCATCACGTGGAACGCCTGGCCGATGATCATGCCAACGCGCAGCGTCTGGCGGAGGGCCTGGCCCAGGTGGAAGGGTGCGAGGTCGACGTGGAGTTGGTGCAGACCAACATGGTCTACGTCAGGTTGCCGGAACAGAAGCGGCAGGAGTTACCCGGGAGATTGGAGGAGAGAGGCCTCCTGGTCTATCCCGGACACCCGATGCGCCTGGTGACCCATCTCGATGTGTCCTCCGGAGATGTCGAGCGAGCGGTAGAAGCTTTCGGGGAGATCCTGTAGAAGGGCAGGCTGGGCCCCAGGTTCCTACAGTGCTGGACCGAGGGCATGAATCGTGTTGTGGAGCGCCCCGATCATTTCGTCTCCGCTGGCGGTCTCAAGATCAAACTCGATCTTCATCTGCATGACGGGTGCGAGGTCAGGAATCTCAAGGAAGACCTCCGTGCCACCTCCCAGGAGTCGTGCGGAGGTGACTTCGACCTTGTCGTGTCCCACTTCGGAGGGGTTGGAAACCTTGTATTCCTTTGACCCGTATCTCTTTGTCCACTGGTAGTTCCACTGCTCGATCTGCCAGCTGTCGAGGTCCTCAGCCAGTTCCCTGTCGATCTTCTGCGTAAAGCCAATACGAATGCCATTCTTGTGGATATTCAGGCTTTTGGGCATGGCTACGGCGGCACCGGTGTAGCGCACGCGCTGAAGGCATCCATCCTTGGCCCCGCTGGTCTGCCAGCCTTTCAGTCCACTGACGTAGAGTTGACCGTCGTGGGGGCTGAAACGGGCCCGCATTCCCCCTGACTGGAACTTGAAGGGAAACTGATAGAGGCCGGCCTGGTCCACGCCCCCGACATTTTCCTGGAGGACCAGGAACAGGGTGCACTTTCCATAGGAGCAATGGACCATGTGGCCCTTGAAGGGCCCCCACTTGCTGGATGTGTTCCAGGTCTGCCCTCCGCAGGAATTGTCCACCTTGTGGGGAATCCAGCAGAGAGGGCCATCGTATGTCGTGGGTTTCTCCGCCCGGTGATGGGCGTTCATGAAGCCGTAGAATCCGTCCTTCCTGACCAGGTCCAGGCGCGAGGAGGGGACCCATGTGCCCTGCTGATCGGCCACCGTGAGTTCGCCGTTAGGGCCTGCACCGGAACCGTTGGGCCAGCGAAAACCCGTGGCTACCACCTCGATTTCAGATCCCTCCGGGGAGACCTTGAGAAGAGTTCCCGCGTGCTCGTTGTTTGCTCCGTGCCCTTTGACATAATAGAAATTTCCCTCCGGGTCGGTCTCAAGGCCGGTAGCATATTCGTGGACGTGCTTCCCGATGCGACACCCGTTATTGAAACACTCGTAGAAGTCTGCCTCTCCATTCCTGTTGAGATCATGCAGGCGGGTGATCTGGTCCCTGCCGAGCACGTAGACCTTGTCATCGACAATCTTGAGCCCGAGGGGCTGGAAAAGGCCGGTTGCATAGCGACGCCATGTCACTTTCTGGAGCTTTTGATCAATCCCCGACACGCGCCACACATCGCCATCAATGGAGCAGACCGCGATGTCCCCGTTGGAGAAGAAGTCATGTCCCCCGAATCGAAAGAGAATCTTATCCGGATTATCGAAGGGCGGAGTAATGGTATCGAGAACGTAGGGGCCTTTTCCCTGGCCCACCGACCCCTGTGTGACCAGCGGTGCTGGATGCCGGGCGGGGCCTCCCGCGGTGGAACGGGAAAGATCTTCGGCCGGGGGAATCTTGTCGGCGCGGGCAAAATGGCCGGACTTTGCGGCAGGAATGGAGCCGATGATGAGCTTGAGGCGGATGGTTTCCTTGCGGGGCTTGATGCCGAGATGCCAGTGGCCGTCCTTTTTGGCCACCTCGACGCCGGGCGTGGTCCCGCGGTGGAGTAGCACGGAGGTGGGAGAATCCGAGGTGTCCCGGGTCTGGCACAGTCGAAGGATCAGCATGGATTTCGAAGGTTTGATTTCCATGGTCCGGGTAAATACCTTGACCCCACCGACTTCCTCGATCCACGGCATGTCTAGGATTCCGGTGCCATTGATTCGGTAGGAGAAGACGACCCGTTCACCGTGTCGGTAGAGCCCACCATACCGGGCCCAGGTCCGGGGTAATGGTCCGGCCTTCTTGCCCTTGCGGACATCTTGGAAGTTTCCGCCCTCATCGGCCCAAGCTGGTCCGCTTTCGGAGGTGAAGAGATAGGGCGCACCAACCCAGTGACCGGCTCCCCCGAGGCCATCGCGGTAGGTATTGAACATGACCGGTTGGTCGGGGATGGCACAGGCCATGCGCATCATCTCCGTGTCAAAGAGCACGGTGCCTGCGGTCCCTCCCTTGCCAAGCCGTACGGCGACCGCCTTGAAGATGGTGCGATTTGATACCTTGACGTCACCCCGCATGTCGATCGTCCCCGTGAAAATGCCACCGAGTTCCGACTTGGAGAATCGCGGCTGGGGGGAATCCCACCATGGTTTCTTCTCCTCCTGGATCTTGTTTTCCTGGGCCTGAAGCAGTTGGCTGCCTGAGAGGAAAATGAGGGATACGGCCAGAGGGAAGAGAAGAAAGGCAGGACGGGTTGTGATCATGATTGGGAAAGGATTGGGGGCCTTATAATTGGTGTCAGGCCATGCGGCGAGGTGCTTTTTCCGCTCCATTGGAATCGACGTTGCGGTCGTGCTATGCGAAGCGAAGGAGGTGGATGCCGAAGAACACTCCTACCTTGCCGCACACCGCAGTCATGATGTGGGCCTGCTCTTGAAACGCTGGTATCTGGTTGCGCGGAAGGCGGATCTCCGGGTGGTCGACCTGGAGAGGGGCGAGCCCCACCCCGTCGTTGCGCTGCACAATCGTCACTCCGTTTCCGGTAAGGGGCTCTATCTGAGTGCGGGAATTCATGGGGATGAGCCGGCAGCGGTGCAGGGGCTCCTTGAATGGGCGGAAAAGAACGTGCAACTGCTGCGCGGGCGCCCGGTGACCATCTTGCCCTGCCTCAACCCGTGGGGATTGGAGAACAACAGGAGGGAGGACGCAGAGGGACGAGACTTGAACCGCTCTTTTGATTGCCCCGAAGTCCCGGTCATCGGATCCATGCTTGAGTTGCTCTCGGAGCGGAAGTTCGCAGTTGCGATCAGTCTTCATGAGGACTTTGATGCCAACGGGGTATATGTCTACGAACTGGCTTGTCAGGGCGAGAGTCTGGGGTCCGGTCTTCTGGAGCAGGTGGAGGAGATCATCCCTCGTCACCGGGGCAAAGTGGACGGGAGAAAGCCAAGGCACGGGGTGATACGGCGCACGCGTGGACTGACAGGGATCGCGAAGGAGATCGGCGGAATGCCGGAGTCGATACACCTCTTTCTCAGCGGGGCCCGGACGGCCCTGACCTTTGAGACACCTTCAGAATACTCGCTCTACCGACGCGTGCAGTGTCATGTCCGCTTTCTGGAAGGCGTGGCCGATCTGACCCGACCGGGAAGCAGGGGTTGCTAGAAGCCTGTTTCCTCGATATGCCAGAAGGCCTTGATGGCCCCGCGGCTGTTCCGGTGCCGGAACTGCAGCGTCTCCCTGCCACTGGAGAAAATGGAACCAACGGGCACCCAGTTCTCCATGTCGGTAGAGTAGAGGATGCGGTAAATGTAAGAGCCTGGCGAGGAGCTGGTACTGAAATTGATGAGGGTGTCGTCCTCGTCCCGTTCGATGCCTAGGAGTTTGAAACGCCCTCCAATGCCTTCGAGGGCCACATCGTACAGGGGTTGGGCGGGGTCGTTGCTTGCGATGCGGAGGGTGGCGAACCGTGATCCCTGCAGCGTGGGGCGAAAAGTGATTTGAAGGTTGGATGCCCCTTCCGGGTCAAGCGAAGTGGCCGGGGCCTCGGACACGCTGAACTCGGTGGCGTGGGGTCCGAGGAGTTCAACGGTATCGATCAGGAGCGGGCCATCACCTGAGTTGCGCATGGTGAAGGTGTGGATCGAGACGAACAAGAGATCAGTGCCGGGGAACCGGGTGTGGTCCTCTGGGCCGGGTGTCTCGTCGCCAGGGGCGATGTCGATGCCATTCCCGCTGAGGATGAGCCGGGGTTGGAAGGACCGGCCAGTGCCATGCACCGCGAAGCTGTAGGTTCGTTCAGTCGGAGTGGGGTCGTTGCTGTTGACCTGCACGGTGATCCGGTGCGTTCCCTCACGGGTCGGATTGAAGGTGATGTCGAAGGAGCTCTCGTTGTCCGGGGCAATAAAAATGTCAGGATTCCTGCTGACGGAAAACTGATCGCTGTTGATCCCGACCACGTCGACACTGCTAACGCGAAGGTTTTGCTCTCCTGTATTTCTTATGGTGAAGGTGCGGGTGAGAGGGTTGTCGTTCAGGCTGAGGGCTCCAAAATCCGTGTTGTTTTCCACGACGGGCAGGGAGGCCCCGTCTGGAATCTCAACCTCGTTTCCAGAGATCACGATGTTGGGAGCGGGCAGGACCAGCTCTCCTGCGACGTCGAACCGGAAGTCACTATCCACTGAGGATGTGCTTACAATGCGGATGGTGGCGGTGCGCAGTCCACCTGCAGCAGGGGGCAGGAAGCGGATTGTCATGGAGGAATCCCCATTCCCGGGAATGACGAGGTCGGGCGGATCAATTACCGTGAAATTGGCAGGATGTTGTCCGGTGCGCTGGAAGAAGCGGATCTGCAGTGGTGCGCGTCCGAGATTGCGGATGATGAACTCACGGTCAACGGGTCCGGAGCCCGCCAGAACCTGCCCGAAGTTGGTGTGATCCCCACCACTGGGAGTAGTGTCTCCATTACGGATGATCCGGTCGTTACCCCGGATCTGAATAAGCTGGGCGTTCAGCGGACCGCCGAGCAAGAGGGATAGGACAAGTGCCAACAGGTTCCAGGAGAGCGGGAATGTCGAGCGGGGGGTGAGCATGTTTGGGACCCAGAGAACGTGCCGCGGAAGAGGCCCGGGTCAAGGAAAAGTAGAAGGCGCAGCCTTTCGGCTTTGCGGGGGGCAGGTGTGCGGGAGAATGGCGGGGATGGACAATACGACAGTGGAAAGGCCAACCTTTGTAACCCATCTCGAGTGCTCAATGACCGGCGAGCGTTATGCGGCTGACGTAGTGCAAGGCCTGTCGCGGGAGGGACGGCCTCTTCTGGTACGCTACGACCTGAAACTGCTGGCAAACTCCCTCAGCAAGGTGGAGCTACTGAAGCGGCCTGCAGACTTCTGGCGCTACCGGGAGTTCCTGCCTGTCAGGCAGACGAAGAACATTGTGACTCTGGGGGAAGTGACCACGCCCCTACAGCCGGTTTCCCGGGTGCAGGAGCTTCTGGGTGGCGGGCCGGTGGTGGTGAAGGACGAAGGGCGCTTGCCAACGGGCTCCTTCAAGGCACGTGGGTTGGCCCTCGCTGTTTCCATGGCGAAGGAACTGGGTCTCGATAAACTGGCCATCCCGACCAACGGGAATGCCGGCGCGGCGATGGCAGCCTACGGACGCCGGGCCGGCATGGAGGTCTTCGTCTTTTGTCCCGAGGACACCCCCGAGACCAACCTGCGTGAAATTGCGATGCAGGGTGCACGCGTCTGGCGGGTGAACGGGTTGATCCATGATTGTGGCAGGATCGCGCGTGAGGGAGTCGATCCCATGGGCTGGTTTGACGTTTCCACCCTTAAGGAACCCTATCGTATCGAGGGAAAAAAAACGATGGGGCTTGAGTTGGCGGAACAGTTCGATTGGCAACTGCCGGATGTCATTTTCTATCCCACCGGGGGGGGAACGGGCCTGATTGGAATGGTAAAGGCATTTGATGAACTGGAAGCGATTGGGTGGATCGGGCCAAAGCGACCGCGTATGGTCGCGGTGCAGGCCAGCGGATGCGCCCCTATCGTGAAGGCGTGGGAGGAAGGCGCTGAGCATGCGAGGGTGTGGGAGAACGCTCACACGATGGCGGCAGGCATCCGGGTGCCAGCTGCGCTGGGAGACTTCCTCATCCTGAAGGGTGTGCGCTCCACCAATGGTCTTGCAACCGCGGTTGACGACGATGCAATCGAAGAGGCTTGGGCTGAGATGGCCGACCTGGAGGGAATCCTTCTCTGTCCCGAGGGAGCGGCCACCTATGCCGCCTACAAGAAGGAACTTGCATCCGGGCGGGTTGGCGCTGGGGAATCAGTGGTGCTTTTCAACTGCGCAACCGGGCTGAAATACGAGATGCCGCCGGTTACCGCGGCCCTCGACTGCCACCAGCCGGTCGACTACACGGTTCTTGGTGAGAGTTAAGCAGGAAAGGCGTGGTCCCCTGAGAGCAGTGGCAGGCCCCGGAACTGCCACCGGGGATTGTCCCCAACCGCGGCTACTTGTTGAAATAGGGGATCCCGCTCCCGTAGTGCACTAGATTATAGGGAGGAAGAAGATCGACCGGTTTCCGGGTCGTCACGAGCTCGCACGCGATACCATAGCGCCAAGGGTACTCCTCAATGTGGATCGCCCGCTTCGTATAGTTCATCTTGTTTCCCCACGCAGTGCCAATGCCGAGGAGGTCGAAGCGAGTGAAGGTTCCGCTCTGACGGTCGATTGTGAGCTTGCCGGTGACCTGCAATGCGCAGCCCCGGCTATCAGGACTGTGGCGGCGGTGATTTTCAAAGGGTATGCCCATTTGCCCGGAGCCCTTGAGCTCCAGGGTGAGATCGGTTTCGGTCACTTCCCCGATCTCGATGATCATGCTTCCCCTGGTGAGGGGGAGGGCGTTGACACTGCCTTCCATGTAATCAATTCCGATGCTGCTGTAGAAGCGCTCGCAGATGGGACCAGCCACCTGCAGGATCGTTCCCTTCCTGGGGGCGGCGGGAAGGAGTGACCGCCACTCCTCCTTGGTGAGCCATAGGGTGTCGCTCTGGGTCTCCGCTGCCCAGGCATCTGGATTCTCCCGGTAGTAGAGCCTCCTTTTGCGATCGATGCGTCCCGAGGCACTTTGTTGCAGGTAGGTGCAATAGCCTCGAAGGATGAGACCGCCCTCTGGCGGTTGGGGAAGGGAGCGCTTGGGTGCAATGGCGGTCGCGGCAGGAGGAAGGGCTGGACGACGCTCCGTTATCGGCTGGGCAAGGTATTGTTCCAGGAGCGGGGCTAATTCCTGTTCCTGCAGAGCAAGGGTCCCTCCCTTTGCGAGGGTGAATCCGCTGGCGGTGGTGACCACCACTCGGTTGCCCCCGGATCCGGCTTTCTGGCAGAAGGCGATTTCGTGAGAATTGCCGCGAAAGTAGGTGTCGAGGCCGAGAGGAATAAAGTGCTTGTTGATGAAATCGGGCTCAACCTGAGCCCCGGTGAACCGGCGGGACCGGTTACCGGTGCAGGCTCCTCAGGTCCGTCCGAGGGGGCTGCCGTCAGCGGCGGTGAAGATGAGGATAGGCTTGTTCTCGGTTGCGGCGCGCTGGCGGGCTTCGCTTACGCTGGTGAGCCAGTTGATCTGCCTCCAGGGGCTTTCGCCAGGTTGTGGTTTGATGAGGGAATGAATTCGCTGGAACTCCTGCTCCGATTGCGGTCCCGCGTTCAGGCCGCATGCCGAGAACGCGAGTAGTGCGAGGATGACTTTTCGGATCATGACCAATTCGTGAATGAATACGGGAGGAAGAAGGATTTCCTTCCGAACTTGTTGTGAGCAGGACTCTGTTTCGGGGAGGGAGGAGAGCTTACTTGACGGGTTTGCCAATCACCCCGATATCGGCCGCGGAGCCCCAGGCTTCTCCATTGACTTCGGAGAGGACCCGGACCTTGACGTAGCGCCCCCGGACGGGTTTCCCGCAGGTGGCGGACTGCGGCTTCCTGTCCTTGGAAAAGGTGGCCTTGGCAGCGCAGGAAGGAAACTCGTCGGAGGAATTGCTCACGTAGAATTCCGTTTCAGCGAAGCTGCCGTTCCAGCCGCCGTCCTGCCGGGCGAGGTAACGGAAGCCGGAGATGCTGTAGATGGCGCCAAGATCGATGACCAGTTCGTGGGGATGCTTCCGCAGGCCATCCGACCAGTTGGAGTGCCAGACGGTGTCAGGGCGTCCATCGATGGCAAAGATGGCCTTGCGGTTATTGGACGAGTTCTCGCTGCTGAAACTCACCAGTTTCATCTTCTCGAAGGGGACGAGGTTCCTGTCCTTGATACGCTTCATGCGGGCGACGCGGGGCGAGGACTGGGGGCGTGAGGTTGCCCACTTGGCCCAGCGGTCCCGCTCGTGCCGCTCCCGCGTGGTGTAGCTGCCGGGGCGGGCGGGTTCGTGGCTCTCAGCAATGATCCTGTTCATCCGGGCGATGACTTCGGGGTGTTTGCTGGCGAGGTTGGTGGTTTCGCTGATGTCTTCCTTCAGGTCGTAAAGCTCCCAGCTCTTCTTGTTGCGGATATGCAAGCCTTTCCAGTTGTTAATACGCACGGCCTGCATGTTGCCGAACTCCCAGTAGAAGTGGGGATGGGTTGCCTGTTTGTGCCCGGCGGCCTTCTCCCCGAGGAGAGTGGGCAGGATTGAGATGCCATCGGTGTCCTTGGGTGTGCGGGCCCCTGCGAGCTCGGTGAGGGTGGCGAGAATGTCGTACTGGGCGAACATGAGATTGCTCACCTGCCCGCCTTTGATCCGACCCGGCCATTGCACAAGAAAGGGAATACGGAGCCCTCCCTCGTAGAGGTTGCCCTTGCCGCCCCGGAATTCCACCCCGGTCCTGGGATCCTTGTTGGGACTGAAGAATCCCCGGGGGTGGGTGCCGTTGCGAAAGCGATCCTGCCCTCCATTGTCGCCGGTGAAGAAGACGATGGTATTGTCAGTGAGCTTGAGTTCATCGAGGAGATCGAGGACTTGCCCGACGTTGTTGTCCACCATGGTGACCATGGCGGCGTAGTTCTTCACGTCCTGGGAGATCTTTTCATCCTTGATCCAGGCTTCGTCCCGATACTGCTTCCAGGCGGGATCCCCCGCAGGGATATCGAACATGCCGTGTGGTGGGGTGATCGGGAAGTAACAGAAGAAAGGCTTACCCTTGTTCTCACGGATGAATTTCAACCCTTCCTCCATGATGGCGTAGTGCGAGTAGGTCTGGCCTGTCCGACCGCCCTCGTTGCCGGGAAGTTTTACCTCTTCGCTGTTGCGGATGAGGTAGGGGGGATAGAAGGAGTGGGCATGGACCTGGTCGTAGTAGCCAAAGAAGGTGTCAAAGCCGTGTTTTTCCGGGACGCCAGTGGAGTCCCGCCCACCGGCACCCCACTTTCCGAACCCTCCGGTGTTGTAGCCTTTTTCCTTGAGGAGGGAAGCGATGGTGACCTCATCGGCACGCAGGGGCGTGCCGCCGTCGTTGGCGCGGACCGAGGCATGACCGGCATGTTTGCCGGTCATCAGGTTGCAGCGCAGGGGCGCGCAGACCGGGGCGGCGGCAAAGGCGTGGGTAAAACGGATACCATCTTTCGCCATGCCATCAATTCGCGGGGTCTTGAGGTAGGGGTTTCCCATGTGCTCGAGCTCGTAGTAGGCGAGCTCATCGGACATGATGTAGACGATACTGGGTAACCTGGCCGGGGCAGCAACGGTGAAGCCGAGGCAGGAGGCAAGGAGGGCGAGGGGCATCCGCATCCTCTTCCTTATGATCCAGGGGAGGGTTTGGAAAGATCTTCGGTGAATTCATCCGGGCTCCTAGCCCGATTCAATTTGCAGCCACCCACGCACTCAGGGTCGAGTTGTCGTAGAAGAGGAGCGTCCGGTCGAAGGTGAGGAGGCGTTGGCGGGGGGGCTTGAGGAAGCGGTCTTCCGTAAAGCGCTCAGTCTGCGTCTCCAGGGTCCCCTCCTTGATTTGTCCGGTTGTCATGTTGATGAGGACAAGTTCCTGCTTATTGCCGTGGTGGACGATCTTGAGGAAGTGCCCATCCTGCAGGCGCACGAAGTTGCCGTTGTGGTGACGGCGTGATTTCGGGTCCTCGGGAATTTCGAGGAAGCGCTTGGCGTTCAGGTCGGCGATCGCGATCTTGTGACGGCCCGTGATGAGCCGGTCGCCCTCGATAATGATATGACCGTGGTGGCCGTGGTGGATGTGGGGAGTAAGCTCAAAGCGGTAGTTGGGATCATCGGACCGTCGCAGGATGAGCTTATTCTGGGAGTTGATGAGGGCATAGCGACCATGTGTGGAGAGAAGGTGGCCCTGTTCTTCGACTAGCTGGGCGGTCTTGCCGTCGAGGTTATAGCGGAAGACAGCCTGTTTGTTTCCAGGGTAGTTGCGGGCATCGAAGAATACGGCGCGGGGACCGAAGTGGTTGCGATGGACGTGGAGGCGGTTCACGAGAATTCCGGCGGCGACCGGGTCGCCCCAGTCCGGGTCGACGTCCTGTCGCGCATGAAACTCATAATCGCGAATCATACCGTTATTGTTAGGGATCTTGGCGGGGAGGTACTGAAACCCGCTTATACGGTGGTTTGCGCCGAGGTTGATATGGATGAAATGAGGGTGGGGAATAATCTTTCCGATGGCGGGCTTGTCGGGATGTTTCCACGGCGAGTGCCACCAGGTGGAGGGGTCACCGTCAACGAGATTAGGTGGCAGGGCCCGCAGACCGTTGTTGCGTTCGTGTTCAGCCTCGATGATCCACTTGTCTCTGGGAAGGGGTTTGCCGTCCGCATCGAGAACGTGTAGTTCGGCGGCCGAGGCCCAGCCCTGGCCGTTCACTTCGGAGAGGGCAGTCAGGCGAACCCAGCTGGCGGCTCGAGCGGGGAAGCGCACTTCAAACCATCCATCTTCCAGGGGGAGGGCCAAGTTGGGAGAGGGGGTGTTAGCAACAATGACACGATCGCTCCGGATGGTCCGACCAGTGGCGGGATCAAGAACAAGGTGGTAAGGTCCGTGCCACTTGGAGGCATGAAAGATATTCAGATGTTGGCCGTCCCAGTAGGGATCAACAAGATGCCCCTCGTTCAGGGTGCGTTCCCAGGCCGGGGTTCCGTTCTCAAGGTCGAGGACTACCATTTTGCCGCGGCGGTCGTGGTACATGAGCCTGTTCCCGAAGAAGAAGGGATTTCCAAGGGCGGAGGGAACAGGAGCCTCCCAGAGGAAACGCCCGGTTCTGGCATTGAGTGACACGGCCCGGCTACGGCCGCGACGTGATCGTCCGTTTTCCACGAGGAGAAGCTTTTCGCCAACAAAGGACAGGGTTGCATTGTGAGCGTCCACGAAGCGGCGCCATTTGATCGATCCACTGGGGCTGAGGTCGAGACATTCAAGGATACCGCCGTAGAGGAGATAGGCGGTGTCCCGCAATCCCGAGGAGGCCGGGGCGAGGGTGATCCGGGCATCGCTACGGGTGAGGCTCCAGGTGCGTTTGAGCGGGAGCTTGAGAGAGGTGGGGGACGACTTGATCCGGGCCAGCGGTTCGCCGATGTTGTGTCTGCGGTCTGGCGCAGGATTGTCACTCACTACGAAGATCTTGTTATGTGTGATGGTGAATCCCAGCGGCCGGGCCTCGCCGAGGTCCCAGGGCCGGCGCTCCAGGACCTTGCCCGTTAGGGCTTCGAGGCGCTGGACCTCGCTGACCGACCCGAGGTAGACGGAATCTCCGAGAAGCAGTGCACGTCCGAGGACTCCCAGGGGGAGAGGGTGGAACCAGCGGGCTATTCCGGTCTTGATGTCCAGTCCGGAGAGAACTCCTGCACCCCGCACGACGAGGGTATCCCCGGAGACCCCGATCATCTCGGTTCCCACGACGAGGGGATTGTCCCAGACAAGGAGACCCGTTTCCTGGTCGAGGGCGAAGATGCGTCCATCATCCCGGGGCATGCAGATGATCATGGTACCACTGATGATCGGTTTTGCGCCCAGGTTTTCGGGGACGAGACTGGAGTTCTGCCGCCGGTAGTTGTGAATCCAGTCTACGCGCCCGTCGCGCACGTCACAGCGAATGATCATACCCGCGTTGGTGTTGCAGTAGACTGCCCCGCGATGGACGGTGACGGCATTTCCGTAGATGGTATTTTGTGGGGCAGACTTCTGCATGCTTCCGGTAAGGTCGGTGGCCCGGCCCGCGCTGGCGAGATCAGCCGACCAGCGGGGTTGCTGTCTGGTGGGATCGAAATAGATGAGACTCACGGTCCGGTTCCGGTCGGTGACATCACCGCGAGTATGCCACTGCAGATAGAAGAGCCCACCATCGGCAGCCACGGGGTCACCCATGGGGACCCCTTTTGAATAGGGGGACCTGCCGCGGTCGTAGCTGTAGGACCAGAGCGGTTGTCCCCCGGCCAGGTCGAAGGCCGCAA
>JAKVCR010000058.1 GCA_022448985.1 Roseibacillus sp.
TCACCCAAGATCACGCACACCCGTTATGCCATTCACCGTGTGAAAGACGGGATCACGGATACATTCCGCAAACTCTGCGATGGGGTTCGTCCCTCTATTGAAAAGCGCAACCCGGATGTTCACGTGGTGGTCTACCTCGAAAAACACCGTGCCACCCTCGCTCTCGACATGTCCGGCACTCCGTTATTCAAACGGGGCTATCGGATCGAACATGGCGAGGCACCCATGAAGGAAGATCTCGCCGCTGGACTCCTCTCCCTCTCTGGTTGGGACCGCCGGTCCCCTCTACTCGATCCGATGTGCGGGTCCGGAACCCTTCTCTTCGAGGCCTGGATGATGGCGGCTGGAATCTCTCCGAATCTGCACCGACGCTTCGGGTTTGAAGCCCTCCACGACTACGACCCGCAAATCCACGATGCGGAGCGCCGCAGGCTGGAGGCACGGCAGTCCCATCCGGAGGGAATGCAACTACTCGGCATCGAAATCGACCGGGCTACCTTCCGCACCCTGCAGAAGATCCGTGCCCGGCATTTCCCGGAAGCTCCCATTCAACTCAAGCACGGCGACTTCCGGGACCTTGATCCCGGCGACGAATTTGGCGCCGCGGTCTGCAACCCCCCTTACGGGCTGCGCAGCGGGGAAGAGATCGAGATCACCCCACTCTACGAGGCACTCGGGGCATTCCTGCGTCAACATCTCGCCGGTCGCTGCGCCAGCATCTACACCGCCAACCATGAAGCCGCTCCCTATTTTGGAGGAGATCCCAAGGCCTCGGTGCCGCTGCTCAACGGCTCCCTGGAAGGCCGCCTCTACCACGTCGCCCTGGGCGCGATTGGATAACACGGCCCTTTCCTGATCAGTTCTCCTTCCTCGAAAGATCGTGAACGGTCTGAAGAATGGCTTCCTCCACCCCTTCATCCCACAAGCCCGGCAACCCATAATAGATATTCGATCCCCCGCCCTCGTATCCTCCTTCCTTGTGAACCCGGAGGGACGGAATGTAGGCCATAACGTCGTTGGTATTGCCCGCCACCCAGGTCTGCTTGCCATGCAACTCGCTCTTCAAGCGCAACGCATAATCAACCACCACTTCGCCCCCCAGGGAGATGAAGTCGATCGCACCGCCCAACTTCCAGAAAAAGATCGGATAGGGATACGCTCCCCGGAGAGCCCCCTGGGATTCGAGACGCTTCTGGAGCATGCGAGCCCGGGCCGCAATGTAGCGGTCGGCGGATTGGGCTTCCGTGTTCAATTCGGCGGCAGTGGGGAGCTGTTGAAGTTTGAGCTCGATTTCCTGGTAGCGGAGAGAAAGCGAAGGACTGAGCACAGGCATGGGGGAAGATAGCACGTCCTGCACTGCCCGGGCCAGATCTCGGCCATAACGCTCTGCGAGTTCAACACTGCTACGGGGAAGGGGATTCTGGTCAGCTCCACAACCGGCCCAGAAGAGCGCGGTAGCGCCGGGATAGGCTTTCTCCAGTGCGATCTGGGCGTAGCCAGGATAGTCACCGTTCCATTGTTGAAAGCTCAAGGTGGTAGCGTGGCAGGCATAACCGAAGAGGACCGCCCGGAGTTCCCCGCCCTCACCCCGCACACTGAGAACCGGCACATCGTGATCAACAGGACCTTTCAGGGCTCCCCGGGCCCGGAGATCGGGTACCGTCCTGTAGGGTTTATTCTCCCGCCGGTTTACGGCAAAGATCGCCTTTCCATTCCCCCACTGCACCTTCGCAGGCGCGAGAGCATCGATTGCCCCGTTCACCGCCGTGCACACCTGCCCCGGCAGGCGCTCCGCATAATCGTCAATCAGGGCCTGCTGTTCCGGCTCAAGAATCGCGTAGTGTATGGGAGCCAGGTTCCGCCCAACCACCGGACCGGAATGCGTATGGCTGGTGCAGAGGGAAATCTGATGCCGCTCCAGTCCAAACTCCTTTTTGAGCCGGGTGCACACTTTGCCAGCGATTTCGCGATCGATTCCCACCAGGTCCAGGCTGACAACAACCCCGCGGTTCCCCTTCCCATCGTCGAGCACAAGTGCCTTGGCCCACAGGTCGGTGACCTTCCCCTCAGCCGGCTTTGCACGCGAACCATAGCCTGCCATCCACATTGCCTGGCCAGGCGTGATCTTGACTCGGCCTGCTCCGGCCTGCCAGAGATCCTCTGCCTGCAGAACAGACGATACGGACACAACCGCAAGCAGGCCGACAACGGTATCCCATCGGCATCTCATTGCATGAGGGTTGCAGTTTACCGTCAGCGCGGTCAAGGGTGGTCACGGTTTTTCAACCAACAGCCCCCGCGTGAGGCCTTGCCAAGGGCTCCCCTCCATCGTAGATCGATCAGGATGAAGTCGAATCTGTTTGTCCAGGTGGCCACCTCTCTCGCGATGCTGAGTATTTGCGAAGCAGTTAATATCGAACTCGCAACCATTGGTAATGATGGCAATCCCGCCCGCGGATCCGGATTTGGCGCTGGTCAAGGCAGGGTTGATTACCAGTACCATATTGGAAAGTACGAGGTGACCTTCAACCAGTACCTCGAGTTCCTCAACTCGGTCGATCCTACCGGAGATAACACGCTCGGATTGTGGCATGTGAACAACTGGCACAGGGGGCAAAACGATACGAGCGACTTCGGCTACGAGATTGCCCGGGATCTCACCCGCCCCGAGGGCCAGAAATACTACCTGCATCGCGGTCGCGGCGATCGTGCGCTGAAGAACGTTGATCTTCACGACGCCGCTCGATTTGTAAACTGGCTCCACAATGGACAGGGGAATGGCGATACTGAAACAGGAGCCTACACGATGGCCAATTTCCCGCAGGGCCCTCTCTCCCGGAACCCCGGATGGAAATACGCCATTCCCACCGTGAATGAATGGTTCAAGGCCGCCTACCACCGAAATGACGGTGTCACCGGTAATTACTACGACTACGCCACCGCCTCAAATGAGGCTCCAAACGGCACAACGATCAATGCCGACAATGGCAATCACAACTTTGTGGGCAATGTGGAAGTGGACGGAGCGGGCAGTGCCTATGGAGCCTTTCACATGGCTGGCAATGTCCGCGAATGGGCCGAAAACAGCACTGCCCGCGGAGCGGTCTACTACTTCAGCGGCGGACCGATCGATGGCCGGGCAGACCGCTCCTACAACTACAACTGGAACAGTGAATCTTACGAAATCGGCTTCCGGGTGGTAGCCTCGGTTGTCCCGGTTCCCACTCCGGACATCACAGTCGAACAGCCCACAGGAACAGCCCTCGTAGATGGAGCCACTGCAGATTTTGGAGAGGTGGTGCAAAACACCCCCTACACCCTCGCTTTTATGATTCGCAACGATGGTGACGCGGACCTGACCGGGCTCTCGGCAACATTCTCCGGTCCAGCCGCCTCCGAATACACCCTGTCCTCCATCCCGGCCGAGTCGCTGGCTCCCGGAACAAGTACCAGCTTCATTCTGACCTACACCCCCGCGCAGGGTGGAATCAGGGAAGCGTCCCTCCAACTTGCAAGCAATGACCCCAACGAGAGCCCGTTCACGGTGGGACTCCGCGCTGCAGTGGTCTCACTGAATGACGACATCGATGGAGACGGAATGAATGACCACGCCGAGTTTTTACTCTCTGACCTGGGTTTCGATTGGCAGTTGGCCCAGCCCCAACTGGTGGAGACCTACTACCAGCATGCGCCCAAGGCGGGACTGATCGCAGAAAGCCAGATCGAGTTGCTCAGAGCCGGGTCATTCGCAATCCGACGCGAGCCCACGACCGGAAAGTTCATCCTCAAGCTGGACTGGAAACACTCCGCAGATCTACAAAACTTCTCCGATCTTCCGGTGAGTGCTGAGCAGATCTCTCTGAATGCCGAGGGAGACCTTGAGTTGAAACTCGAGGGCAGCAACCGCACACGGTTCTTTCTGGTGGAAATCAGGTGAAGTAACGGATCCTGACGGACATTACTGCTCCTGCCCGAGCCGTTGCGCCTCCTGAAAGTGGAATTCCGCGTCCTGATCTCGTCCGAGTGCCTTCAGGGTCGCTCCCAGGTTATAGTGGGCAGCTGCATAACCGGGAACACTCCGTAACGCACCCTGGAAACTTTCGGCGGCCTCTGCATAACGCCTCAGACGGGCCAGGATATTGCCGAGATTGAAGTAGGCCTCGGCAAAATCCGGATTGAGCCGAACCGCTTCGCGGTAGTGGAGGACCGCCTCCTCAAACTGGCCCAGATCATGAAGCGCGTTCCCGAGGTTGTAGTGGGCCCCGGGCAGATTCGGATCACTTCGGATAGCGTCGCGGTAGCACTTCGCGGCCTCGGCAGGTCGCTTGAGCTGAAGCAGAACCGAACCGAGATTACTGTGGGCGGCAGAAAATCCCGGACGCAGGCGCAGGACCTCCTCATAATGCGGAATGGCCTCTTCGAATCGTGCCATGGATTGAAGGGCATTGCCGAGACCGAGCCGGGCCCCGACCAGACCAGGCTTGAGCCGAAGAGCATCGGCATACTGAAGAGCCGCATCTTCATAACGCTCTTTCTCCCTGAGGTGCTCTGCCATACGCAGCCGCAAGGTAACGGCCCAGTTTCTGGCCTGGCCAGCCACTCTCGTATGCTTCAGCGGAATTCCTCCCAGAGGCGCGGCCCCCACCCAGCGTTCAAATAGTGTTCCCGCGGGCCGACCGACATCGGCGAGAAGCTGGTCAACGGAAACTGGACCCCGGTAAATCACGAACAACCGTCCTTCGGGATCAATGAGAAAACTGCAGGGAAGCGGCAACGGAACGTGAAGGGCGAAGCGAATGTCGCTGAGAAGTTCAAGGTCTTCGATGAGAGAATAGGTAGCCCGTCCCGTCGAAAACGGAAACGCCCGCGCGGATATCAGGCTGGCTGCCTGGTTTATGTTCCCGGCATTATCCTCCAGGCCATCGACCGTAAGAGCCAGAATCTCGATTCCCTTGGCACGCATTTCTTCGTGCCTTTCAGCAAACTGATCGAGCTCCTGAAGGCACGGCGCACACCAGGAAGCCCACAGATTCAGTAACTTCCAGCCGCCGTCTGCCGGCAGGAGCGTCCGCTCTACTCCTCCCAGGCTGCGATAGTTGAGGGTCGGCACCGGGAGAAGTTCCACCATGGGAAGGCGTACGGCCCGATCTCCGGCCAGGGTTTCCTGGACAGAAGATGCGAGGACAGTCTCGCGGATGAACCCCGGGGCAGTAACTTCCAGCGGCAAACCTCTCCCTTGTACAAGCCGATGGCGGCCTCCGGACTTCAGGCCTGAAAACCGTTCCTTTTCTCCTCCGGGCCAATCGACAATGACAGTCTCAATGGTCGTGGCTGCCCCGAGCCCGAAATGCAACCACTTGCTCGACTGGGCCAGAAACCCTTCGCCGGCACGAAGCGTCCGGGCCAGCCTCGGATGATCCCCTGCCAGGACTACCTCCACGCGCGCACCTATCGCATCGCGGCTTGTGCTGGTCCCATTTCCCTGAAGGCTCAGTGCAAGAAAGTGATTGGTTCCCGGAATGTCATTGCGCATGAGCCGCAGACGCGGCGCATTACGATTGGAAATCCACAAGTCCTGGTCACCGTCGTGATCCCAGTCCACCAGCGCCACCGCTCGCCCATCGTCCTTGTAATCGAGCCCGGTAAGAGCTGAGATATCAGCAAAGCGCCTCCCCTCTCCAGGCCCTCCGGCGGCATTAAGCAAACAGACGTTGCGTTCACGCGCACTGAAGGAACGCCCCTCACTCATCATGCGCGCCAGCTCATGGTCCGGATTATCGGGGCCCATCCCGGCGGAGTCATCCTGCGACACGACCTGTCGCCAGTAAAAACTTCACAAGTCACCGGTGTCTTCCGTGGTGATGAACCCATTGGTAACCAGCAGATCTTCCCAACCGTCGTTGTTCAGGTCAAAGAAGAGCGATCCCCAGGCCCAAAGACCCGGTTCGATTCCCGCCCCGGCGCTGCGATCGGAAAAAGTTCCGTCCCCCCTGTTTCCCAGGAGGGTATTCCCGCGTGCCAGGCGCCGATAACGGAGCCGGAGATCACTGCTGATTCCCGGCTTGAAGCGCTCCTGCAAAGTCACACGCCGGCCTGCCGCAGACCACATGTTGCTGACGAGGACATCCGTCCAACCATCCCGATCATAGTCTGCACAGGTGACCGACATCCCCGAACCAGCATCTTCGGCTCCCACGGCGCCAGAGGCCTCCGTGAAGCGCACCACCCCACCAGCCGCAGACCGCCCCTCGTTACGATAGAAGTTGTCCCGCCCGAAGTCGTTGGCCACATAGAGATCCGAGTCTCCATCGTTGTCGAAGTCTTCCCAGACTGCCGCAAAACTGTAACGACTGTTCAACACATCCAGTCCACTTTCCCGCGTGACATCTCTGAACTTCCAGGATGCTCCCCCACTACTCTCATTACGCCAGAGGCTGTTGGATCCTCCATCGTTGGCATCGTGGGTGACAAATCCCGGAGCCGCTCCCGGAATCGGACTACTTTGCGTCTTCTCCAGCCCCTGCGTCGCCGCGTAGACGCACACGTAGAGATCGATACGACCGTCGTGATCAAAATCCGCAGCGCACAGCGACATGGTATCGTGACCGGTAGCCAGAACCTCGCGCATCTGAAAGCGATCCTTCCCGTTATTCTCCGCGACTATCACACCCCCGAGAATCGCGACCGCAAGATCCTGGTCTCCATCATTGTCAAAATCGGCCAGAAGAACACCGCGGGAATCTTCAATCCAGTCAATCCCCCACCGGGCGGATACCTCCTGAGCACTGCCATCGGACTGCTGGAGAAAAAGCCGATTGGGCAAACCGCTCTCCTGGCACACGTAAAGGTCGTCAAGGCCGTCTCCATTCACATCCCCTACCGCAAGGCCGGGTGTGCCAAGGAGGGCAAAGTAACGCGTATCCTGCAGTTGCAACCGTGTGAACCAGTGATTCATTCCACGCAAAAACTGTGAGGCGTAGTTCTCGTTCCCCCCGAGGACTGACTCCGTACAATCCGCGAAAAGAACCCCCGTATCCGCATGACTGGTGGATTGCTCAAATCTTTCGACCACAAGCGAGCGCATGACCGGAGCGCTCGCCTCCTGCCACTCCCAACCAATAAGCCAGGTGGCATGCTGCTCCACCAGGCGGCCTTCCCTTTTCCCCACCAGGGAAACATATTGACGCGTTTGTACCTCGCGCTCTCCTGCCTCTGCTATCACCTCGAAAATCTTGAATTCGAACCTGAGGCCCGCGGTTTTCCCAAACAAGATAACCACATCGTGCACAGCTGCAGCCAGAGCTGCCGGACCTCTCCCAGGTAAAAATCGTTGTCCCTCCTCCGGTCCGATCGCGCCCTCAACCGAGATCAACCCGTCTGAGTAGACGCTGGTCAGGCTGGGAGGAACGAACGACTGACAGGTGAACTCCCCTCCCACGAGACCGAGAGCTTCAATATGATGCAGATCGGGCTCAGGCCCCTTCTGATTCCGCAGGAGGTCGCCCAGGATCGACAGCTGCCGCTCCGCCTCCAGGGCAAAGCTTTCGGTGTTCCAGCCATCTGCACCAGGGTCGTCGGCTCGTCGCCATGAGGACTGATCCTCCCCGATCGAGCCTGCGCCATCCTGAATAAACGAACCAACGGGAGGCTCCGAAAGCTCTGCCAGGTCCTTGCCCAGACGGCCCCGGAGCATCATTCCGAGTGCGACAATCATCGCCAAAATGATGCCGCCAATTATTAAACGTCCTCGTTGTCCCCCTGCTGCCAAGTCCCGGGCATTGTGTCAGCTGTGAGATTCTTCACCAGCCCAAGATGAGTGCGGGATCTTCCTGCAATATGCTCCGAAGTTTCCACAAGAGATCGTTGCACCGGGGCGGAGAGCCCTCATGCTTGGACCATGAGCGAGCGGTTTCCGGGATCAATGCGAGTCCCCGAGGGGCATCGCAGGAAGGAAACTCCTGACTGGCAAATCGCCACCGTATCCGGGCAACCTCTGACACACAGGCCTTGACCCTGAAAACACGAAAAAAATAGATTCGGCATGTCAGAGGCTGATCGGAACAATTCTACGCCATGGCGGTCTGACCCCTGAATCTTCCAAGCTCCACCTGAGGAAAATGCTTCCAGGTCCCAAGGATATCATTGAACCGCACAAGGAACTGCGCTTCACGCGTGGATCCCAGGCCTCCCTCTTCGCGATGCTCGCAGCCGTCTGCGGAGGAGCATCAGTGGCTATTGTTATTCTCAATCTCCTCCTTAAAGACCCCCTCATCTCCTGGTGGTGGGTTCTCGCTCCCCTTCCCCCCGCCTTCATCTGCGCACGCCTGTGCCTGCATTGTGTGCGGCACGCCTACCTCATCCTGACTCCCCTCGGCATTGAGATCTTCCCCTTCTTTAAACCTCAGGAAAATCTGCAGATCCTCTACTGGTCTCAGATCTCGGACGCTGAAGTAAACAAACACGATGAACTCGTCATTCACCTCAACGAGGATAAGACCTCCGGGGTGGTAGCCTCCCTCTCCCCCCTTCTTCCAGTTCGCCGGAAACTGCTGGCCCGCGCCATCGCCGGCCGCATGGATGACAAACGAATGGAAGCAAACCCGGAAGGGGGAGCTGCTCAAAAGAGCGACGATTGAAGCTTGCAGTTACTCCCCGAATGGAACTTGTGGGGGAGCACAAAAATCACGTCCCGTTGCCTGCATGAATTCTCCTCCTTCCCTTCAACTGCAATCCGTGGCCCAGGCCTTTGGCCAACAGGGCTGGCACTGCGAAACGGTGGAGGGACGTGAAGTTCTGGAGGCTCACTTCGAGGCGCACCACACGCACATTCATCTGCATGCCCAGGCCTTTCCCGAGCTTAACGCCCTTTCCATAGTAGCAGAGTGCCCCCTCGCCCCGGAACCCACCCACCTCGCTCCGGCCGCCGAACTTCTCATGCGTGCCAACAAGCAGCTTACCCTGGGCAGCTTTGAGCTCGATTTCGACCGTCAACAACTTGTCTTCCGCATTACGAATCTCTTTGATCGCGAGCGATTCGACGCCGACATCGTCTCCTCCATGGTCCACTGTGCGATCGCCGAACTGGACCGCATCGTGCCGCTTCTGGGTACCCTCCTGAATACTCCCGCCGACCTGCTTGCCGACCTCTCGCTGCCCCTCCTGCTGGAACGCGAGGATCTGCTCCCCCCCGTTCCCGGGGAGAGCGAAACCAGGCCCCTGGAGGGTGGCTGGGAAGAAGAGTTGTAAAGCCCTCCCCCTAGACCGCACCGATGTCAGGAGCCTTTGAGGGCAGCCTGATCCCCTGGATTCTCATACCAGAAAAGGCCAAGGTTGGCGACCTCCTCACAGGTGATCACGTCAAGATCACCATCCGCATCGAGATCAATCAGTTCGATCAGGTCGAATTTCGCTCCCTCCGTCCCTCCGATATCGTGAGCGGTCCAATTTCGGTCGGCAGGTGACGTCGACCACTCCTGCCACGCCACGCACTTGACTGGTTCAGACCCCCGGTTGGTGCTCACCACGTCCACCCTGCCATCGCGGTTGATATCTCCCACCGCCACCGATTTCCCATGCGGCAATCCGAAGGGCAGCTTGAAGGTATGAGACTCCCACCTCACTCCTTCGCCCTTGAGCCGCCGGAACCAATCCATATGTCCATTCCGGTTGGTGCAGATCACATCCTTGAGACCATCCCCGTCCATGTCCGCCAACTTCAGGAACATGACCTCCTTCCCCCGTGACCCGATCAGGTGCTCCTTCCAGCGCCCTCCCTGTGCCGCAATTCCAGCTCCCGGATGTTCCAGCCACTTCACCCCGGCCTCCTTCCTCTTCCGGTCCGACAACACCAGGTCGGCGTCTCCATCGCCATCCATGTCGTGCATCTCGATGGACATGATCCATCCCGCATCGTAGAGGCGGTGAAAGGTCCAGTCCCCGAGGACACGCGGATCCGGCGGAGACCGGAGCCATCCGACCGAGCTATTTCCACCCTTTGATCCCACCACGAGATCAATCCCATTCACACCGTCAACATCCATTGGAACGGCATACATCCAGCTTTGCTTCTTCTGCGTGGCGGGAAAGGCCTCCGTGGTCCAGGCTGCCGCTTCAAGATACTTCTGCTTCTCTTTAGGTGCCCAGTGAATGAAGATGCTGCGGTTTCCTCCTTCGCAGCTGCTCACCACGTCATGCGCCCCGTCACCATCGAGATCCACGAAGACAGCATCCTCCGGAGAGGATACCTTTCCCACCGTCACAGCTGGCCACTTCTCCCTTACTTTGGCCGGCCCGGGATTGACGGTCACCCGGATGATCCCTCCCTCCTCCCAGCCAGTGGTGAAGTCAGGATGCCCATCCCCGTTGACATCCGCGACACGCACCCCATCGGCCCCCCGGGAGGAATTATCGATGGTGTGACGCTTCCATTGACCCCTGGCAGCTTCGGGCAGCGAGAGGAACACAAACAGCACCAGAGAGAACAGCCGGAACGCTATCATATCCAGATTCCCCTAGCTCCCTTGGTCCAAGGAGCAACCAAAAACAGGCCCGGAGTGCCTAAACCCAGAGGATTATGATCCACCCGTGCTATTGAGGCTCCTGGATAAATACGCTAGAAATCACCTGTCGGATGTCCTCGCACCTCCCATTGCCCCTCCTCCTGCTGACCCCGTTGGCGGCCTTTTCGGTCTCCGCGGCACCGCTCGATTTCAATCTTGATGTCCGTCCCCTCCTCTCGGACCGATGCTTCATCTGCCACGGCTTCGACGAGAATGCACGCAAGGCTGACCTGCGTCTCGACAAGCCGGAGGGCGCTTACGCTGAGCGCGAGAACGGCCATGCCATTGTTCCCGGCAAGCCAGCCGAATCCCTGGTCTGGAAGCGGATCACAAACTTGGATCCGGACGAGGTCATGCCGCCACCGGACTCCCACCTCAAACTCAATGACAGCGAGAAGGAGCTCATCCGCCGCTGGATTGAAGAAGGAGCCGAGTACAAGGATCACTGGGCTCTCATTCCGCCCACCCGACCACCAGTCCCCAACCCTGCAGGCGCCACCATTCACAACCCGATCGACGCCTTTGTTGCGGCACGTCTTACCAGGGCAGAACTCGTGCAATCACCCGAAGCCGCGCGCCATACCCTCGCACGCCGTCTCTCTCTCGACCTGCGCGGTCTCCCTCCCACCCCGGAAGAATTAGCGGAGTTTCTCAACGACAAGTCGGAAGATGCCTATGAAAAACTGGTCGAGCGCTTTCTGACCTCCCCCTCCTACGGCGAGCGCATGGCCTGGCCCTGGCTCGACGCGTCCCGCTATGCCGACTCCAATGGCTATCAGGGTGATCGCGAACGCACCATGTGGCCATGGCGCGACTGGGTGGTCGACGCCTTCAATCGCAATATCCCCTGGGACGACCTCACTGTTTGGCAACTGGCCGGCGACCTTCTGCCCAATGCCACCATGGAGCAGCGTCTGGCTACCGCCTTCCTCCGCAACCATCCCATCAATGGTGAAGGCGGTCGGATCGCGGAGGAAAACCGGGTCGACTATGTGATGGACATGACGGAGACCACCGGCACGGTCTGGCTCGCACTCACCTTCAATTGCTGCCGCTGCCACGATCACAAGTATGACGCCATCACGCAGGAGGAGTACTACAAGCTTTCCGCCTTCTTCAACCAGACGCCGGTGAACGGCGGAGGGGGTGATCCCGCCACCCCGCCGGTACTCTCGGTCTCCACTGGAGATCGCAAGGCCCGTGAAGCAACCATCGAAAAGGAAATTACCGGGCTACGGGATGACCTGAAGAAGCTCGAAGAGGATCTCCGTTCCCAGCAGTCGACTTGGGAGAACAGCCAGAAGCGAGACGTGACGAACAGCGAGTGGCAGGTGCTGGAGATCAATTCCGCCAAGGCCGACAAACAAACGCTTGAGACCCTGAAGGACGGCAGCGTGCTGGCAGGCGGCGAGAATCCCAAGAACGACACCTACCGCCTCTCGACCGAGACCAGTAAGAAATCCATTGGAAGCATCCGGCTGGAGGCCCGGCGGCACAAGAGCATGACGGAGGGACGGCTCACCCGATCGGACAGCGGCAACTTCGTCCTCACCGGCTTCGAGGTCCGGGTGCAACCGCTCGGCGGAAAGGCAACTACCCTCAAGTTCAAGTCTGCGGTGGCTACCTTCGAGCAGGGCAGTCACAAGATCCAGTCCGCCTATGACGGAAATGCAAAGACCGGATGGGCCGTCTACGAGAACAATACCATCGACCGCGATCATGAGGCCGTATTCCACGCCGAGAAGCCCGTGCCCGTGCCCGAACACGCTTCCGTAATCGTCACCCTTCGCCATGACTCACCGCATCCCAACCACAACCTGGGCTTCTTCCGCGTCTCAGTGAGTGAGAATCCGGGCGCCAAGCTCTCCTCCGGCGAACGCCTGCTTCAGGAAGCCCTCGCCCTCGCCCCGGACAAGCGGAGTGAAGGGCAGACCGAACTCCTCGCCCGTGCCCACCGTGAGAGCGTCCCGCGCCACGCCGAGCTGATAAAGCTGATCGAGACAAAGACCAACGAGCTCAATGGCAACCGCAAGGGCCTGCCCCGTGTGATGGTGATGCAGGACATGGATAAAATCCGCAAGACCTACATTCTCAAGGTGGGCCTATACAACAAACGCGAGAAGGAAGTCACCGCCGGGACCCCCGCCAGCCTTCCCCCCTTCCCCGGGGAACAACCGCGTAATCGCCTCGGTCTGGCAAACTGGCTTGTTTCCCCCAGGAATCCGCTTCCTGCCCGGGTGACGGTCAATCGCTTCTGGCAGGAGATCTTCGGGGTCGGCCTCATCAAGTCACCAGAAAACTTCGGAGTGCAGAGCGAGGTCCCCATCCATCCGCGGCTGCTGGACTGGCTGGCGGTTGAGTTCATTGAGTCGGGCTGGGATCTGAAGCGCCTTCTCCGCACCATAGTGACAAGCCACACCTACCGGCAATCATCCCGTGTCACTTCGGCTCTTCTTGAGGCAGATCCCTCCAACCGTCTCCTTGCCCGCGGGGCGCGCTTCCGCATGCCAGCGTGGATGATCCGCGACCAGGCCCTCGCGGCAAGTGGATTACTGGTTGGCAGGCAGGGCGGCCCTCCGGTGAATTCCTATCAACCCGCCGGCATCTGGGCGGAGGCCACCTTCGGCAAGAAGCGCTACAACCGCGGCAAGGGTGACGATCTCCATCGTCGCAGCCTCTACTCCTTCTGGCGTCGTATCGCGGCCCCGCCCATGTTCTTTGACAACCCGGGACGGGAAACCTGTTCCGTCAAGTCCAGTCGGACCAACACCCCCCTCCACGCCCTCAGCACCCTCAATGACACAACCTATGTGGAGGCTGCCCGTGCTCTTGCCGCCCGTGCCTCCCGGGAAGCTGAAAACAACAGCCGGGCCCGGATCCAGCACGCCTTCGGGTTGGTGGTGGCCCGGCCACCCTCCTCCCGCGAACAGGAAATCCTGGAGAACATTCACACCCGGGCCCAAGCCCGCTTTACCGCAGACCCCAAGGCTGCCGCCGACTTTCTCAAGAACGGCGACTCCCCACGAAACTGTGAGCTTCCTGAACCGGAACACGCCGCTCTGGCCACGGTCTGCCTGGGAATTCTGAACCTGGACGAAGCCCTGACCAAGGAATAGGCCCAGTCTGTCCCCCGGAAATCCAAGAACTGAATCCCGAATTCTTCCCATGTCGCCCCTCAAGGACCACCACCTCAGCATCAACCGACGTCACTTCTTCGGCAAAAGTGCAACCGGCATCGGGACCGCAGCACTGGCCACCTTGCTGGGGCGCGATGGATTAGCAGCCGGGACCGGGAAACAGAAGCTCCCTTCCTTCATCCGACAGATCGCGCCCAAGGCCAAGCGGGTGATCTACCTCTTCCAGAATGGAGCCCCGACCCACTGCGACCTCTTCGATTACAAGCCGCAGCTCCAGAAGCTCCACAATACTCCCGTCCCCGAAAGCTACGTGGGAGGCAAGCGATTCAGCACCATGACCGGCAATGCCAATGGGAAGCTTCTCCTGGCACCGGTCGAGCCCTTCAACCAATACGGACAAAGCGGGGCCTGGGTGAGCGATTTCATGCCCCATACCGCCAAGATCTCGGACAAGGTCTGCTTTGTGAAAAGCATGCACACCGAGGCCGTCAACCATGCCCCGGCCATCTCGTTCTTCATGAGCGGTGCGCAACTTCCCGGTCGGCCCACCATGGGCGCCTGGCTCAGCTACGGGCTGGGCACCATGAACGATAATCTGCCCTCCTTTGTGGTCATGACCTCGGTCAGCAAGGGTACCACCTGTGGACAGATCTTCTATGACTTTTACTGGGGCTCCGGTTTCCTTCCCACCCGCCACCAGGGCGTCAAATTCCGCCCTGCGACCGACCCCGTTCTTTACCTTTCCAATCCCAACGGTATGAGCCGACCCCTGCGCCGCGAGCTTCTGGACGACCTTGGACGTCTGAACGAACTCAAGCTCAAGGAATTCGGCGATCCCGAAATCGCCACTCGAATCGCTCAATATGAGATGGCCTACCGCATGCAGACAAGTGTGCCCGAACTCGCTGATATCTCGAATGAACCAAAGGAGATTCTTGACCTCTATGGACCAGGCGTCAACGAGTCGGGAACCTTCGCTCGCAACTGTCTCCTGGCCCGCCGCCTTGCCGAGCGCGGCACACAGTTCATTCAACTCATGCACGCAGGCTGGGACCAGCATCGCTCCCTCACCACCGAGCTTTATACCCAGTGCAAGGATACCGACCAGCCAAGCGCGGGATTGGTGCGCGACCTCGAGCAACGTGGCATGCTCGACGAGACCCTGGTCATCTGGGGTGGTGAATTCGGCCGGACCCCTTTCCTCCAGGGTAACATGAAGGATCGCAGAGGCTGGGGCAGGGACCATCATCCGTACGCCTTTACCATCTGGATGGCGGGTGGCGGCATCAAGGTCGGCCAGACCTACGGGGCCTCCGACGACATCGGCTTCAACGTCGCCAAGGACCATGTCCACGTCCACGACTTCCAGGCTACCGTCCTGAACCAGCTCGGCATCGACCACGAGCAACTCACCTTCAAATTCCAGGGCAGGCATTTCCGGCTCACCGATGTCCATGGCAAGGTGGTAAAGGATCTCGTGTCCTAGATCCGGCCTTCCCACAGGATCCCGGGACGTGAAGGCAGGTCCCGGAAGGAGCGGCGGGAAAGACGAACATTTTTTTACGATCCGCATTGAGAGGTTCCTTCAAAGGATTCAGATTATTTTTCAGTTCATGACTGCAGACGATTCCATCCCTCCGGAGGCAGGCTCCTCCGAGGCCGAGCTCATTGCCATTCGCCGCGAGAAGCTGGCCAGATTGCGTGAACTGGGCATCGACCCCTTCGGTTGCCGATTTGAAACCGATACCTCGGCTGCCGAGCTCCAGGATGACTTTGCAGACGACCGCCCGGTCAGGATGGCCGGACGGCTCCTCGCCATCCGGGACATGGGAAAATCGATTTTTTTCGTTATCGGAGACGTGGAGGGCCGCATCCAGGGCTACCTGAATAAGAAGGGTGTTTCCGAGAAAGACTGGGAGGTCTGGCACCTTCTCGACCGGGGTGACTGGATCGGGATTGAAGGGACCACCTTCACTACCGGCAAGGGCGAACCTACCGTGAAGGTAGAGTCCCTGCAGATCCTCTCCAAAGCCCTGCGACCAATGCCTGACAAATGGCACGGAGTGGCCGATCGCGAGATCAAGTACCGCAAGCGCCATCTCGATCTCATGGCCAACCAGGCGAGTGCCGATCTCTTCGTGCTGCGATCACGGATCCTGGCCGAGATCCGGGACTTCTTCCATGAGCGGGGCTTCCTTGAAGTGGAAACCCCCATGCTGCAGGACGTGGCGGGCGGCGCCGCGGCCCGCCCCTTCGAGACTCACCACAATGCGCTCAACATGCCCCTCACCCTGCGCATTGCACCGGAGCTCTACCTCAAGCGCCTGCTGGTGGGTGGATTCACCAAGGTCTTTGAGTTGAACCGCAATTTCCGCAACGAGGGCATCTCGCGCCGGCACAATCCCGAGTTTACCATGCTGGAGGCCTACTGGGCCTACGCCGACTTCGAGGCGATGGCCGAGCTGGTGGAGGAACTCGTCTGCTCCCTGGCGGAGAAGTTCTTCGGCACGCTCCAGATTGAACACAAGAACGAGGAAGGTGAGATCCTGCGGACCATCGATCTCTCCCGTCCCTGGAAGCGACGTCCCTACCGTGAGCTCATCATCGAGGTTGCTGGCGAAGACTGGTTTGACATCAGTCCCGAACAACGCCGGGCGCGCGCCGAGAACGACTTCAAGCTCGAGATCGGTTCCGACCTCGAGGACTACGAAATCACCCAGCAGGTGTTCGAGAAGCTGGTGGAAGAACATACCTTCGATCCCTGCTACGTCACCCACGTGGATGCCAAGCTCATTCCCCTGGCCAAGCTCAATGCCGATGATCCCGGCGTCATCGACGTCTACGAACTCATCATCAACGGCCAGGAAATTTCCCCGGGCTACTCCGAACTCAATGATCCCGACGTCCAGCGCGCGCGCTTTGAGGAACAGAGCGGCGGAGAGGCGCAGGAGATCGACCACGACTTCGTGGAGACCCTTGAACATGGGATGCCGCCCGCGGGGGGTATCGGTATCGGTATCGACCGCCTGATCATGCTGCTCACCGGTGCGCCCACCATCCGGGACGTTGTCCTTTTCCCGCAGCTGAAGCGAAAGGAGTGATCGTGAAAACAGGGCGGGGTCGAATTGACTGCGTACTGAAAATACCGCCCGCGCCAGCAGTCTATCCCTCCCAGCCCTTGACGCGTTCCACGGCCCGGTCCCAGCGGGCCCTGATTTCGGCATGATCTCCCTTCACCGGTCCGAAACGCCGATCCTCTCCCCATCGCTCACTGAACTCCCCCGGATCCTTCCAGACTCCGGTCGCCAACCCGGCAAGTGCAGCCGCCCCAAGGGCGGTCGTTTCGATATTACGCGGTCGCACCACTTCCCGCTGCAGGAAATCGCTCTGGATCTGCATGAGCAGGTCGCTACGTGCAGCTCCACCATCAACCCGCAGTTCTACCAGTTCCACCCCTGAGTCCTTCTCCATGCACTCAAGCAACTCGACCGACTGGAGGGCCACCGCCTCAAGGGAGGCCCTGCAGAGATGGGCCCTTGAGGTTCCACGGGTAAGACCAAACACCGCCCCCCGCGCATGGGGGTCCCAGTGTGGTGCCCCCAGGCCAGTAAAAGCAGGCACTACCACACACCCCCCGCTGTCAGGCACGGTGGCTGCCAGTTCATCAAGCTCCGGCGCACTGGCCACCATCTGGATTTCATCGCGGAGCCACTGGCAGACCGCTCCTCCGATGAAAACGGACCCTTCCAGCGCATAGCTCACCTCTCCCCCAACCCGCCACCCTACTGTGGTGAGCAGGCCGTTCCGCGAGGTCACCGCCTCGCGACCGGTATTCATCAAGAGAAAGCAACCGGTCCCATAAGTGTTCTTCGCCATGCCCGGGTCAAAGCATCCCTGCCCGAAGAGGGCCGCCTGCTGATCCCCCGCCATCCCCGCGATGGGGATGCCATTCCACTCCCCCACCACCGCACTGGAATCCACCACCCGGGGTAAGATCGAGCGCGGAATCCGGAAGATTTCCAGCAATTCCTCGTCCCAGGCGAGGTTGTGAATGTTGAAGAGACTGGTCCGGGAAGCATTGGAGACATCCGTCACATGCACGGCACCCTCCGTTAACTTCCAGACAAGCCAGGAGTCGATCGTTCCGAAACGCAGCTGTCCAGCCTCCGCCTTTTCCCGCGCGCCCTCCACATGATCCAGAATCCACTCCACCTTACTCGCGCTGAAGTAGGGATCAAGACGCAGACCGGTCTTCGCCGTCACCTCGGCCTCCCGCCCTTCTTCCTTCAGGATCAGGCAACGCTCCGCGGTCCTGCGATCCTGCCAGACGATCGCATTGCAAACCGCCTTTCCGCTTTCAGCATCCCATACCACCGTAGTCTCCCGCTGGTTGGAGATCCCCAGACCGGCAACCGATCCCCTGTCAGCCCGGGTCATGACTTCCTCCAGGGTCGCCTTCTGTGATGCCCAGATCTCTTCCGGGTCGTGCTCCACCCATCCCGAGGCCGGGAAATGCTGGGGGAATTCCCTCTGTGCCGAGTGCACCGCCTTCCCGGTCTCATCAAAGAGAATCGTTCGAGAACTTGTGGTCCCTTGGTCGAGCGCGAGCACGGACTGCATGACCTCGCCAAGGGACCGCACCTTTCCTCCCAATACAAGCTCGCCCTCCACTGGACGGCAAGCGGCCTCAAAGCTGCTACTTTCGAAAAATGCGCCATGATCCTACCGCGCGGAGAACGAATTTGCCGAATTCCGACCCGATAACCGATCTCTCCAAAGGGAACAACATGACCCCTTGCTGCACGAAATGCAGGAAGATCACGCGATCACGCCCCTTGTTCCCTAATATGACTTAACCAATAACCCATTGACCCCGGCCCATGCATTTTGTCCGCTCTCCAAAACGCACAATTGGAATGAAACATACAGTCGTATCTCTCGCCCTCGTCAGTCTTCTCCTCTCCGCATGTGGAGGCGGCAACAACGACGGAAATGAAAAGAATTCCGGTTCTAACAAAAGCAACGAAACCCAAGTGGAAGACTACGGTAAGCTCGCAGATGGCACTGAGGTGAAGATCTTCACCTTCAGCAACAAGAACGGGATGGTCGCCAAGGTCACCGAGTACGGGGCCATCCTCACCAGCCTTGAAGTTCCCGACAAGGACGGCAACGTCAAGGACGTCACCCATGGCTACGATGACCTCGCCGGCTGGCTCACCAACAGCTCCTACTTCGGTGCCACCGTGGGTCGCTATGGCAACCGTATCGCCGGGGGGAAATTCGAGATCGACGGCCAAGTCTACGATCAACTCGCTGTCAACAACGATCCTAATCACCTCCACGGAGGAGAAAAGGGGTTCGACAAAGTCCTCTGGAAGGGGGAGGCCGTCGCCGGTGGCGTGAAGCTCACTTACACCTCCAAGGATGGTGAGGAAGGCTACCCGGGAAATCTCGCGGTGGAAGTTACCTACACCCTGAACGATAACAACGAACTCAAGTGGGTCTGCACCGCCACCACCGACAAGGCTACCCCGGTCAACATCGTGCAGCACGCCTACTGGAACCTCAGCGGTGATCCCACCACTTCCATCAATGACCACATCCTCACTATCCCGGCCAAGCACTTCGTAACCACCGACGAAAACCTCATTCCCGATGGAAACCTTGCCGAGGTGGCGGGCACACCGTTCGATTTCAACACCGCCACCGTCATCGGGGACCGGATTGAAGCCGAGAGCATCCCCCTCCAGTTCGGCAAGGGCTACGACCACTGCTGGGCGGTGGACGGCGAACCGCACGAATTGCGTCTCGCGGCCAAGCTCCGGGACCCCAAGACCGGACGGGCCATGGAACTTCATGCTGACCAGCCGGGGGTCCAGTTCTACGGAGGCAACTTCCTTGACGGGGAAACCACCGGCAAGGGTGGGGTGAAATACGGTCATCGCACCGCCTGCTGCCTGGAGACCCAGGTTTTCCCGGATTCTCCCAACAAACAGGACAATCCCGCCTTCCCCAGTTGCATCCTCAAGCCGGGTGAGCCCTACACCCACACCATGGTGAGCAAGTTTTCGTGGTAAGCGGCTGGGTTCTCTCAGTCGACCGTCACTAGCAGAACGAGGGACCGCCAATCGCGGTCCCTCGTTTCTCTCCACCCCGCCCAATCCTGACCTTTCTCTACGATGGACGCCCCCACTGTCATCTCCTTCCTCTTTTTCACCGTCCTGGTGGCCTTCCTGACCTGGCGCCTCACCCGCGGGCGCATTGATGACACCGAAGAGGGCTACTTCCTCGCCGGGCGAAGCCTGACCGGATTGGTCATCGCAGGCTCCCTCCTCCTCACCAACCTCTCCACCGAACAACTGGTTGGCCTGAACGGCGATGCCTACGCTAACGGCCTGGCGGTCATGGCATGGGAGGTCATTGCGGGCGCCTCCCTCGTCGTTCTCGCCCTCTTCTTTCTCCCCCGTTACCTCAAGTCCGGGATCGCGACTGTCCCGCAGTTCCTTGAGGAACGCTACGGGCCAACCACCCGGGCCCTCACGACGTTCATCTTCATCGTCGCCTATATGTTGATCCTCCTGCCGTTCGTCCTCTTCCTGGGCGCGAAGGGACTCGGCGGAATGTTGAACCTCGAAGAGATGCTCGGACTCGGCGAGGTAGGGACGGTCTGGGCGATTGTGATCTTCATCGGGGTGGTGGGATCCGCCTACGCAATTTTCGGGGGCCTGCGCGCGGTCGCAGTCTCCGACACCTTCAACGGCCTCGGCCTCCTGGTCGGAGGCTTGATGATCACCTTCTTTGCCCTCCAGGCCGCATCCGGCGACGCTGGATTCTCTGAGGCGTTTGCCAAGCTCAAGGAAGAGAAACCGGAACACCTCCGTTCGATTGCCACCGACGGGGATCACTACCTGCACTGGAGCACCCTCTTCACCGGGGTCCTCCTCCTCAACTTCTTCTACTGGACTACCAACCAGCAGATCATCCAGCGTACCTTCGCCGCGAAGAGCCTCGCGGAAGGACAAAAGGGCGTCCTTCTTGCATCCTTCTTCAAAATCCTGGCACCCCTCATCCTCGTTCTCCCCGGACTACTCGCGTGGCAGGTTTTCGCGAACAAGGGCATCGATCAGGCCAACATGGAACAGGGCGAGGTTTACGGCCAACTCGTACGCACCGTCCTCCCAACCTGGTTGACGGGGTTCTTTGCCGCCGTCGTGATGGGGTCGATCCTCTCCACCTTCAATTCGGTCCTCAATTCCAGCGCGACCCTCTTCTCGCTCGGAGTCTACAAGAAAATCATCCACCCCACCGCCAGCCAGCACGAACTGGTAAAGTCGGGACGCATCTGCAGCGCGGCGGTCGCAGTGCTCGCCGTAATCGCAGCACCCCTCATCTTCCTGAACGTCGATGGCCTCTTCGAGAAATTCCAGTCCCTCAACGGGATCTATTTCATCCCGCTCCTCGCCATCGTCCTCTTCGGATTCTTCAACCGAACTGCGGACGGTGCAACTGCCGTCATCACGATTGTGGTCGGTCTCGTCGCGATGGTGATCGGCACCTTGTTCGGCGGAAAAGAAGTCCTCGACCCCGTGACAGCCGAAGTCCTCTCCAGGGGTTGGATGCTCGACACCTTCCACTCCGGATTCCACTACATGGGCGCGGTCTTCGCTACCCTTCTGGTCCTCCAGTTCATCCTCGGAGGGTTCATGAAACGTCCCACCCCGTACGTACAACAGGACGCGAAGGTCGTAAACCTGACTCCGTGGAAACACGCGAAGAAGGTGGGAGCCGGACTTCTCGTCCTCGTCCTCGTCCTCTACGCAGCCTTTGCCTTCTAGGAAAAGCCCATGGGCAAGCACCCGCTGCTTCCCCTTCCCGGTCAAAATCCCGGGC
>JAKVCR010000059.1 GCA_022448985.1 Roseibacillus sp.
ATATTCGATGGCAGCGCCACTTGCCATGAGCCCATCGGCCCGCCGGATGGTGAAGTCCATTTTCGGGGGGGTGAGCAGACCGAGATTCTCGGGCTTGGAAAAAAACGGGAAGACAGATTCGAGGGGCGCATCAAGGACTGTTCGGGTCACAAGAAAAGTGTTAGGTCGGCGAGCCTGCAAGTAGGAGGAGCTCTCCATGGGTGGTGGAGTAGCGGCCCCGATGGCCTTGATCTTTAGGTTGCCGGAACCGAGCAGGTCGTCCAGAGCCTGCCCAATATTCCGGAAACGAAAGACAAACCCGTGGGCGTCTCCTTTTTCCGGATAGCATTGCTGACTTGCCAGCAAGGCCGTCGCCGCTTGTCCGAGCAGGGCCCGCAATGCTGGCCGTGGGACCGGCAGGATTGCGGGGCGGCGGAGGATTTGACCGAAGGCCCGGGCCATTTCCCGGTTGGTAACAGGCTCAGGGCCCACGATATTGAGAGGGCCATTCACCCGGGGGTTCTCCAGGGCGGCAAGGATCATTTCGACACAGTCATGGAGATGCACCCAGGGCACAAACTGGTGGCCATTTCCCAAAGGCCCGCCGACGCCGAGCTTGAAAATGGGAGCCATCTTATCAAGGGCGCCGCCCCCATGCCCGAGGACGATACCGGTGCGAAGGCAGACCACCCGGGTACGATCGGACGCAGCCTCCATCGCCGCGTTCTCCCAGTCGCGGCACAACCTTGCCAGGAAGTCGGTGGCGGGGGGGCACTCTTCATCCAGGCGCTCCTTTCCCCGGTCCCCATAATAACCCACCGCGCTGCCGGAGAGAAGAACTGCTGGCGGAGACTCCGCCTGCTTGATGGCGGCCGCAAGGCGGGCGGTCAAGGAGACCCGGCTGTCCACGAGAGCCTTCCTGCGGGCGCGGCTCCAACGTTTGCCAAAAAGAGGCTCTCCCGCAAGATTGATCACGGCATCACATTCTCCGAGGGCCTCGACAAGGGGGGCTTCTTCAACCTCAAGGGGAAGAAGTTGGACCTCCGCCCCCAGTTGCGATCCTGCACGCTCCGGGGAGCGGACCCAGGCGACTACGGAATGACCTCGGCGTTGCAGGGCGAGGACAAGGGAGCGTCCGATAAAGCCTGTGGCGCCTGTAAGGAATACCTTCATGGAAAGTTCCGAGGCTACTATGGTCGTTTTTTACAGGGCTTTAAATTCCAATCCGCGGATTGGAACAATCGGCTCCAAGATGTCGCAACGCGGGGACTGGAATCAGCTCCCAAGAAGATCCGTACGGGTAAAAAGGGAAAGCACATCAACCCCGCGCTCTTCCAGAGCCTGACGTCCGCCCTCCTCCCGGTCGACGAGGACGAAGGCAAAGAGGACCTTTCCGCCCTCCGCCTCGATGGCATCGATCGCCTTGAGCGTGGAGCCGCCCGTGGTGATAACATCGTCAACGACCACAATCGGGTCGCCCGGAGAAAAGTTGCCTTCGATCCGGCGGGTTGCACCGTATTGTTTTGCTTCCTTGCGCACAGTGAAGACCTGCAGAAAATCGTCTGGCTGTTGTCGGGCGGATTCCATCCCGATGGCGAGAGCGATAGGATCCGCCCCCAGCGTCATTCCCCCTATGGCGGCGGCACGCAGGCCGTCAGAGGCCAACTTCTCTCGAACGGCGCCCCAACCCTCCTCTCCGATAAGATGAGCGCCCCGTGAGTCGAAGCTGGTCACCCGGCAATCGACGTAAAGATCGCTTTTCTTTCCAGAGGCCAAGGTGAAGTCCCCCGTTCGGACGGACTTATCCAAAAGCAGCCGCTTCAATTCCTCGCGTGTGTCTTCGGGCATCGTTTCCTAGGGCCTGTGGAAAGCAGAAAGGGGGGAAAGAGGCGAGAGGGAAGTAGTGACAGCATGAACAAATGGCGAATCATCCGAGCATGTGCGTCGGGGGAGGAAATCCAAAGGATCCGACCAGGCGGTTTATTATCAAGCCCTCCGTATCGACTGGCGCCGACGAGTTAACCCTAACCCCGGCAGAAGAGAGGGGAAGTGTCTTTATATCAAGTTATATATAAATTAAGGTGGAATCCCCAAGGCTACCCAGGGCGTTCCCATCGATCCGATTTACGCAGGCCTCAGCCTTTGGAAATAGTGTAGAGCTAAAGTGCACGGGCACCAAAATTGCGACAGCACCACCTAAAAGGACTAAACGCGGGGCACGCTATTTAAGGCAGCTTTATAATAAACAGACCCGTCGGTTTGGACAAAATGAAAGGCATCCGCTTCTGAAGGGCGAGATCAGCGGGAGCAAAGGGGCGATCCCCGGGGGCGGGATCGATTGGGGGCCCCTCAGGCCCCCGAAGGGTTCTGTTATAAACTTCTAGCAGTCTCGACACCTTCCCCTCTATTTTCGGCTGACCATGAAAATAGGGAAAGCAGCCGTATTGACGATTTGGGTTTCGATTGCCCCGGCGTCCGCTCAAATAACGTATGGTGTTGTTGGGGAAGGCGGCACTCATAAGGATTACACCGATGGCGGCAATACCGCTGGGATCGGCTCCGCTTCGTACGATTACTGGATTTCCCACGGGCCATGGCATGCGCCGCCGGCGGCAGGGTTTGGTGACCAGAGCTGGGACAATGAGGGGGCCGTTCTTCTGGCCTTCAACCCCTATACCGGCGAGGTGTTCACCCAGATTGGGCGAAACGACCAGTATTTTAATACCCGCGGGGCATACAACGGGGGCGGGCATGGCAGCCTGGGGACGGCGGCCTCTTTCCTCGCAAGTGGCGGACGCTACCCAACGGCGGCGACCCACCCATTGCCGCCTGATGCTATTTCCGAGAACACGATCGTCTTTACCACCGAGTTGCGTCCCAATGGTGCCGGAAACTGGGTGGTGGGAATGTATGCTCAAGCATCCACCGATGGGGCGATTCTAGGGGAGTTTGATCCAGGACATGCCGGGATTAACACCTACAATCCTCATTTTCTCTCTACTGGCGAGGAAGTCGGGTCATCGGGAAGCTTCGACGGCCAAGACATCCGGGTCTATTGCGGGTATATTGGTTGGGGGGGTGCTGCGTGGATGGGCCAATTCGGAGGTGCCGGGGAGAGAGGAATAGGATTTGAAATAGACGGCCACAGGGGCTGGGCGAGAATCAGCGTTTCCGGGGACCGCTCGGGCCTCATCCTCAAAGAGTATTATTTTGGAGGAGCAGTGATCAATCGCCTGCCCAGCGACTACCAGTTCTCCGTCTCCAGCAGCGACGGGGGGGACACCATTAATTTCGAATGGAGCAGCTTTGCCGGCGAGGGCTACTCAGTGGTGAGCACCGACGATCCGGTCGCCAATCCGGATCCCGCTTCCTGGCCCGCGGTCCCGGCCCTTGAAGATTTGTCCGCCACCCCGCCGATGAACCAGCACAGCATTGCCCGCTCTGCGGAACCGCTTCGGTTCTACGCCTTGGTTGCCGGCCCGGCCCCGCCCCTGCTCTCCGATGATTTTGAATCGGGCCCGGGGGACTGGACCACCGTCGTTAACGACCCCGATGGCAATACGCAATGGGAGTTGGGCACTCCCGCCGGAAGTACGGGCCCCCTCACTGGCGCAGATGAATCCGTCAACGCGTGGTGCACGAACATCGGGGACTACGGCCCCGGGTCCGATATTGCCCTGCGCTCTCCCTCGATCAGCCTGAATGGAATTGCCGGGGCCCAGCTGACATTTGATGCCTTCCGGGATGCGGATGGGTTTGGAGACACCGCGGTGGTTCGTTTCCTGCGAGCCGCTGACCAGGTCCAGCTTGGCGCGGACACATCCCTCGAGATGAGCACCTTTGATAGCAACTACGTCAGGCAGAGCATTCCGGTGGTTGCCGAGGCCCTGGGCGAAAGCATCGTCATTGAGTTCAACTTCGTCAGTGATGGCAGTGCAGATGCTTTCAGCGGGCTCACCATCGACAACGTCGTGGTGGAAGTGACAAATTAGGGGTTGTGGCCCCCTTTAGAGGGCGTTCATACGCAGAGGTGCTTCATATGATTCGGCACATTCTGGCTGTTGTGGCAGGCCTGTTCGCAGGCATGGGGGTCAATATGGTGCTGGTCCTCGTCAACGGGATGGTGCTCTTCCCCATGCCCGAAGGCATGGACATGAATGATCCTGAGCAGCTCAACGCCTACATTGCCACGCTGCCGACGGCAGGTTTTGTCCTGGTCTTGCTCGCTCACCTTGGGCAGTCATTTTTTGGCGGCTGGGCGGCCGCCCGACTCGGGCCCTCGCGGCCGATGGTGCTTGCCATGATCGTGGGCGTGATCTCCTTGGCTCTCGGGATCATCAACATGCTCCCTCTCGACTTTCCGGCCTGGATGTATATCGAGCTTCCGCTCTACATCGTGGTGGCCTGGTTGGCAGGTCGCATGGAGGTGAAGCGCCGGGCAACCCAGGGCTGATCTCCATTCCTGGCTGGTTCATATGGCAGAACCAAAAGGAGGCCCCGGAGAAGGAGGCTAAATAACTTGACATCAAGTTATTAATTAGAGGAATCCCCGGCCTGGGCTTTCAGGAGATCATTTTGCCCCCTTGCGGCACTCAGCGAGAACGCACAGAGCATAACCCGTCCCGTAGGCGTAGTGATATTGGTAAAGTGGGTAGTCCCACCAGCAACCGTTCTTCTCCTGCTTAGAAAGCATGATTTTCGCGTAGTGTTGATAATAAACAGACCTGTCGGTTTGGGGGAGAAGAGCAATGCAGTCCATGGCATAATAGTGCCCATAAAAGTAAAAGTAGCCGGAATTGGCGAAGTGCGTGGAATGAGGACGGGGCCGTTTGCGGGCGATGTCGACCCAGCCATTCCGGAGGATGAGCCGGTCGAGCCAGACCTTGATGATTTCATCAGTGGGGCCGGGATCCCCCCAGACGCGGCGCGCTGCGTTGCAGGCAGGCGAGCGGCACAGCGACCCTCCGGGCCGATTGATGCTGTAGCGGGGCCTGTAGCGATGGCTGTTGGAATAAACGTAGGCAAAGTCAGGGGTTTGCTGCCGTTTCAGGAAGGCAAGGCCCCGCTTCACCTCCTTGGGCGGAAGCTCAAGATCCATTACATCCTTGCCCTTGCGCAGGGCGATCATGACGGTGGCGGTGGTGAAGCTGGTGGGAAGCCCGGTTGGCTTTTGAGAGGCCTCGTCAAAATCGTAGTAACCCCACCCTCCGTTAACGTCCTCGTAGCGCTCAAGGCGCTGGACCTGAGTCTGCGCCAGGTTCTTGAGGGCGGAACGCTTGGCCTCATCCCCCTCCCGGTAGCGATAGAGTTCCGCGAGGGCCTTGATCCCATAGGAATGGCCCCAAACATTATACATGGTGTCGACGGTGCCCCGACGGAGACGGGGGAGCTCCTTCAGGAACCAGGCCTCGGCCTTCTCGATTGCGGCGACGGTATCAGGCCGCCGATCGCCTGAGAGGAGAAGGCCCTCCAGGGCCAGCCCTGTTGATCCGGCCCGGAAGGCATGGTGCGCGCCTGGAATCGGGGCGGTGATATTCAGGCCCTTGGTCATAGTGGCGGAGCCCCAGGACCCGTTCTTATTTTGGCTTGATATCAAGAAGTCTACCCCTCGCCGAATAGATGCATCTATCTGGGCCCGGGGGATAGGCGTAATTTCAGGCAGAGGAGGCAGTTCGGAGAGCCACGGCTTTTCCGGGGAAGGGTTAGTTCCCGGCTCCTGCCCCGGAGCGAAGTCCAAGGCCAGGGTTCCCAAAAGAATTAGAACGGGACGCATCGTCTTACTACTTCTTCGCGGCAGGCTTGGGGGCCGGGGCGTCAGGGGTGATTATTAACTGGCCCTCCTTAAGGCCGGAAAGAACTACGATCTTCCCGTTTGATTCCGCACCGACAGCGACCGCAACCTTGTTTTCCTTTCCGTCCTCACCCTTTACTTTGACCGAATAAGAGCCATCTGCTTCTTCGTGCAAGGCGTTAGCAGGGATGGCAAGGCGGTCGCCCTCATCTCCGGTCGTAATCTTGGCCTTGCCCTTCATTCCGGGCACGAGATGGAGCCCGTCGGGCCCGGCGCTGACCTTGAGCGCGACGTGGTATTTGCCGTCCACCGCCGGATGGCTGGAGATCTTTGAGATTTCAACGGAGAGGCGGGAACGAGGAGAAGAAATGGGAGCAACGTAGCCCTTTTGGCCGCTCTTGAGTTTTGCAATGAGGGTTTCATCCACGAAGGCATCAAGCTGCATGGCCGCATCGGCAGGAATCAGGGAGGCGAAGATAATTCGTGGCGGGATCTTGCCCCCGACCTTCATGAACTTGGCCGCGGTGGCAGGGTTCCAACGGCCTTTGCGGATTTCCCCATGATAGATACGCCCGTCGGAGGAAGCCGGGATATCCATCAGGGTCCGGTCCGCCTTCAGTTCGGCGGATTTCTCGTCAGCCCGCTGGTCCTCCACGCGCAATTTCTTAATCTCAATGCGCTTTTGCTGGAGGGCCGAGGGAAGCGTCTCGCGAGCGGTTTTCCAGAGGACTTCAGCGTTCTTGAGGGCCTGCTCCTGGTCAATTGCGGAGCGGGGAATGGTGACCTCAAGGCTGCGCTTGGTAGCAAGCTTGGCCGATTTAAGGCGAAATTCGGCAGACTCCACCGCGTAGCGCTGGCGCTTGAGGATGATCTCCTCGGTCTCCTCGGTGAGATCGTCTTCCTTATACATCTTGAGAAGTTGCTTGAGCTCCTCGGTGGCCGATTCGAGGTAGCGCTCGGTGCTCTGGAGGCTACGCTTGGTGGACTCTTCCTGCAGAGGACGGCTGACTTCCACGAAATACTCATGGTCGTCCTTGGCCCGGGTGTAAGCCCGCTCGGCGGTTTCCAGTTGCCAGGGAGTGGTCTTCTCAAGATTGGCGAGGGCCAGCTCCCCCAGGGTCAAGGCCGCTTTCCGGACGCTGGTAGCATCGGCATCATCCGCCAACTGACGGTCGATGGCCTTGGTGTCGATTACCACCACGGGATCGCCCTTTTTGACGGAGCTCCCCTGTTCGACGAGTTCCTTGATGGTGAAGTCGGCCCAGGCCTTGGGGTCGATTTTCAAGGGGAGGGCCTTGTCTGGAAGAAAAACACCTTCAAGGGAGACGGTTGACTTGAAGGGCGCTTTCTCGACTTTGAACTCTCCTGCCAAGGCGGCGGGAAGAACAAGGATGACGGCGAGGAAGAGTGGGGACGGTTTCATGAATCGGACTTTTTCTTTAGGGCTCCCGGAGAGGAGCGATATTTTTGGTAGGCACCCTTGCGGGCCAGCCAGATGGTGGAACGTTGTTTCTGCTTTCCTTTTTGCGAAGTGGGCACCAGTTCGCGGGCCACATCGAAACCTGCCTGACGTAACTTCCGCTCAAAAGAGCCCGGGTCGGCCCGGCAGGAGATGGCCAGAAGGCCCCCCTCCTTTAGCGAAGAATACGCGCGGTGCAAGAAGGAGGAGTGGGGAACTCCCTTGCGATCCGTTACTCCCGCCTGCGGCAAAGAGCCCTCTGCGTCGATCAGCATGGCCTGAAAACCTTCTCTGTCCTTGCTCAGCGCATCCAGGAGGCCCTCCTGACGGAGGATCAGGCGGGGATCGTCAAGCTGCCCGGGATGCAGTGTGGCCAGGTGCTGGCGGTGCCAGTCAGGGAGGTCGGGGATGGGTTCTGCGACCTGGAAAACTGCTTTTTTCTGTGGGAGCTTCTCGCGGAGGGCGGCCAGCGTGTAGCCCAGCCCCAGGCCCGCCAGGAGAAAACGCGGCTGGCGGGCGCCGCGGAAGGGCTGGGCGGCCAGCGAGCCCAGTTCGGTAGCTCCGTTGTGAGCAAAACTGCTTTGCAGCTGAACCCCGGCTGACTGTAGGTAGAAGTCCCCGTCATGCGCCACCAGCGCCAGGGAAAGGCGGGTGGGCGAACTTGTTTCGGCGAGGGTGCGGGTGGGCTTCACGGGGAACGGACGCAGTGTCGCGATGGCGGCGCGAAATTCGACCCTAAACTCACGGGCAAATTGCGCACAGTGATTTAACCCAGGCGATTTCCCACAAACATATTAGATCCGGATTGATGGATCATCATCCCGCGGATTTTTGTTCCTCGGAGCTTGTCAGGGTTTTGTCCCCGGGCGTAACTTGGCCTTGCATGTCGGAAGAATCTTCATCACCGCCAGAAGATAGCACCCCGGAGGGAGTAGCCCCAGAGGACACCCCGCCTCCGCCTCCCGAGGCGCCTCCGGTGCCGGCAGCGATGCCCGTGAGCGGGCAACCCGCGGGCGCGGACAATAAAGTATTGGCAGGGGTTCTTGGAATTACCGTGGGCGCTTTAGGGATCCATAAATTCGTCCTCGGCTACACCACGGAGGGCGTTATAATGCTTTTAATCTCCATTGTGGCCGGAATTATTACCTGCGGCATCTCAACAGCGGTCATCGGGGTGATCGGCTTAGTAGAGGGCATCATCTACCTGACCAAGCCTGATGACGAGTTCGTCGCCACTTACGTCCAGGGCCGCAGAGGCTGGTTCTAACAGTGTGACGCTTAAGCAAGGATACCCGCGATGGCGCTACTAAAGGAGAAGGACTGGCGTGAGATGTTCCGGCTGCGGAGGACAATTGTCCGCGCCGAACAGGCGCTGAGTGAGATTGATCGTTCGATCCTGCCCAAGGGGCTGTGTGAGAGCGACCTCTCCATCCTGGAGCGCCTGGAGCGCAAGGGGGCCCGGCCAGTCAATGGGCTGGCGCGGCAGGTGGGCCTTACCAGCGGGTCGATGACCTCCGCCGTCCAGCGTCTTCACCGGCGTGGTCTGGTGGAAACGAGGCGGGACCTGGAAGATAAGCGAGTGGTCTGGGTGTCGGTCACCCCCGAGGCGGAGGAAATAGTGAAGAAATTTTCGCAGTTGCGCGGGGAGATGCTCGAACAGGTTTTCCACAAGTGGTCGGAACGGGAGCGCAGCGCCCTGATTAACCTGCTCCGGCGGGTGCGCAAGGATGCCGAGGAAACCCATGGGGCGGGAGTCGTCTAGGGAGCAGGAAAGGCTGCGACAAAACCGGGAGCCCGTTAATGCTTCTTAAGAAGTAGGCCTTATGGCAGGATCTCGCCGCACCGCCGGGGACAGGCCAAGTGGCAGATGCGGCCTTGCGGGCCGACCGGACGGCGCTACCTTCCCCGCCCTTACCCACCCATGACTGTCTTGCTCAACATCCTTATCGTGGTGGCGCTCTTTAACGTCATCATCTTCGTGCACGAGTTGGGGCACTTCCTTGCCGCCAAATGGAGGGGGCTCCGCATTGATCGGTTCCAGATCTGGTTTGGGAAGCCCCTCTGGAAGAAGGAGATCAACGGGGTCCAGTACGGGTTGGGCTGGTTGCCCGCCGGGGGCTTTGTGGCCTTGCCACAAATGGCGCCCATGGAGGCGGTGGAAGGAAAGAACCGCGATCCGGGAGACCCGGATACAACGGAGACGCCATTACCGCCCGTCAAGCCCCTCGATAAAATCATCGTGGCCTTCGCGGGGCCGCTCTTCAGTTTTCTTCTCGCCCTTTTATCGGCCCTGGTCGTGATGGGGGTGGGCAAGCCCAAGGACACGGTGGAGAGCACCGTGATCGGCTACGTGGCGGAGGATGGGGTGGCCCACGGCAAACTGCAGGTGGGCGATGAAATCCTGGCCGTGAACGGCACGCGGGCAAAGGGGTTCCTGGGTTCCCCCTCTTTCGATTCCGTGCGGGAGAGCATCATGCTGAGCGAGGGTGACCAGATCGAGTTCCTCGTGCAGCGGGATGGGCAGGAGGTGGCCGTTACGACGCAGTTCAATATACCCAAGACGCAGTGGTGGGAGCGCAAGGGGATGCGAACAGTCGGGATCTGGGTTGAGAACAGGATCGTTATTAATTTTATTTCGGAGAGCGGCCCCGCTGACCGCGCAGGGTTGCAGGCAGGAGATGAAATAGTTTCAGCCAACGGGGAGGCCCTGCGCAGCCGGCAGCGCTTCAGCGAAATCGTGGAGAACGCCGAAAACGAGGCCCTCCCGCTCCTGATCCGGCGAAATGGGGAGGAAAAAGAGATGTCCATCACTCCCCGGAAACCAACAAATGTTGACCCTGCCAAGGCCATGATCGGGGTGGGCTTTGAAACGGGGGACGAGTTCACCAAGACAATTTACAATCCCGGCCCCCTCGAGCAGGTCGGCGACAGCGTGCGCATGATGTGGGTGACCCTGGCCAAGATAGTCTCTCCAAAGTCAGATGTGGGCATCCAGCACCTTTCCGGCCCGGTGGGGATCGGCGGGGTGATGTTCGACATGTTGAGCATCGAGGATGGCTGGCGACGACTCCTCTGGTTCATGGTCCTCTTCAACGTCAATCTTGCCATCCTTAACATGTTGCCACTGCCCATCCTGGATGGGGGGCACATCGTTCTTGCCATCGGGGAGATCCTGGCAGGGCGACCTATCCAGGCCCGCCTCCTGGAGGTGGTCCAGTTCGCTTTTTTCTTCCTTCTCCTCGGCCTTTTCCTCTTCATCACGACCAAGGATATAGGGGATCGGTTCGGGAGCGGAGGGGGCGGAGGCCCCGCCAAGTATGAATGGCCAGAAAACAGTTCCTGAACCAGCAATACGGGGGGGAACTCGCACCTCAGTTGGTTTAGCTTGCCCCTCTGAGAAGATTTCCTGAGTCTAACAGCAGCCGTGAGGAATTTCCTGGCGCCAACATCAATCAACGTCGCGCGCATTACCTACCTGCTGGTTTGCGAACTGGCCGGGATCGGGGTGTCGATGAGCACCCGTGGAATGGGAGCTTTCGAAATTCCACTCGCCATGGGTGTTCTGGCAGGGCTGGCGGTGGCGGGGATGATTCTTTTTTGCGAGACCTGTATCCGCAATTTCACGCTGCGGGGATTCACCAACACCTCTTTTGGTATCCTGGTGGGACTCTTCTGTGCCTGGCTGATCACCAAGCTGAACTACCAGGAAGCGGTGGAGGGCATCCTGATAGGGCTGAATCCCGAGCAGGAGGCCCTCGCGCTTGATCTGGCCAATTCGATCAACTTCGGCTTGAACGTCTTCCTTTTTGCCAGCCTGGCCTTTTTGGGGGCCGTGCTGGCCATGCGAAGTGGGCGCGATGATTTTGCCTTCATCATTCCCTATGTCCGCTTTCGTCAGGACGCCGCCTCAGGCCAGCCCCTGCTCCTTGATGCGGATGTCATCATGGACGGCCGGGTCCCGCGGATCATGGCCTCGGGGTTCCTTAATGGGCGCCTGATAGTTCCCCGCTTCGTGCTGGATGAATTGAAGGTCCTTTCCAGCTCCCCCTCCCCGGGGAAGCGCCAGCGGGGGCAGCGGGGGCTCGACTCCCTGGAGGAGATGCAGGATGACAAGAACATTCAAATTTCGGTGCACGAGTCAGCCCCGGGCTCGCAAGCCGATGGGATGGGGGCACGGCTTATTCAGACGGCCCGTGTTCTCGGGGCGCGCCTTCTGACCACGGAGGAAAATCTGACCAAGGTGGCCCGCCTGCAGAATGCCGAGGTGCTCAACATAGATGATCTGGGAGATGCCCTGAAACCGGCGGTCGTCGTGGGAGAGAAGATTCATCTGGCTCTGGTGCGAACGGGGAAGGATGAGCATCAGGCGGTGGGCTATCTCTCGGACGGAACCATGATCGTGGTCAACCAGGGAGCCCCAAAAATCGGGACCACGCAGGATGTCCTTGTGATCTCGACCCTGCAGACCGCGGCGGGACAGATGGTGTTTGCCGAGCTATACGATCCCGAGGAAGTGGGGGGATAAAGGCAGTCGCAATTGCCCCCGCGACCACTTGGTTCGCGCCACGGGGCTACACTTTCTGATCGGCCGAACGCAGAATGACATCCCCGATTTCGACATGGGGAGGAGCTTCGAGGATGTGCAGGACCGCCCGTGCGATGTCCTCCGGGTCAAGCATGCGGGTGCTCTCGCGCAGAGCGGAAAGATCGTCTTCGCGACCGCGGAAGTAGGAATTGACGAGGGGGGTATCCACGAAGCCGGGGGAGATGGAGCCGACCTGGTGGGGTAGATTGGCAGCCTTGAGCTCGTTGCGGAGCGACTCGGTGAGGCCTTTTACCGCGAACTTGGTGGGGGAGTAGAATCCGCCCGTCGGAGGCACACGATGACCACTGAGGGAAGAGACATTGACAATCCGACCGCCCTCCGCAGGCATCATGCGAATCGCGTGCTGGGTGCAGATCGCCATTGCGCGCACGTTGACTTCCCACATTTCGTCCCACTCCTCCACCGGGCCCTCGATCAGGCTGGAGAGGTAGGCAATCCCGGCATTGTTGACCAGGATGTCCACGATGGGGGCGGCCTCCTGCAGGACTTCAAAGGCATGTGCGATCCGCTGGGGGTTGCGGACATCACAGGAGATCGGGGTAGCGGCCTCTGGGATCCTGCCGATTTTCCGGCAGAGCCCGAAAACGCGGGCTCCCTGATTGAGAAGGGATTCGGCAATGGCGTGGCCGATACCACTGGAGGCTCCGGTAACGACGGCGACCTTTCCGGTGAGAGTGCTCATGGAAAGAGGAGAGCACCACGGTCCGGGGAGTCCAGTCGCAAGCGATCGATTTACGAAGGCCCGGAATTCTTCTCTGTTGCATGGGAAGAGCCTGCCGGGGCCTCCCCCGGGGAAGGCGCTCTCAAAGTGCGGGCCCTCCCTTCTTGCTTCCGGCTTGGCTCGGCGTAAACATCCCGCCATGCGGACATTGACGGGATTGCAGCCGAGCGGAACGCTGCACGTGGGCAATTACTTCGGAGCGATGCGTCCGGCGGTGCAACTCCAGGAAGAAGGCGAGGCCTTCTATTTTATTGCGGATTACCACGCCATGACCACAACGCACGACCCGGAGGAATTGCGCGCAAACGTGCGTGGGGTGGCCCTGGACTTCCTGGCCTGTGGCCTTGATCCGGGGAAAGCGGTTTTCTGGAGGCAGAGCGACATCCCGGAGGTCTGCGAGCTCACCTGGATCCTCTCCACGGTCTGTCCCATGGGGCTCCTCCAACGGTGTCATTCTTACAAGGACAAGGTTGGCCAGGGGATTGCACCCAGCCACGCCCTCTTTGCCTACCCGGTTCTCATGGCGGCCGATATCCTTCTCTTCGACTCCAACCAGGTGCCGGTCGGCGAGGACCAGAAGCAGCATCTGGAGGTCACGCGTGACCTCGTGATCAAGATTAACGAGAGATATGGGGAGGGGACCCTCGTTCTGCCCGAAGCCCTTATCCCGGAAGCGGTGGCCAAGGTGCCCGGCCTGGATGGCCAGAAGATGAGTAAGAGCTACAACAATACCCTGCCCATCTTCGGGGAAGAAAAGCCGTTGAGGAAAAAGGTGATGCAGATAGTGACCGACTCCACTCCGGTGGAGGAGCCCAAGCCCACTGAGGACTCCGTTATCCTGGATCTCTACAAGCTCTTTGCGGGCAAGGAGGACTACGAGCAGATGGTGACGGACTATCAGGCCGGGGGAACAGGGTATGGGGACTTCAAGAAGCGCCTCTGGGAGGCCTACTGGAAGTTTTTCGCGCCCATGCGCGAACGGCGGGAGGAACTACAGGCTGATCCTGGTTACATTGACCAGGTGCTGTCCGAAGGAGCCGACCGGGCGCGGGAGGAGGCGAGCCGGGTGCTTGCCCGCGTGCGCAAGGCGGCGGGCTTACAGTAGAGAGGCCATCGTGATCCAACTGTAGGGAAAGAAGGGCCCCGGCGAGTGGCGGGCGACCGAGAGCCATTTTGTCACAACAACCCTTCAGTGACGAGGTCCCCCACTTGGACGTAGCAGGTTGGAAGCAGGACGCAATTTTGGGCCCTTATGGGGAAAGGCCCTCAACGGCCCAACTAGAAAATCCCGCAGGATCGCCCGGAGGAGGCTCCATCCCACAACTGGTTAATAGTAAACATTCTAAGCGCCATTCAGCCTTGTTCCGGCCGACTCTTCGGGAAGAGTTCCGGAGGCGGGCAAAAGGGGATGAATCCAAGCCATAAACCCTTGAAGCTCTGCCTATAAAGGGGCTCTAGTGTTCATAAGGCCTTGATCTTTTGGATTTGACGTAATCGGCAATTCGTTAGAGAGTAAAGCGAGATTAACCAACAAAGTTAAAGGAGGAGAGGTGCAAAGCGACCTACTGCACACGGAGAAGATTCTAGCAGACCGAAAGGTTTTCTTTTTGGATTTAAAGGAAAACGCCCGCGGCAAGGTGGTGAAAATCACCGAAGACGTAGGGGGAAACCGGGACACCATCATGGTGCCAGCAGAAATTCTCGCGGATTTTATCGGCGCCCTGCAGGATATCCAGTCCACTTCGGACTCGGACTCGGACTCGGACTCCCGCTCGGATTCGGACGAGGACTCGGAGTAGGGTCTGTGGGCACCTCCGGGGTGCTGGTCAGTGCACCTGACGGGCCCCCTCATAGAGGACGATGGCGGCGGCGGTGGCCAGGTTGAGGGAGCGCGTTCCCTGCTCCTGCATGGGAATGCGGATGAGGCGTTCGGGGTGGGCCGCGAGGACGGATGCAGGCAGACCCCGCGTTTCACAGCCACAGATAAAGTAATCGCCCTTCTGATAGGAGACATCCCAGTGGGAGCGGGAGCCTTTGGTAGTGAGGAACCAGGTGCGCTCGGGTGGAGCGGTGGCACAGAGCTCCTCAAGGGAGTCCCAGAGCTTGAGCTCCACGTCCTTCCAGTAGTCCAGCCCCGCCCTGCGAACCTGCTTGTCCTCCAGGGAGAATCCCAGCGGTTTGACGAGATGGAGGGTTGAGCCCGTGGCGAGACAGAGGCGGCCGGCCGCCCCGGCGTTGTGAGGGATTTCGGGGGCGACGAGGACGAGGTTGAACATCACTCCAGTCCGTTTCGGGAATCTACGCGCCCCGGGGAGGAGCACAAAAAATCGGCGCCCCTGGGCCCAGGCCGTCTGGGCATTATCCGTGTCGAACCAGACCTTTAGTTCGCTCCCGCTTCCGTCACATTGACGCGGCGGCCCTTCCGGTCGAAGTAGACGCTTCCGTCTACCAGCGCAAAGATGGTGTGATCGCGACCAAGGCCGACGTTTTGTCCCGCGTGCCACTTCGTGCCGCGCTGGCGAATAATGATGTTGCCAGCGATGACTGCTTCGCCGCCGAATTTTTTAACGCCGAGCCGCTTGCTGCGGGAGTCGCGGCCATTCTTGACGGAGCCTTGTCCTTTTTTATGAGCCATGGGATTCGGGGGCTGAGAGGTGAGGGGAGAATTCAGCCAGCGATGCTGGTGATTTCCAACTTGGTGAGGGACCGGCGGTAGCCCTTGGTCTTATGATGGCCCTTGCGGCGCTTGAGCTTGAAGGCCACTTCTTTTGGGCCGCGGAACTGATCGATAACCTTGGCGGTCACGGCCGCGCCCTCAACCAGAGGCGTTCCCACCGTGGTCGCCGAGCCGTCGTTGACGAGGAGAACCTCAGCAAAACGGACCTCCCCGTCCACTTCCACGTCGAGCTTTTCGACATCAAGCTGGTCGCCTTCCTGGACACGGTACTGTTTGCCGCCGGTCTTGAATACTGCGTAGGACATGGTGGATGAAGGTGACGGGATGGGGGAAACGGCCCGGAGGCGTGGCGGGCCGGGAATTCACCACAGGGGATTAGGGGGAGCAAGAAATTTTTGCCAAGCCGGATCTGGATCTGCAGAGTGCGGGGGTATGGATTTTCCCCGCGAGTGCAGGAATCCCGGCGCAATGCAGGCGCTGGGCCGGGATCTGGCGGGAGAGTTGGCGGGAGGGGCCGTGGTGGGGCTGGATGGCGATCTGGGTGCGGGAAAGACCGAATTCGTGAAGGGATTGGCTGCTGGCATGGGCTTTGGAGGGGTTGTGACCAGTCCCACCTTTACCCTTTTGCACGAATATGAAGCCGGGGCCAGGACCCTCTATCACTTGGATTTTTACCGGGTCGGACACGGGGAGGAAATTCTCGCGCTGGGCTGGGATGAGTTGCTGGAGGAGCCGACCGGGGTGGTGGTGGTAGAGTGGGCGGGAAAATTTCCGGAGTTGCTCCCGCCGGAGGCGTTGCGCTTGCGCGTCGAAATGCAGCCCTCCGGGGAGCGCCAGCTTCTTTGCGATTCGGCCTGAATCGCGGACCCCCAGGTTATTTCCCGGACTCGGGGCTCGTGGTGGCCTTAAGAGCGAGACCGTGGGAGCGGACCGCATCTGCGGTGGCCGGCGTCATGGTCTCGTCCACATCACTGACGGTGCGGACCCCGGCTTGAATCAACCGAACAGGAGTTTTAATAATCCGTCCGGCCAAGGTGCAGGAGGAGAGGCTCAGGCAAAGGGGGGCGAGGCAGAGGAGGGCGAGGGCTTTCATGGAAGTGGATGTGCCGTGGAGTATGGCGCGACAGGGACGCAGAGCAAGGACCCTCCGGTACAAAAAGCGGCCCGGACAGGTCCGGGCCGCTGGCAATTCCTATTTAGCGGGGGCGGCCCTAGGTCTCCTCTTTCTTCAGCTCGGCAACCTTCGCAAACACCTCACCCTTGCCCTCGGCCACGATCTTGCCGTCCTTGCTGAGGAGCTTATAGTTTGGCACCCCCTGCGGCATGTAATCCTCAAGGCCACTCGCCGTTAATTTGTCCATCATCACGGTGGGCCAGGGGAAGCCCTCCTTCGCGGCCCATGCTTCCGCGGCGCCCTTGTCCCTGTCGAGGCTGACGTGGACCATTTCAACGGCGGGATTGTCCGCGACCTCTGTCTTGTATTGCTTCACCAACTGTGGAGCAGAACTACGACAGGGCGGTCACCAGCTCGCGGAAAAGTAAACGATGTAATATTCAGGGGCCTTCTCCAGCTGGTAGCCGGCGAATGTTTTCCCGGCGAGCTTGGAAAGAACGCCTTCTTTCGCAAGGCCCTTGCCAATTTTCTGTTCCTTGAGGGCGTCTTCCACGGCTGCGGAATCAGCAGGGATTTTTGGGGCCGCACCTTTTTTCTCGATGAAGGCCTCGTCCGGTTCTCCGCAGGAGGCCAGCAGGGCGAACCCGGCGCAGGCAGTGGCGAGGAGGTATCTCTTTTTCATAGTATGGGAATGAACTAGTTCTCGGGGAGTTAACGTCACATGGGCTACAAAGTTGTCATTTTAACCCGGAGATTTTGGCAAAGGCGTCCTTTTCATCCTTGGCGAGAATCTTCCCGGCACTGTCTATCAGGAGCATCTCCCCGGCAAGGGCCCCGTAGTCATGCAGTCCTACGGCCTCCCATTCCGGCATCAGGATGGTCGGCCATGGGAACCTGGCCTTGCGGGCCCATTCGAGAGCTTCCTCCTCGACATCGTCGCAGCTGGCGTGGATCAGTTCAACTGCCGGGTTCGGCACGATGTGCTTGTTGTATTTCTCCAGCAACTCCGGAGCGTGCACCCGGCAGGAGCCTCAGAGACTACCGCTGAAGTTGAGGAGGTAATAGCGGGGCGCCTTTGACATGTCAGCCCCGACATAGACATCCCCCACCAGGTACTTGGTCCGTCCCAGGAGCTTGCTCCCAAAGGCCTGTTCCTTCAGGGCGACGAGCACCTCAGGGCTGGGTGGGGGAGGGGGCTGTTGGAGGGCGGGACCGCCGGGGCCGGCCGCGTCGGCCTCGTCGGGTTCTCCGCAGGAGGCCAGCAGGACGAGCCCGGCGCAGGCCGTGGCGATCAGTTTCTGTTGCTTCATACTGGGCTCTCTTGAGGTGCAGGCCGGACAGGCGACCAGAAAATATTAGGCCATCCTTAGTTGGCCGTTGCTTCCCCGGCCTCCCCGGAGGGCTTCCAGAGGTCCTGCAGGAATCCCTTGAGCAGGCCCCAGGCGCGGGTATCGGCTTTGGCGTTGTAGGCCTGCGGGATTCGGAACTTCTCGCCCTTTTTGTCGGCATCCGGAACGGTGAAACTCTGCATGGCCTTGGGAAAGGGGACGATCGTAAGATCGGTCTTCACGCTGCCCATTTCCTTCCGGAAGGCCTCCACCTTGCCTTTGGTGAGATGGACGTAGGGGTCCTCCTGGGCATCGCAAACCATTACCCGGGCCGTGGCCTTGCGGATGGGAGGCCGGGACGGGCGCACATGGAAGAATGGGTGGAAGGCCACAACGCCGTCGAGCCCCCGCATCCCGTTGCGAGCCATCTGGAGGCAGACATCCCCACCACTACCGTAACCGATGGCGGCAATCCTGGTTCTGTCCACCTCGGGCCGCGCGACCAGGTACTTGAGGTGGGCGAGGACCCGGGCGTTCATCTCCTTCTGGTTTCCCTTGAGTGCTCCATCGAGCCGCACGGCCGTCTGGGGGTCGTGCGCCTTCTTCCCGTTGCCATAGAGATCCACGGCGAGAGCCACGTAGCCCAGCTTGGCGAGCATGTCAGCCCGCATGCGGACGTAGTCGTTGTGTCCCCACCATTCCGGGCAGACCAGAATGCCGGCATAGGGTCCCGGCGTTTTGGTGACCGGAAGAGCGAGGTAGGCCTTGGAGATAATTTCCCCGGCCTTGAAGGTAACCTCTTCCGACCTGTAGCCCGTCTCGACATCCCCACCGGGCGTGCCGGGGGTGGCTTCTCCCTCGTTGGCCGGTTCTGCTGGTTGGCCCGCCTGGTCCTGGCCCGGAAGAGGGCTGGCGAGGGCGAGGACAAGGGCGCTCATGGTGGCAACCTTGGGCCAGAAGGCAGATTTCATAGGGTGGACGATACCCGGACTTTCCAGCACCGCAAGGCCCTAGATCGGCGCATCGACGGCCCGCCGCCAGTCTGCGCTCACCGCGCCAAATTCCCTCGCCGGGGGGAGAACAATGGTGTTGGGTCATGGCGCATGAAAGAAATGCTTCTGCAGAACCCGGTTTTTGGCATGGCCGCGCGGCAGTTTGACCAGGTCGCCGATTTCATGGAGCTGTCGGAGGAGATCCGGGAGCGCTGCAAGTGGCCCAAGCGGCTCATTACCGTTTCTCTCCCCGTGCGGATGGATGACGGGCGGACGGAGGTGTTTATGGGGCACCGGGTGCAGCACCACCTTTCGCGTGGCCCGGTCAAAGGGGGACTGCGCTATAATCCGAATGTCGACCTGGGGGAGGTGGCCGCCCTCGCCATGTGGATGAACTGGAAGTGTGCCCTCATGCGCCTGCCCTATGGCGGGGCCAAGGGCGGGATCAATTGTGACCCGAGAGCATTGAGCGACCGGGAAAAGGAGGGGGTCACGCGAAGATTTGCAGCCGAGATCATCCCGTTCATCGGGGAGGAGGTCGACATCATGGCGCCCGACATGGGAACCGATGAGCAGACCATGGCCTGGATCGTGGACGTCTATTCAACCAACGCGGGGCATCTTGTGCCCGGGATCGTGACCGGCAAGCCGGTCGAGTTGCAGGGGTCGGAGGGGCGCCGGGAGGCCACGGGTCACGGGGTGGCCTTCCTGGCCATGCGGGCCCTTAATAAGATTGGCTGTCCCGTTGATGGGTCAGGAGCAATCGTGCAGGGGTTCGGGAATGTCGGATCCCACGCAGCGGAGAGGCTTTCCTGGTCGGGGGTCAAGGTGAAGGGGATCTCGGACATCACGGGGGCGCTCTGGAACGATAATGGGATCGACGTCGGATTGCTGGGGGAGCACGTGAGTGCGACCGGGGGGGTGGCTGGCTTCGATGAGGCGGAGGCCATCGATCCGGACGAGATGCTGTTGCAGCCTTGTGAGGTCCTCGTCCCGGCCGCCTTGGAGCGCGTGATTACCGGCGAGAACGCCGCCAAGCTGAAGTGTCGCGTGCTGGCGGAAGCGGCGAACGGGCCCACCACCCCGGAGGCCGATGCCATCATCGACGAGCGTGGGGACATCTTTCTCCTCCCGGACATCCTGTGCAATGCAGGGGGCGTGACCGTTTCCTACTTCGAGTGGGTCCAGAACCTCTCCCGCTTCCACTGGACGGAGCGGGAGGTCCTCACCAAGTTGGAAACCATGCTGGAGGGGGCCTTCGAGCGCATGCTCCACTTC
>JAKVCR010000006.1 GCA_022448985.1 Roseibacillus sp.
TTGAATGTTCCGAGCTCCGATTGAGGGTGCCAGTAATCTTGTCGACAATCGCATTGAATGTATCCTGATATAGCTGTGCCAATCAGGGGCACTCATGCAGACGTTCAACAGGATGAAACGTAGGGGAAGCGCAAGTCACGGCTCGCCCGGGTATATTATTCTTTAAGCATTAATTGTACCCGGTCAATAAACCCTCAATCAGTTCCTGGGAGCAGACCAACCAACCATAGTAATCGCGCTTTAGCGGCCCACCATTCTGCTCGATCGGCCACACCCCACATTCCCCACATAATGGGGTCTACTGTTGGTCATAATACGGGATTCGGAGAAAATACAGGATACGTTACAATTACGTGGCTTTCTCGATTCAGCAAAAAAACCAACTTGAACAGGGCTACCCAAGCGGCATCGCTTTAACGGAAGCCAGCTTCGAACCTGTTGCGGGACAATACACCAGCAATCTTGCACCGCCCTATTCTTGTTTATGCGAGCGGCGCAGAACGCGGTCGGCCAGTTGAGGACATTCTTTGATCCATCTTTTTGCGTAACCGGATATTATTCTGTTCTCTTGCCACTCGTAAACACCCCCGTGTTCCCATGAGGGGATAAGGTCGAGTTTATTTTCTTTGGCGGCAGCGACGGTCAGGAAAGCCATTGGCTCATAGCAGTCCAGGTGGCAGGCCAGATGATCTTTGTCTAAAGTAAACAAACCGCTCTTGGGGTGATAACGCTGCTGGATGATGTTCCGGCATATATGTTCGGCAAACTTTAGATACTCGTTTTCACCTGTCGCCTTGTACAGCTCTATAAACGCGAACACCACGTAGGGTTCCGATGAATTGCAAGAAGTGTCAAGGTGTGGTTTGGCCCCGGTTTTTTCACCAATGTCACCCAGCCCATTCCCACGGCACATGTCGCGCAGTGTTTTCCAGAGCGCCTGATTTTGAGACAAACGATAGGCCAGAGCGTATGTCGGGAGGAACATGGTGGTAGCTGGCTTTGCCGTCAGAATCGTGTCTTTATAGCCGGTCATTGGCCCGCCATCATGCCGCATTTTGTATCCGCTCAGATCCGTGCCGTCGGCTAGGATGGGTGTCAGTTCATTTTTCTCCGGCACATAGGCGTACTTGGCGTAAGCAACCAAGTGTTCAGACAGCTTGTTCACCATCTCTTTGCTGCCCTCATGATCGCCGGCTTTGGCAAGATGCTCAGCAGCACGCAGCAATCCGAAATTATCACGTCCGATACAGCTATAGGGCCATTGCCCCATGTAGAAATTCCCCTGTGGATCCTTGGCAGCGGGGAACCATTTCTTGGCTAATGCGGTATGGCGTGGATAAGCGAAGCCGCCCGACGGCATAATTCGAGTCACTTTGTTGCGACCCTTGGCATACTGCCCGAACAATCTCTGGCCCCATAAGGATGCCTTCTCATCTTGCTTCTTTCCGCGTAGAACGATTGCTGCGTAGATCAGGTCGCTGCTCGCGTTAAGCAGTGGCGCGCCGCCTTTGCCATTATACCAGTACGGTGGATCATTCCATTCCTTCTGCCAGTCCCAAACGTTGTCCAGGTCTTTTATCGCGCGATAAACACCGTGCCGGTCGTTAAAGACGTCTGACCAATTCTTGACATGGGCGGCCCAGAATCCTTTGACAAACCTCTCGGTCCTCTCCGGATCGACCTCGTACATGAGGTCATAGTAGGGATACACCCCCTTGATCTCGTGTACTGGGCCACCTGGATTCTTGACGGTACCCGCATTGACATCAATAGAACAATGCATTCCCCAGTAAAACAGCCCGGATTCCTTGTGTGAATAGTGATCAAACATGTGCCGGACAGCTTTCTTGGCTTCATCGCGATATTTTGCATCGCCGGTAAACTTGCTCAGCCCCACCAAGAGCCGCATTAGATTCTGCTGGCAGGCAAAATTCGAGCTAACGGTTCCCTCTTGGCCATTGCCATGATTTGGAGGTCTCAGCGTGTCGACGTTGAGTACGTCAACAAATACCGGTGTGTGATCCTTTCCATAGGTATCACGCCCGTGTTTCATTGCCGTCTCGGCAAACTTTCCGGCCGCCGCCACCAACGAGTCCTCGGCGATCGCCGCGTTGCCAATGAAAAGAAACAGCAGTCCTATAGTGGTTACGACACGTTTGCAGCCAATCGTTTGCATCATCTGATTCTACGGGACCGTTTGTTTTTTCTCGCTCTTGAACTGCGCGTCGAAGAAATCCATGACCCTTTCGACGACTTTTTCGTTGGCGGGTGTGATTTTGGAAAAGCCGTGCCCTGCGCCCTTGACCACGTGGAGCGTGGAAGGAACGCCGGCTTCTCCCAGTGCCGCGTGCAAAAGTTCACTTTGGTTCAGGGGTACGACAAAATCACGGTCACCATGGACAATAAAGCAGGGCGGGTCATCCTTTGTCACGTAGGTGATCGGGTTGGCCTGCCTGCACTTTTCCGGCGCTTGTTTGATAGATTTTCCGACGAGGCGAGATGGGGCGGAACGCGGGTTCGAATAATCTTGAGAGGCCTTCACATCGTTGAGCTTTAAAAAATCAGTCGGACCACACCAGGGACTGGCCGCCTGGATGGCTGACGATGCCTTCTGGGTAACCGGATGTTTCTGGAATTCATTGGTGTCGCTGGTGGTCGCCAACAGGGCGGTCAGATGCCCACCTGACGATTCACCCGCCGCCCCGAAACGTTTCGGGTCCAGGTTAAAGCGCTTGGCGTTGAGGCGCAGAAAGCTCACCGCTGCCCGACAGTCGTTGATAACCGCGGGAAATATTTCTTCCTTGCTCTTGGTATGGGTGACACCCGCGATGGCGTAGCCGCGTGAGAGCATGGGAATCAACGGTTGAGAGCGGTCCTTATTGCCCCAGTCCCACGCCCCACCATAAAACCAGATCACCAGCGGCAACGGCTTATCGGACTTGGGTCGGTAGACATCCAGCAGCATCTCGCGCTCACCATTGGTCGCGTATACGATGTCGCGTTCGATAATCGTTCCCTTGGGAAGACGCTCGAGAATTTTCTGCGGGTCATCCTTGGCAACGACGGCGCCCACCGCCACCACGGCACTTAAGAAAATGGCGAATAACTTATTCATCACAATACAGCACTTGGTATCAGGCGCGGTTCACCTGTATTCACAACTTAAAACAACGCTATCCCGGGGAGAAGGTAAAACCGTGTTTGGAAATCCGCTTCTCTGCTTCCGTTTACCCCGATTTTGAAGAGGTCAGCTCCTTGACCGTGATGTCCTTGAACCGGACGGTGAGAGTACCACCACCATGCACCTGCAGTCCGATGTGTCCTTCAAGGGGGATCCTGGTATCCTTCTCGGTATAATCGGCACACGCCACATCGTTGAACCACATGCGGATGCGTGGACCTTCGCAGAGAATGCGGTAGTGGTTCCAACCATCTGCCTTCACCGCCTTGGCCAGGGCCTCGGGGTCCAGCACCTTGGAGATGACCTTCCGGCGGCGTGATTCATCATAGATTTTTCCCCAGTAATTCTTCGCCGCATCCGCCTGGTAGCCAATCATCTCATGATGGTTTGCGATGCGCTGGCTCCGGATCTGAATCCCGGAATTGATCCCGCCCTTCACCGGCGTGATCTTGAACTTCAGGTTCAACTCGAAGTCCTTGTAGGACTTGTCAAACACGCAAAAGGTGTTGTGGGGGACGTGCTCGGTAAGCGAGCCCCCCTCGATCGCGCCATCAGCCACTTTCCACCACTTTTCCTCCCCCTTGTTCACATTCCATCCCTTCAGGGTCTTCCCGTCAAAGAGGACCTCCACCTTGCTTTCCTTATGGTTATCAGCAGAGGCGACCGGGAGGACAAGGGCCATTGTCCCGGCGAGAATGGGTAACACTTTCATCATGTCCGCACTCTGTGACAGATCGGTAAGCCTGTCGAGAGCGGGTCCCGGTGCTGCTCCTCTTCGGTGACTACCAGTAACTTTCCCCCAATCGAGTTAGCCGGCCGGACCCCGGGCCACTGTATTTCTTCGAAAGGAATGAATTAGAGGTGGGGTATTTAACCTAATCCCTATAGACTACCTCACGGTGCAGCGTCACATTCCAAAGTTCATCTACCCCCTCTTCCTTGCGCTCCTGCCGCTGGGGGCCACCGGTGCACCCAACTTCAAACGCGACATCCAGCCCATCCTGGAAACCAACTGCCTCCGTTGCCACAAGCAGGGCAAGTCCAAGGGTGGCCTGCGGATGGAAACCCACGCCCTCATGCTCGAAGGCGGTGAAGAGGCCGAGGCCATCGTCCCCGGCAAGCCCGGGGAGAGCGAAATCATCCGGCGCACGCACCTGCGCCCGATCGATGAAGGGTTCATGCCGGATGAGGGACAGGCCCTCAAGAAGAACGAACTTGAGCTGCTCTCCACCTGGATCAAGTCAGGCGCGGAGTGGCCGGAGGGCATCACCCTCACCGAACGCAAGCGCGCTCCTGTCAAACGGGTGGCCATGCCCAAGAAGGTTCCTTCCAATCTGGCGGAAGCTGCCCATATGCTTGATGACATCCTCCGGCGCGAAAACCTCGGGGGGGATGTCATCACCACCCCGGTGATCAGTGACGAGGCCTTCCTGCGCCGCGCAACCCTCGACCTCATCGGCCGGATTCCGACCATGGTGGAGGTCGCGCTCTACGAAGGCTGGGGAAAAGACCGGCGCTCCAAACTCATTGAGAAGCTGTGCGAGCATCCACGCTTTGCGGACCGCTGGACCATCTTCCTGGCCGACATGCTGCGCATCCGCTCCAATGTAACGGGCGGCAACCAGCTCCTCGCCTACGTCAACAAGTCGATCGAACAGGGCAAGCCCTACGACATCATGGTCCGGGAACTCATCGGTTCCTCCGGCAGGCCCAATTCCAATCCTGCGGTTGGTTACATCCTCGGAGACAACACCGACCCCATGGAACTCGCGGCCACCACTTCGCAGGTCTTCCTCGGAGTTCGCATCGGTTGTGCGCAGTGCCATGACCATCCCTTCGACGACTGGGAACAGAAGGACTTCTACGAACTGGCCGCCTTCTTCGGCAAGACCAGGCAGGTGCGCAGCGGTCAGCGCAACCAGATCTACACCACCGAGGGACACGAGATGATGGTCCTCTGGCCCCCGGAAGACAGGGCGGAGGCAGACCAGCGCAAGCCCGTCAGTCCGCGGTTTCCCTTTACCCTGACCGACTACGGAAAACCGCCCTCCTTCCTCACCCGCTTTGAAAAGAAACGATCCGCCCAGGCTGCAGTGGCGGATGCCGGCGCGAAGGACGCCTCCCTTGATGCCCTCCTCGACTCGGTGAATCCGGCCGTTGGCCGCAAGAAGAACGTGGTCCTCGAGGAAGCCAGGAAAGAGAGCAGGAAACTTGATGTCCTCGGCGATATCTACCGCGCCAGTATCCTGCGCAACCAGCTCGCCGACCTCATCACGAGCCCACGCAACGGCTACTTTGCCCGCGCCTTCGTGAACCGCATGTGGGCCGAACTGGTGGGCCACGGCTTCGTGGAACCCCTCGACAACTTCTCAGACTACAACGAGCTGCGGCACGCCTCGACACTCGACTTCCTGGCCCAGGAATTCATCGCCAGCGGATTCGAGATGCGGCATCTCATCAAGCTCATCATGTTGAGCGACGCTTACCAGCGCTCCCACCTCTCCGGCTCCCTTCCCATTGCCCGGCGGGAACACTCGGAGAAAAACTTCGCAGCTTCCCCCCTGCGCCGGATGCTCAGCGAAGTCCTCTACGACAGCGTGGTGGTGGCCGGAAACATCGGTGAACACAAGTGGCCCGCTGGCGCCAACCTCAAGAAAGTCGTGCGCGAGATCAGCGTGCCCACTGGTGAACTGGTGGCCGCCACCCCGGAGGGCCCCGCCCCCCGGATGATGACCAGCTCGAAGCCTGCGATGCGGATGGATGGCTACGACCTGGAGTCCTCTCTCTCCCTCGATTTCAACGCCCTCCTCCGGAAAGAGGAGATGAGTGAACTGGAGAAGATGCGCCGGAAGTCCAACGAACAGATCCAAGCCAGGAAGATGGCGGCCGAGGCGGCCGAGCAGAAGCGCATGGTCATGAAGTACCGGACCGAGAAGGTCGAGGAGATGGTCGACGACAACCCGCGCTTCGAAAGCGCGATGAGGATGGCAACCCCCGCACCCCCGGCGCACTTCCTGCGCGTCTTCGGGCAGCCCGCGCGCGACGGGTTGGGTCAGTTTCGCGACGAGCAGGCTTCCCTGCGCCAGCAACTCATGATGATGAACGGGCGCATGACGCACGAGGCCTCGCGGGTCGGCACGATGGAACCCCTCCACAAGCTCCTGGAACGCAAGAACTACAGGCGGGCCATCGAATGGGCCTACCAGGAAATCCTGACCCGCCTCCCTGCTACCGAGGAACTAGCCGATGCCCAGCTGATCCTGAAAACAGGGGAAACGCCGGCTGACGGGATGGCTGACCTCCGCTGGGCCCTCCTCAACAGCCACGAGTTCCGCTATCTGCCCTGACCTCACCTTCCTCCCTCTGCGAAACGACCTCCACTCTCCAAGTATTCGATTTCCCACACTTTGAAATCCTGAACCTGAACACCTCCTGCAATGAGCTGCCAAGACTACATTCACACCCGAAGGAACATGCTGAAAATGTGCAGTGCCTCCATTCTGGGAATGCCCATCAGCAATCTCCTCGCCGCAACGCCCGGGAAAGGCGGTACTGCTGAACACGTAATCCTCTTCTGGAACAGCGGCGGCATGAGCCACCTTGACACCTGGGATCCAAAGCCGGAACGCCCGGTGCAGGGTGAATTCAACCCGATCAAGACCAGCGTGCCCGGGATGGAGATCTCCGAGATCTTTCCGGAACTCGCCAAGCAGATGCACAACGCGGCTCTCATTCGCTCCATCCGGGGAACCAATGGAGACCACGGGCGCGCACAGTATGAATTGCAGACCGGCTTCAATCAGGCTCCCAACGTGATGCACCCCGGCCTCGGCTCCATCGTTGTGCACGAGCGCGACCCCCTGGGCGACCTTCCTGCCTACATCAGCATCAGCGGCAACCCCGCCCGCGCAGGCTACCTCGGCCAGCAGTGTGAAGCCTACTACGTGGGCCGTCCCGGCGAGAAGGATCCCTACCTCGCCTTCCCCGAGGGAATTCACCACGCACGCGGCAAGAAGCGCCTTGAGATCCTCGCGAGAATGAATGCGCGCACATCCGGCCAGCTCGGGGCCAACAAGCTCAAGGCCTCCGAAACCGCTCTCAAGGACGCCATTGCCCTGATGGAAAGCCCTGCCCTGAAAGCCTTCGAGCTGAACGACGAGAATCCCGCCACAGTGGAGCGCTATGGTAACACCGAGTTCGGACGGGGGGCCCTCCTCGCGCGGCGCCTGGTGGAAAAGGGCGTGCGCTTTGTCCAGGTCAACCGTGGTGGCTTCGACAACCACGGCAACATCTTTGAAGCCATGCGCAACCACGGGGCAACGATGGATCCCGCCCTCGCCTCTCTCCTGAGTGACCTCAAGGCCAACGGCCTGCTGAGCAAGACCCTCGTGCTGGTCCTCTCCGAGTTCGGACGGACGCCCCGCATCAACGACGGCGGTGGACGCGACCACTGGGCCCGGGTATTCAGCGCCTTCATGGCTGGCGGCGGCATCAAGGGCGGCACCATCATCGGCGCCTCTGATGAGGACGGGATGGACCCGGCCGAACGTCCGGTGAAGCCTTTCGACCTCCACGCCACCGTCTGCCATGCCCTCGGAATCGATCTCAACCGGGAAATCATCACCCAGCAGGGTAGGCCCATGCGTTTATTGCGGAAAGATGGACAGCCCATCCGGGAACTGCTCGTATAGAGCATCGTGCCACGCGCAGTTCTCTCACTCTTCGCCTGCCTTTCCTTTGCCACCTTCCTCCCGGTGGCCGTTGCCCAGCAGCCGGCCGCGGCGGAGCGCGGATCCATCGTTGAAGACCGGGCCGCCCGCAAGCTCCTGCAGGCCGGGGATGCCCGCCTTGAGGTGGGGGAAAACGAAAAGGCCCTTGAGATCTGGGAATCGGTCATCGAGCGCTACCCCCGCAGCCCGGTACGCTTCGAGGCACACCTGCGTCTCGCCGATCATCTCCTGAAGGAACTCCGCCAGTTCGATAAGGCCCGCGCCCACTACCAGGCCGCCGCCGGGGAGGCCAATCCCAACGACCAGCTGCGGGCCTACGCCTTCCTGAACACGGGCACCTGCTACTATGAGGCGGGGCGTTACGGCAACTGCTTCAAGGTCATGCGGCAGGTGATCGAGAACTTTCCCACCTCGCCCGAGGTCAATGAGGCCTACTACTACATCGGGCTTGGTCACTTCAAGCAGGGACACTACAGCCGGGCCATCGAGGCTCTTGAGAAGGTGGGCACCGCCCTCTCTGAGAGTGATGCCAAGATTGAAAAAGTGGAAGCAGGCAAGCGCCTCTACATCAAGATCGATGACAAGGACTTTGCCATTCTCGAACCGGGCGAGCAGGTGGAGGTAATCTGCCAGACAAGGACCGGGGACCGGGAAAAGGTCCTCTGTGATACCGTCGGGCGCAATGCCAAGATGACCCTCGGCAGCATCGTGACACAGCTCGGGAGCCCTGAGCCCGGCAATGGCATGATCGAGGTCCGGGGAGGTGACCTCATCACGGTTTCCTACCTCGACCGGCACACGGCCGACAAGGGCACCAATGAGCAGCGCCTCAAGGAAGTCCTCGTGGTGGGAAACGGCATCGCTCGCATTGCGGACGGAACCTACCAGCACGACCTCCAGGCCGCGGTGCTGGGCAAGCGGCTCCACCTCCAGGTCTCTGATGCCGATCACGACCTTACCCCGCAGGCCGACCGCCTGGAGGCCACGATGCAGGTCTACAGCCGTAAGACTTCCGATGAGATCGATGAGGAAATCGCGGAAAGAGTCGCCAACGGCGAACTGGCAGAAGCCCCCGAGGGAGGAACCCTCAAGGATCAGATCGATCCCCTCAGGCTCGTGCGCTCGCTTCCGGTTCAACTGCGCGAGAGCGCTGAAAACGGAATCTTCCGTCTGGCCCTCCCCCTGCAACCGGGAAGCGGGGTTCCCAACGCCCTCCATGCCGATCCCGGCCAGGTGATCAGGCTCGTCTACCTCGACAAGCGGCACCTCGGCGAGGACCCCCTCACCCGTAGCGCGGAGGCCCGGGTGATCGAAGGCAACCTGGGGGAAATGCGGGTAACCCGTACCGAGATTTCCGATGAGGAACTGCAACTCAAGACCAAGCTCCGCACCGCCACCGCCCTTACCCAGGTCGGCAACCACTACAAGGAATTCGGCTTGGAGGAAAAAGCCAACCTCAAGTACGGCGAGGCCCTCATCGTGTGCGAGGGCATCCTGGAGGACGCCCGGAAAGCAGGCGGCAAACTCCTCGAGGAGACCTACGTCCAGCTCTGGCGCATCTACTTCGCGATGGACGAACTCAATCTCGCACTCGCCATGAGTCGGCGCCTGCAGGCCGAGTTCCCCGCCAGTGCCTTTGTTGATGAAGCCATGCTGCAGCAGGCCCACGTGGAGCGGAAGCGTGAGAACTTCGCCCGGGCCATCGGACTCTATTCCGCCATCGCCAAACTCCCCAACAGTGACCTGCGCGGCGAGGGGCAGTTCTTCGTGGGCGAGTGCTACGAAGAGATGGCCCTCAAATCCACCGCGGAGCAGGCCTCCCGGCTCTTTGAAAAGGCCTTTCTCGCCTACCAGACGGTCTACGAGAACTTTCCGGAATCCGGTCGCATCGGCGACGCGGTGGCCAAGATGGCGGCCTTCTACTACCAGAAGGAAGACTATGCCCGGGCGGTCGACGTTTTTGAAAATGTGCTTGCCGACTACCCCGATGCCAACTTCCTCGATGTCATCCTCTTCAACTACGGGCGCTGCCTCTACAAGCTGGGACGGAAGCAGGAGGCCCGTCGACGCTTCGACCGGTTGATCCACGACTTCCCTGAAAGTGAAATTGCACCGGAAGCCAAGAAGATCGTCGATGCCCTGAAAAGAGCCACTGCCCCGGCGCCGGAAGAGTAGGCAACGGCACGAGCGCGAATGTTGAGTAGAAACCTTTCCATCTTGAAAACGTCAATCCTGCCTTTTCTCATTCTCACGCTGATCGCAAGCGTTGTCCGCGCCCCCGGCCAGGATCGCGCCGCCCACCTTGAAGCCCGTCTCAAGGAAACCGCGGAAGCCTCGCCAGCTGCCGCCCGCATGATGCTGGAGCTCATCGGGATCTACGAGACCGAGGAGAAACTCTTCGGCATCATCCGGACCGCCGGAAAGTTCTCCCGGGCACAGACCAAGCACCCCGAACGCCCCAGGGTAATGGCCCGGCTGATCGAGGGCTACGCCATGACAGGCCGCCACGGAGACGTGATCACCACCGGACGCCAGTTCCGGGAGATGTTTTCCAACCATGCCCTCATGCTGGAGGTGCGCAGGCACATGGCCACAACCTACACGCGAACAAGTCGCCCGCTGCAAGCCGCCCGTGAACTCGATGCCAATTGGCGCCAGGGGGGAGTAGCCGCCGAGGGTGTTCAAGCGCTCAAGCTGTTCAAGGTGGCCAACAATGCCGACGGCTTCCGCGAATCCACCGCCCTGGCCAGAGCCATGGTGGACAAGTTGCCGGTTGACACGGTCCTGACTGGCTGCGGCCTGATCGGGCTGGAAATGGCCAGCAAGGCCGGACTCTGGGAAGAGGGACTGTCCCTCGCAAAAACGCTCCTCCGTCGCAATGCTCCTCTGCTCGAGCAGGAAAAACACGAGCTCTGGTCCTACACTGCCAACTTCGAGACCCGGCTTGGACAACACGTGAATGCGGTGGCCTCCCACCGGAAGGCACACGGCAATAATACCCATCCCCCACACGGCAGCCTGATCGACGCTCTCATCCAGGCCAAGAGCCCTCCCCGCGAAGTAGAGCGGGAGGCCCGCAATTACATTGCTGCCTATCCTGCCGCAACCGATCGCCACCAGCAACTCGCCAAGGCGGCCTCAGCCCATGCCGGCGCCGGTGACCTGACCCGGGCCCTGAAACTGGGCGCAGAACTCATGGCCATCCCCGGAATGAGTGCGGAAACTGCACAAACCGTGGTCACCTGGTGTGGAGAAAACCATGATCAGTCCGAAAAATCCCTCCTGCAGGCGATTCGTGCCAATTCGAAACATGCGGGCCCGATTCGTGCTGTCCTTGCCCTGAATCTCTACGACAAACGCATGGAGGCCGCAGACAAGGCACGGGCCATGGCCCGGAACTACTTCGCCAATACCCCAACCGGAGACAGCCTGGCGGAGTTCACCATTGCCTACCTCCTCCGAACCGCCCCTGACGAGGCCACCTTCCTTGCGGACATTAAACTCATCCTGACATGCGCGCGGAAACATCTCCACCTGCGCGGCTTTCAGGAGCGCATCGCAACCGTGACTCTCAAGGACGCCAAGCGCAACCGGTCCTGGCAGAGTGCACGCAAGGCTTTCAGCAACGAAGCCAACACCCGCCTCTGGGGACAGGTCGGGGAAAGCGGTGGAAAGTCGGGACAGGCCTGCAAGCAACTTCTCCAGCAGAAACAGCCTCCGGAGCTACGCCACCTGCTCCTCACCACCCTCGCCTACAACTATCTCCATCACTTCGGAGGCACCTCCAAGAAGAAGGCTGCCGAGCATTACCGCAAACTCTGCTCCGAATTCCCCAAGGACTACGAAGGAGCGCAGAAATGGCTGGAAGCCGCCACCTACAGTGACCAACCCAAGGAGATGAAGGCCGCGGCCGCCCGGCATGTCCTCACCTTCCCCCCACAGGCCACCAGTGCGGACACCTGGCTGCGACTGATCGACACGCGCGATCCAGTCATTATCCGCAAGGCCCTCCCGTGGATCGTAAAAGCGACCCCTCTCAGCCCCAACCCGCTCTATTACACCACCCGAATCGGTGACATCATGTGGGAAATCGAGATGAAGAAGGAGGCCGTCGCATGGTGGCGAGCACGAATGGACATTGATCCTGATCACCTGGAATGCGTCAACTGTGCCGAACGGGTAGCAGCTAGGCTGGAACCCGCCCAGGCCTCCGCCTTCCTGAAACTGCGCCAGGCATCCGCCCGTTACCATCCGGGCACCCACGCCAGTGCCCTCGCCGACCTCGCATTCCGGGCCGGTGATCTGCCTCGGATGGATCTCGTCATGAAAAAGGCCATCGGGCAGCGGGCGAAGCATCCCTTCCGCTCCCATCGCATCGGGGAACTTCCAGCCCGTGGCTGGCTGGAAACTGCGCGAGCCTCCAAGGAGTGGAATGCCGACCAGAAGGGCCAGATCTATCGTATCGTGCGGGATCTCGACCTCCCACGGGTGAGCACCGAGGCCGCTCTTGAACTCCTCGCCAGCACTCCCAGGGGCATGACCCGCCTCCGCGAAACCTACCGCGTCATTCTCTTTTCCAACCAGCACCACGAAAGCTGGCGCCGCATCTACCCCTACGCCCAGGGAGCCATCGCACGGGGAGATCATCAGATGGGGGCCACGGTCCTCAACGGCCTGATCCACATCATTCGCGGGGTAGGGGAAAAGGAATTGAATGACGCCCGCGCACTCCTGCGCAAGGCCTACGGAAAGATGGGAAGCCTGAGTGCCGATATTCCGGAAGACAGCCCCATCGCACCCCTCCTCCAGATCATCCTCCACCTCCGACTGGGTGAAGATGAACTGGCGGAGCAGGCCTACTACCGGAACCGGCCGCTTTTCGACGAGAACCAGGCCAACCTTCCGGTTGAGCTCATCCTCTTCGGAGCGGAGACCCACATCAGCCAGGGAACGGAAGCAGACCACCTGCGTGCCGAAGACATCCTGCGGGGATGGCTGATCAAGAACGGTGAGTCTGAAAGTGTGGAGGTCAGGGACAAGGCCCGCGTACAACTTCTTCTGGCCCGCAACTACCAGCGCTCACAACAGTACGACGTCGCCCGCGCGGAGTTCACCACCGTCCTCAATCACTACAAGGATCAGCCCGAGGCCGTGGAGGCCCGGTTCGGTATCGGGGAGACCTTCATGGCGCAGAAGGTTTATGACCAGGCCGGGGAGATCTTCACCGAGCTCTCCGAGAACCCCAACCCACAGGTCAATATTCGCGCCGAGTTCCTGCTCGGTGTTCTTGAAATCAGGCAGGAAAACAATGTGGCAGCCCGCCGGATCTTTCTCTCCGTCCTCGAACGCGCTCCGGATGCTGAACTCGCCAACGAAACTCTCTTCAACCTGGCCGAGGTCTACGGCATCGAACAACGCTACCTCACCCAGCTCGAAACCCTCCGCACGGTAGGCCGGCTCGGACGCGAGTCGAAGCTCTGGCACACCCCGGGCAAGGCTCTTTCGGTGGTGGTTCAGGATACCGATCTCGGGATCAGCCGGGGGGAAACGCGCATCCCGGTGGTCGTGCGCACCGACCCCGGCGGCGATGTCGAGAAGTCCTTCCTCGTCAGCGGCGGCGCTGGAAAGGGCATCTTCCTGTCCGATCTCCCCACCGCCCTGGGAGTAGCCCAGGTCGAGAGCGGAACCCTTGAGGTTACTGGCGGAGACACCATCACGGTCGACTATCCGGCCGAATTCAAGAAGGAGTTCCAGTTCGAGTTCCTGAGTGCCACCCGCCTCAAGGTGGCCTCCGACGGCAGCCTCGCAGTAGCCAGCAGCGAAATTCTCAACGAGGAGGACGAATCCTTCACGGAAGCCCTGCAACGGGAAGCCCAGGAGGCTGGGGAGGACCAGAGCAAGGCCCAACAGCGTCCCCGCGACCAGATCAAGCCCGGCAATCTCATCTACACCCAGGTGAAGGATGGCGACCGGGACCTGACCAAGGATCCGGACGGCGTCCCCATCGTGCTGAAGGCCTCCAGTGGCGACCAGGTGCAGACGAGAATCCCGGAGGAAAGCCGGCACGGAGGCGTCTTCAGCGGCACGGTTCGGACGGGAGAACTTCCGGCCGGGGCGCAGGCCAGCGATTCCGCTCTCGACCACAGTCCGCTGATGGCCATTGACCACAGCAGGGACACGGCATGGCGCAGTGAACCCGACGGCAGCGCCCCCAAGACGCTGGCTATTGACCTGAAGGAGTTACGCGAGGTCGACACCATATCCCTCATGTCACCCGATGCCGAGAAGGAAGCCCCCGTGCGCCTGCGCCTGCGTGGAAGCCACGACGGCCGCTTCTGGTACACCCTGGCCCGGTTCCCAACCCCGGAGCTGGACACTCCGATTACCTTCGGGGGTGAAGAGATGACCATGCGCCTCTACAAGACCCAGAAGAGCAAGCTGCTCCCAAGCTACACCTGGAAAGATATCGTCAGCCTCGTCGAGAAGACAAAACCCGATCTCGAGGAAAACGTTACCCGACTGTCCTGGGCGCCTCCCGCGGAGGGAGAAGAGGCCTTCCTCCTCGTCTGGTCCGGCAGGTTCTTCCAGGAGCGGGACGGCGGAATGCGCTTCTCGGTGACCGGTCAGCACACCGGTCTCATGGTCGATGGACGCCTTGAGTTACCCATGGGTGAGGGCGGCCGGGAAGCAGACATCTATGCCACGGCTGGATTCCACAGCATCACGGTGGTCTCCATCGTCTCGGCTGGAGGGGAAGCTGGAGGCGCAGTCCGGGCCCGGGAAAACGCCCAGTCGCCCAGCGTAACCCTCCGCAATTTCAATGCGGCGGACTTCGACCTGAGCCGGTCCGCAGACTTCCGCCGGATCGAGGGACCGCTCGAAGGCATTATCACCCAGCAGGAGAATATCTGGAGACTCTCCCTTCCTTCCCACGAACTCCGCTTTCTTCAGTATGAGATCCTCGAATACCGCGGCGAGGCTGTCGCCATCAATCACGTGGAGGTGAAAGGCGGAGGATCCGTGCACGTGCCCCCGGAACAGGATGTCCTCCAGTTGGCCAGCAATGACATCCTCGAACTCGCCCCCGGTGACACGGTGGAGGTTTCCTACCTCGACGAGATCACCGCTGGGGGCGCCCAGCGCAACAAACTCCTCACCGCCCGCCTGACCGCCACCTACTACAACGGCGGAATTACACCTGTAAGCTACGACTTCGTCCGTGGTGGGGATGGAGCGGTCCGCGGGGCGCGCAAGGAACTCCTGCGTATCGAACCCGGTGAACGGATCGTGGCTGAAGTGGTCGATTACGACCTCGACATCACCAATGAAAAGGACTCTGTCGAAGTGCAGTTCCAGGTCAACGCCAATACGCGTCGCTCCCTGACGGCCACCGAAACCGGGCCTTCCACCGGGGTCTTCGTAGTCGAGATCGACACGACGGCGGAACCCGATGGCGAAAAGCCGGTTGTGAAACAGGGTGACAAGATCTACCTCCGCTACAGGGACGAACAGAACACCTTCCCGGGCCACGCCTCCTACCGCGAAACGGTGGTCCTCCTTAATGAACCCACGGACGCTATCCTGCAAATCGTGGACAGCGTGAAGGAAGTGGAGGGTGAACGCACCTTCCTGCCGGTAGAAGCAACCCGTCCGGCTGACCATGTGAGCAGGATCGACTATCATCTGCCTCTCACGGTGGAGGTTATCGACCCGGACCGGGCCAAGGACTCTCAAAGCAAGGTGACCGTGAAGGTGGAAACCACGCAGGGCACCAGCGTGGAAGTGGAGTGCGTCCTCTCCCGCGGGTTTGCCCCGGCCACGGAGGAGATTGACCAGGTCGGGAACACCGCCCTCTGGGAAGGACGGTTTGTGGGGCAGATCCCCCTCCTCCTGGGCGATCTCGATAGCTCAGTCTCCATCCCTGCAGATGGCACCGTAGCGCGTCCTGGACTCGGGCGCGTCCTGCCACCACCCGCCGAGGAGGATGACCTGCTGGATGATGGTGAAGAGCGCACCCCCGGACTTCTCATCCTCAACGTGAGTGGCCAGGACAAATTCATGGCACGCTACCAGGATGAGCGCCGCCCCCAAGGCGAAGCCGTGGAACGGGTGGCCCACGCCGAACTCGCCACTGCCGCCACTCTTCGCCTTACCGACGAGGAGTACCAGGAGACTGCCGAGCTCGCCCACGTAGGCAAAAAGATCTACCTCTGGCTTGAGGACCCCGACCTCGACATCTCGGGCGGACGGGACAAGGCCCTTGTCCGGGTCACAACCAGATCGGGAGAAGATGAAACCCTGGAGGTAGAGGAGACTCTCAGTCACAGTGGGGTCTTCAGTGGGTCCTTCCCTCTGAAGTCAGCGGAGCAACCTGTCACCGGCAACTCCCGGGGGGAGGTGGAGTGCTTCTTCGGTGACGCCCTCACGGTAGGCTATCTCGACAACGTGATCCAGACGGTTGAAGGTGACCCCATCATTACCGCAGGCCTCCCCATCGCAGTGGGCACGGACGGCATCATGTCGGCCTTCAGCAAGGTCTACAAGGATGAGGATCTCGCCATCCAGACCCAGTTCCATATTGCAGAGAGCTACTTCGAACTCTTCAAGAGCCACCTCAAACTGGAACACGAGGAGGACGCCCAGGCCGACCTGGCCCTCGGACGGCGGGTCCTGCGCGAGGTCAGGGAAGACTACCCCCAACCCAGATATGCCCCCCGTATTGCCTACCTCCTGGGACAGTTTGCACAGGAGATGAAGGAGTGGGACGAGGCCATCGTGGCCTACAAGTCCATCGTCCGGGGATACCCGGAGCACAAGCTCGCTCCGGACGCACAGTATAAACTCGGCCAGTGCTACGAACAGGCCGAACAACTGGATGAGGCCCTCGAGTCCTACGTCACCCTGGCGGCCACTTACCCCAAGAGCCCCCTCATCGCCAACGTCATGCTCCGCATCAACGAGCACTTCTACAACCAGGAGGATTACCCGGTGGCTGCCAGCGTGGGAGTGAAATTCCTCGAAAAATTTCCCAGCCACGAATGGACCCCGAAGATGGGCTTTCGGATCGGACAGTGCCACTACAAGGACGAATCCTATGAGGCGGCAGGAACCGCCTTTGACGAATTCGTCAAGCGCTTCCCGGAAGAGGAACTCACCGCCCAGGCCCTCTTCTGGGCGGGCGAAAGCTACCGCATGAAGAACGACGTTCCCAATGCCTTCCGGCGTTACAACCGTTGCCGCTGGGATTTCCCGGAATCTGACGCCGCCAAGTATGCCCGCGGGCGTCTTGCCCTGCCCGAGATGCTGGCCCAGTTTGAGCGCGAAGCGAACCTGGACGACGAATAAACCATAAAAGCCATGTCGACCCTCCCATCCCTGCTTGCCCAGGCTGAGACCTCCGGGGAGAACCCCGGGATGATCCAGAAAATCATGGAGTTTTTTCAGGACTTCTTCAGCAGCGGCGCCATCGGGATCTTTCTTGAAGGAGGCATCTTCATGTGGCCCATCCTCATCCTTCTCATCCTGGTCCTCGCGGTCGTAATCGAACGCTACCGGAGCCTCAAGATGCTGGAAGTTGATTCCAGCAAGTTACGTGAGGAAATAACCGAGCTGCTCTCCGAGGACAAGGTGGAGGAATCCCTCAGCCTCTGTGACCGTTCCCGGGGCCCGGTGCCTGCCGTGCTCTCCAGCGGCCTGCGCAAGTACCTCGTCCTGCGCCGCCTCAATTACGACCAGGCCCAGCTTGAGGAACAGGTGATCAAGAGCATGGAGAACTCAGGAGTCCACATCGTGGCAGCCCTTGAGCGGCACCTTCCCCTCCTCGCCACAATCGCCAGTGTAGCACCCATGCTGGGCTTCCTTGGCACTGTGCAGGGAATGATCGTGGCCTTCGGCGATATCGAAGCCAACGTGGGCCAGCAGAACATCGTGCAGGCCGCGGCGTCCGGAATCCGGGTGGCTCTCCTCACCACCGCCTTTGGACTGTGTGTGGGAATCCCCGCCTACATGGCCTTCAATTACTTCACCGGAATCATCAACAACTTTGTCCTGCAGGTGGAGTCCTCCGCAGCGGAACTCATAGAGGTGGTCAGCCTGCGCCTGACCCTGAGCAAGGACCCGTGAAGCTTCCCCGTCGTCAGCTCCTGGTTGATCCTCCGGCTGCCTCCAGCTCGGACATCGCCTTCATTCTCATCATCTTCTTTCTGGTCTGTGCCTCCGTGCAACCCGAGACCGGAATGGCACAGACCCTGCCCCGGACCGAGGAGGAGGAGGACAAGAAACTGCGAAGCAAGAATCTCGAGGTCTCCATCACCCCGAACAATATCGTCCTCAACGGCAGTCCCCTCAAGCTGGAGGAGTTCCGCCAGCGCCTGACCACCGCCCTTCAGTCCAAGGATCGCCCGGAGGACAAGGTGGTGGTTGTCAAGAGCGCCCCGAAAACTCCCTACGATCACTGGATCCGCGTCTCGCAGGCTATCGATGATGCCGGTGGAGTAATCACCCTTGAACTGGAGAGCGAACGAACCATCAGCGTGGACTGAAATGGCAATTCAGGAACAATTCAGCCCCCCGATTCCGCAGACTTCCCCGGTCACGGTAGCGCCGCCCGCCAACGGTAACGAATCTCACCCGCTACAAAGATGAAGATCGCCCGCCGAAAAATGGTCGCCTCCGTGCCCTCCTTCGCGATGGGTGACATCGGCTTCCTCCTGCTGATCTTCTTCGTCATCCTGGCCCGGGTGCAGGACGACAGTCACGTCCAGTGGGATCCCGCCATTCTCTCCAATCTGGAAGGAGCCGGCAGCCCCCTTGCCAACGTGGCTATCGATAGCGCCTACAAAACCTACCTCAATGGTGAAGAGATCAAGAACGACCTCCTCGGCCCTCGTCTCAACGCCATCCTCGGACAAACTCCCGCCGGACAACGCAACGTATTCCTGAAGGTCCACCGGGAGGCACAGGCCCAGCACTTTGAACCCGTCATTCAGGCCATCGGGGAAGCCGGTGGTGATCTCGTCCACATCCTTGAACCAGAACCGGAGCCCGAGTCATGAACACCCATCCCGAGAGCAGCGATTCTCCCCACCCACCGATGGCAAACCCCAAGAGCGAGTTGCGCAACCTGCGCGCAAGCAGTAGTGCGACCGTAGCAGAACTGAAGAGTTTCCTCCGCCAGCTCCAGGGCAAATCCCCGCAGGAAATGCTCGGGATCGTGGCGGCCAGCCAGCTAGTCCGGGCCATCTGCATCTCCACCGTGATCGTCCTCACCGGCGGGTTGATCTTTACCGCCATTCCATTCGCAATGGGCGCTGGCAAGAACAAGGAGAAAGCCCCGACCAGGGAATCCAGCGGACCGACCGCAGCGGAACCGTCCATTCCCAGGCCATCGCCCACCCCGGACAATCCCTTGCCCGGCGAGCAGGCAGCTAATCCCGACAATCCTCTCACGCCCCTCACCCCGGACCTGTCGACCCTGGGCGTGACTGAGGAGAAGCAGGCTCCCCCCAATGAGAATCCGCTAGAGAACAACAAGGACAACTTCCTCGACGGACTCGAATGAACCGCTGGAGACAGGCCAGTCAGTGGGGTCTGGGCCATGGCCGCAGGCCGGTCGCGCTCACTGCCTGCGCCTCCATTCTCTGGCTTGCCCTGTGGGCCGATGCCCACTTTCTCTTCCACTTCTCACCCCTCATCCACGCAATCTGTTTCGGACTCGCCCTCCCCGTGCCCCTCTCCTGGGCCCGTTACTGGCGTTCCCGTTCCCTTCTGCTCCACCGCCTCATTCTCAGCGGGAGCTTCATTCCGCTCTGGCAGTTTGCCGTGACCGCCCCCCTTGTATTCTCCGCCTACCAGCTTTCGGAGGCCCTTGCGCACGCGGGGGTGGCCATCTTCTTTGTAATCGGCCTGGGCTGGGCGGTGTGGCTCGTCGACCGCAAGACCAAGCAACTGGCTCCCTCGTCCCACCAACAACGTAGCTGGAACCCACTCCGCCGCTGGGCCTGGTACTTTGGCCGTCGCAGTCCCAAGCTCTGGCAGTCGACCGCCACCCTGGGAGCCTACAGCGCCCTTTTTCTAGCAGCCTTCCTCATTTTCAACAGCATGACTGGTTGCGCCATTTACGAGTCCCCCTACGGCGGGGGCGAGGAAGAACGGCTGCGACAGGTCGTCAGGATTCAGAAAGTGGTCAAGAAGAAGTACATCATCAATCCCTACAGCAGTATCCTCTTCAACCCTCCTCCCATTGACGATGTCCGGTTGCAACTCCTCGAAGAAACCGCCCACCGCTACAAGGTGGGGCAGGGAGAAGGGAGAGGCGCAGGGTTCTCCGGTGGGACTTCCCGTGGCAAGGTACGTTTCATCCGGCTCAAGTACAATGGAGGAGACTGGCAGCAGGACATGGACCGCGGAGCGGACCTTAACCTGCTCACCGAGTATGGTGTGCGCACGGGACATCGAGTCAGCGACCGACCGGAACCCATGGATATCAAGCGCCTCCGCGCCTTTCCGGCCCGCAAAAGTCCGCCCATGGTCTACATGACCGGACAGCAGAACATCCAGGTGGGAGAGGACGGGGTCAGGATCCTACGGGCCTATCTTCTCGACAAGCACGGCATGCTCTTCGGCGACAACGGGGGCAGCAGTGGGTGGGAAGGCCAATTCGTGGGTATGATGAAGAAGGTCCTACCCAAGGTGGAACCGATCACAGTCTACCTCGACCACCAGATTCACCAGGTCCCCTACGTCCTGCCCAAGCTTCCCTATGTGGCAAAACACGGACGCTCTGATGCCCTTGGCTGGGTGGTTGATGGCCGCCTCGTCGCCTACTACCATCCCGGCGACATAGGCGATGCCTGGGCCGACGGGCACTCCGGAGTCTCCCGTGAAATCTGGGAATCCTGTTTCCAGCTCGGGGTAAACATCATCTTCTACGCTCACGCGGAATATAACAAATGGCTCGAAGCGACCAAGGAAGACTGAGCTCCGGAAGAAAGCCGGGATGCGGGTATAATCGCCTCCGGGCGGCCTTCCGCTCCACGCTCTCCCACTCCCTGATGAGGAATCGCGGCCCACTTCTTGCACCCCTCGCAGGGCTCCTGCTCGCCTTCTTCCCCCTCTCCGCCAGCGCCCTCTCAGACCTCGAGCAGATTCCCCTCCCCGTCTTTGAAAAAATGCGTGAGGTCGAACGCTATCAGCTCAAGATCGCCGAAAAACACTATAGCAGCAAAAACTACAAGGTCGCCCTCGCGGAATATGAAAAGTTCCTCACCCTCTACGAGAAGAGCCCCGGTGCTCCCTATGCCCAACTCATGTGGAGCCATACCCAGGTCCATCTCAAGAAGGTCAAGACCGCCCTGCGGGAAGGGTTCCAGTCCGTCATCGACTACTGGCCCGAATCACATTCCGCCAATGTGGCGGCTTACTGCATCGGCGATGCCTACCGGAAGATGGGAGAGGTCAAAAAAGCGAAGGAGGCATTCCAATTCGTCCTCAAGGAGTATCCGGACACCCGGCTCTCCCTGCGCTCCCGGCTCGACCTCCTTCATTACGCCCGCCTGCACAAGGACGACGACTGGATTCTTGAGATCCTGAAGGGTCTTACCTACGTCGTGAAACGCACGGAATGGAGCAGTGGCGCCTGTGTGCAGGCCTGCCAGGAACTCGCCACCATGCATTTCTTCGCCCAGGACTTCACCGCCGGAAGGAAGGCGCTGGCCACGAGCTACAAGGACGAGAAACTCATCCAGGTAGTGTTCGACATGACGGTCAAGACCATGAGCCACCTCCTCAAGGATGAGAATACAAGACGAGCCGCCCTCAAGCTGGGCGACCAGCTCATCGCGCAGGTGCGCCGGGACTCCATTGAGGATTCCCCGAATGCCCGGAGTCATCTCTACCGTATCGTCGGCCTGCACGGAATGCTGGGCCGCCCAGACAAAATCTGGGCTATCTACGAGGAAGTAGAGGATAAATTTGGACGGGATGACGACCTCCGCGGGCGCATGGCCCAGTGGCACATGAGCCGGGAGAACCTCAAGAATGCCCGGCGACTTTACGAGGAGTACGACAACAGGGTGGCGGGACTCGAGGCCCTCGCCGCCATGCTTCAATCCGTGAAACAGCCCGTCGAGGCCATCAAGGTGTTTCACCGGCTGATCGCTCTCAACAGCGACAACGAGGTCGGCTACCTGGAGACGATCGCGCAGATTTACCAGGGGATGAGCAAGTTCAACGAGGCCATCGCCGTGTTCGTCAAACTCATCGATCTCAACGGCAAGAACGCCCCGGGCTACCAGTGGTCCATCGGCGGCTGCTACGAAAGCGTGTCCGAGTGGAAGAAGGCTATCGGGATGTACCGCCAGATCGACGATTTCCCCAAGACTCACTTCGCCATGGCGACCTGCCACCGCAAACTCGGGGAGCACAAGGAAGCTGTCGCCCTCTACAGGCAATGCCTTGTCAACGATGCCTCCGCTCCGAGGGCCACCCTTGAGATCGCCTACACCTACGAGGAAGCGAAGGAGGCCAAGAACGCCATCCGCACTTTCCAGCTCACCTGCAAGCGCTACCCGAAAAGCAACCAGGCTGCCCGGGCCCACGCCCACCTCCAGAACAAATACAATATCAACGTGACTCTGGGTGGAGCGGAAGATGAGTAAGAGCCTCCGGGTAATTCGAGAGTCTCAGGCTAAGGTATGACTCTCCATTGCGCCGCGGGCTTTTCTCTAGGCTGAAGGGGACGAGCGATCCCCTTCCATCAGCTCCAGCAGTTTCCCCGCACAGGCATTGGCGAATTCCTCGCTATTGATCTCAACCGCCAGTTCCTGCACCTCCACCTCGGCCTCTTCCCGGATCGCCTCGAAAAGACCCGCGTCAGCCACGGGATCATGAAAGGCCTGCCCGGCAGCACTTATTATACTGATTGCCCTGGTCGGGATCAGGATGGCGGTTGGTGCCCCGTTGGCATTGGCTTTCCGCGCCAGAATCCTGCCGAGTTCGTCACACTCTTCCGCACTTGTACGTACAAGGGTGACCTGCGGGTTGTGCTCGTAGATGGCGCGCTCCTCGAATTCCTGCGGCACCGTGTCCCGCTCCCCAAAATTCACCATGTCGAGACACCCGGGCGCGATGACCGCAGGCACCGCCGCCCTCGTCATGGCATCAAGGCGGTCCGGACCGGCCGCCAGCACCCCACCGACCAGCTCGTCAGCCCACTCGGTGGTGGTCACGTCCAGCACCCCGGCCACCATTCCGCTCTCGATGAGGGCTTCCATTGTTCTACCCCCCGTCCCGGTCGCGTGAAAGACCAGCACTTCGTAGCCTGCTGCCTCCAGCTGCCCCCGCGCCATCGAAATGAGATCGGTCGTATTGCCGAACATGCTGGCCACGACGATCGGCCTCGAGTCGCTGACATCCACCTCGCTGTCCACCATTCCGCAAATGGCCCCCGCCGCCCGCGTAAAGATGGTGCGCGAAACTGGATTCAGACCCGAGACATCCACGATACTGGGTATCATGACAATGTCCCGGATGCCCACGTAGTGAGCCGTATTGCCGCTCGCCAGGGTGGAGACCATGACCTTGGGAAAGCCCACTGGAAGAGCTCGCATGGCCGCGGTGGCAATGGCCGTTCCTCCCCCTCCCCCGAGTGAAATCACTCCTTCTATCGTTCCCTTTTCCACTAGCCGGGCCAGCAAGATGGGCGCTGCCCGGGTCATCGCGGCCACGCATTCCCCCCGGTCCCGCCGGTCCAGGATGGGCTGGAGATCGATTTCTCCGGCCGCCGCTACCTCAAATCGGCTCACCTCCGGTTTCACTTCAGGCTCACCCCCGGTGCCCACGTCAATGAGCATCGCTTCGTGCCCACGTGCACGAATCTGCCCTGCCACGAAGGCATGCTCTGCTCCCTTCGAATCGAGGGTTCCGAGAACCGCAATGGTGGGCATCGTTACTTCCGCTTGACCGGGATGGACTTGAATTCTCGCGTGAGGCCGGTGAGAGATTCCTCTACCGCCATGCGCTCCAGGCTGGAGGCTCCCACGAAGCCCACCGCATCGGTATGCTCATTGATGTAGGCCGCATCCTCCGGCGTCGAAATGGGACCCCCGTGACTGAGGTAGATCACATCGTCCCGCACCGACTTTCCGGCATCAATGATCTCCTGTGTCCGGGCCGCCGCCTCTTCGATTGTCATGGTGGCATCCACCACCCCGATTGATCCCCCGATGGTAGTTCCCACGTGGGCGATGATGGCGTCGGCCCCCACTTCCGCCATGTCCCGGGCTTCCTTGGGTGAGCCGACATAGACAATGGAGAAAAGGTCCATGCGTCGCGCCAGTCCGACCATGTCGACCTCCTTCTGCACGCTCATGCCGGTCTCCTCCAGGATCTGCCGGAACTTGCCATCCACGATGGAATGCGTGGGGAAATTATTCACTCCGCTGAAACCCATGTCCTTGACCTGCCCGATAAAGTGCCACATGCGCCGCCGCGGATCGCTCCCGTGCACACCACAGATAACCGGAATCTCCTCCACCACGGGCAGGACTTCAAACTCCCCAATCTCCATCGCCACCGCATTGGCATCGCCATAGGCCATGAGGCCCGCAGTCGAACCGTGCCCCGCCATGCGGAAACGACCGGAATTATAGATGATAATGAGGTCGGCCCCTCCTTTTTCGATAAACTTGGCGCTGATTCCGGTCCCCGCCCCCGCGGCGATAATGGGCTCCCCACGGCCCAGGCTGTCCTGCAACCGTTCGATTACTTCTTCGCGCGTATAGGGATTTCCTTTTCCAGTCCAGGGATTCGGCATTGGTTCAGAAGGTAATTGTCGGCCCTCCCCTTAGCGCTCCCCCCGCCCGGGAACAAGCCTGCGATCCCCCCCTTGACCATGGCAGTAGGGTTTAACCATGAACTCCGCCGGTCGATTGCTCCTCATGCTCGGCTCGCTCGCTCCCTGCCTTCTCATGGCTGACCTCAAACCTCCCCACGCCAAGCGCATTTCCCACAAGATCGAAGCACCACACGGGCACATCCGGGATGATCCCTACTACTGGATGAAGAAGAGGGACGATCCCGCCGTCATCTCCTATCTTGAGGCCGAAAACGACTATACAAAAACCGTTCTGAAGAAGACCGAGGCACTGCAGAATGTCCTCTTTGAGGAAATCGTGGGGCGCATCGTGCAGGACGACTCCACCGTTCCTTACCGCGAAAAGAACTATGAGTACTACCGTCGCTACCGCAAGGGGGACTCCTACCCCCTCAGTTGTCGGCGGAAAGTCGGTACGAAGAAGGAAGAGATCATGTTTGATATCCCGGCCCTCGCCAGGGGCCATGAGTTCTTCAGCCTCCGCACCGGGGAAAGAAGCTCCAATGAAAAGATCGTGGCCTTCTCAACCGACGTCCAAGGCCGCCGGATCTACACGCTCCAGTTCAAGAATCTTGAAACCGGCGAGATTCTTCCCGACAAAATCGAGAAGGTCACCGGCAACCATGCCTGGGCCAATGACAACAAAACCGTTTTCTACACCCGCCAGGATCCCAGGACCCTGCGTTCCCACCGGGTCTACCGGCATGTTCTGGGCTCGCCGGTGCAGGACGATGAACTGGTATTCGAGGAAAAGGACGAGACCTATCGCTGCTACGTCTACAAGACCAAGTCCGAACGCTTCATCGTCATCGGATGCAGCCAGACGCTCTCGGACGAGTTCCTCCTCATCGAAGCCGACCAGCCCGGTCTGAAACCGCGGGTATTCAGTCCCCGCCGCCGCAACCTTGAGCACAGCATCGACCACTGGGGTGATCAGTTCCTCGTGCGCACCAACAAGGAGGCTCCCAACTTCCGCCTCATGACCACCCCGGTCGGGAACACTGCCGAGAAGAACTGGAAAGAGGTCATCCCCACCCGTGACGATGTCTACCTGAGCAGCGTGGAGGTGTTCCGGGATTATCTCGTGGTGGTGGAACGACGCGATGCCCTCAACCGCATCCGGATCCGCAACACGGAGGGGCAATGGCACGAAATTGACTTCGGGGAACCGGCCTACTCGGTATCCCTCGGTGTAAACGCCGAAATGGATACCGAGACCCTCCGCTTCAGCTTCGAATCGATGAGAACGCCCGACAGCTCCTTCGATTACAACATGAGCACGAGGAAAAAGACTCTCCTCAAGGAAGAGAAGGTCCTGGGTGGATTTGACCGGAACGACTACCGCACCGAGCGCCTTGATGCCACCGCAAGGGATGGAACGAAGATCCCCATCTCCCTTGTCTACCACAAGCGTGTGAAGCAAGACGGATCTGCCCCCCTCTACCTCTACGGTTACGGCTCCTACGGGGCCAGCATGTCGGCCAGCTTTCGCAGCACGATGCTCAGCCTGGTCGACCGGGGATTCATCTACGCCATCGCCCACGTCCGTGGCGGCCAGGAGCATGGACGTCACTGGTACGAAGACGGCAAGCTCATGAAGAAAAAGAACACCTTCACCGACTTCATCGACTGCGCCGAATATCTCGTCAAAAAAAGATACGCTGATCCCGAGCGGCTCTTCGCGGGGGGAGGCAGTGCGGGGGGACTCCTGATCGGAGCAGTGGCCAACATGCGCCCGGATCTCTTTCGTGGACTCATCGCCGATGTTCCCTTCGTCGACGTCGTGACCACCATGCTCGACGATTCCATCCCGCTCACGACCTTTGAATATGACGAATGGGGTAATCCGGCCGACGAGGAAGCCTACCACTACATGCTCTCCTACTCTCCCTATGACAACGTAGCCCCGGTAGACTATCCCGCCCTCCTCATCCTGGCCGGCCTGCACGACTCCCAGGTCCAGTACTGGGAACCGGCCAAGTGGACAGCCCGCCTCCGTCACCGCTCAACCGGCAGCAATCCAATTCTCCTCAAGACAGACATGACCTCCGGGCACGGGGGAGCCTCCGGTCGCTTCGATCGCTACCGCGATACCGCTCTTGAGCACGCCTTCCTCCTCAACCTCGCGGGATCGGAATGAATAGGCCGGGAGGAAAAGGGGTCTCATCCCTTACATGCCCCCGATCTCCCACTTTCTCCTGAATCTCAATTTCTGGCGGACCGTCACCGCGGGAGCCGTCATTATTCTCGGAACCAATGGCTCCCCGCTGTGGTGGACCGCGACTGTTCCCTGGGTATTGCTCAACCTTCCCGGTTTACTCCTCACCACCATCCCGGACCTCCTCCTGCTGGCCTTCCCCGCAGGAAGCACACAGGTCGACTGGATGAGCGGATCTCTCCTCATCACCCTCTGCATCGTTTTCCCCACCGCCGCTTCCATGGTCCTTAGCCATTGCTGGCACCCGCTCTTCAGGAGAACCGGGATTCTTGGCCAGTTCCACTATCCGGGATCGTAAGCCCCGAAGAACGGTATTTCCCCGGTCTCCCTCTGCGCTCCCGCAGGAGGGCCTTTCCCCGATTGGGGCATGGCATCCGCCCTTCTGGGGCAGAAAATTCTAAGAAAGATGCTGGAATCGTGTTCGCTTCTTAGTGGTCATCCCCCTTGACCAAGGCATGCACAGCATGCACCTCGTCCAGACAACCGAATTCAGCTCATGAACAAAGCATCCCGATTCACCCACCCTGCCATGCTTGCCTCTGCCATCCTGGCGGCCCTCATTCCCTGGATCTGCGCTCAGCAGGAGATCGGCTTCATCGAGAAATTTGCCCTCGCCGACGACCGCGGGGAAGCTCTCAAGCAACTCATCCCAGGAACCGAGGACTACTACTACTTCCATGCCCTCCACTATCAGAATACCCGGCAGGACAGGGAACTCGCTGACATCCTTGCCCAGTGGCACAAGCGCTTTCCGAAATCCAGCCTGCGCAACCTCATTCTCAACCGTGAAGCCCTCATCAATTACCCTCGCAATCCGAAGAACTCGCTGGAACATATCCGGCGCGAGCTGAGTCTGCAGTTTAACCACCAGCAGGAAGGCAAGGCCAGGACCCAGGAGTTTCCCTCGGCCCTCAAACAAGCGGAAATCTCATGGGACAAATTCCTTGCTGATGCCCTCCGGGGTACCCGGACCCTGCAAAATATAACGCGGTACGAATTTTTCGCCCTGCTCACCAGCGGGCATGCCCTCACCGGGGCCCAGAGGCGCGATCTCCTCAGTCGCGCCGACAACCCCGATCTCCCCGGACTAGTCGCTCTCATCCTGGGGGATCTTAAAAGCGAGGAGAGCCGGGGATTCGGCGAGTTCAACATTCATCGCGTGCTCACCATCGCCCAGCTCGATGAACTGCGGGGCGGGCGGAAGGACCTTCTCCTCAACGCAAATTACGTTCACACCTACCTCGCCAAGCTGCGCCCCGGCGCCGACGCCAATCCAGCTGCCAGTCCGGAGGTCCGCAAGGCTTACCTGGAACGCGCCTGGAAGTTCGTCTCCCGGCTCGGACCCTCCTTCAATTCCCTGAAGGCACACCTTCTCTACCAGCGTCTGGTCTTTGATTACTCCCAGGGCGTACATGATGCCGACCGCTTCATGACATACGTCAAGCTTCCCCGCCGTGTCTCCTACGTGCATCCGGACTGGGCCCGGAAGGAGCGCGAGCTCTGGCGTCACCCCGCAAATCTTGGCCAGAACTTCCGCAAGGTAACCGGACTGGCCCCCATCGGAACTGACGAACCGGTCGTCCGGAACTTTCTCCTTCATTTCTTCAGGGAATCCGAAGACTACAAGGCCTACGCTCCTTACTTCAGGGAAAACTGGATCAAGGCGGTCTTTGCCGAAGCCAAGATCGTCAACGGGATCGGTGACCCCGAGCGGTGGGCCTCGTTGCTGAGCCCCAGCCAGTTTCAGTCCCTGAAAGACCGGGTAGACATCGAGTTCGATCCCGGCAATCCGGAACACTTCGGTATCAGCGACGACGTCAGCCTCCGGGTTCACCTCAAGAACGTTCAAACCCTGATCGTAAAGGTCTTTGAGGTGAATACCCTCAATTATTATCTCAAGCACGGTTCCGAAATCAGTACCGACCTCGCCCTCGACGGACTGGTAACCAACCACGAACGGACCTTCGAATACAAGGAGTCCCCCCAGCGCCGCGTCCCCCATGATTTCGAATTTCCCGAGATCGAAGACCGGCGCGGGGTATGGATCGTCGAATTCATTGGGGGCAGCAAGAGCAGCCGGGCCGTCATCCGCAAGGGCCAGCCCCACCTGCTCTCCGCCACCAGCAGTGGAGGAGAAGTAATCACCATCCTCGATGAAACGCATAAACCAGCCGCTGGCAGTGCCGTCTGGTTCGGAGGCCGCCGCTATGAGTGTGACGACAAGGGCCGCACCCTCATTCCCTTCTCCAACGAACCCGGCAAGCGCACCCCCGTTATTGAGACCACCGATGGCTTTGCCAGCCTCACCAACTTCCAGCACTCAACGGAATCCTACCAACTCCACGCCGGCATCCGCCTCGACCGCGAAGCCCTCCGTCCTGGTGCCAAGGCCACCATCATGGTTCGCCCCACCCTCACCGTGGCCGGGCAACCCATCTCGCTCACCCGCCTCGAGAAGGTCCGCCTTGTTCTTGTTTCGACCGACCTCGACGGCATCTCCACCACCAGCACGGTAAACGACTTCAAGGTCGCCTCTGACCGGGAGTCCACTCACGAGATCCGGGTCCCCAACCGGCTCTCCAAGATCAACATCCGACTGGTCGCCGCAGTCAAGGTAGCCAGCCAGGGGCAAAAGGAGATCGAGCTCTCTGCAAACCAGACCTTTACGGTCAACGGACAACTTCGCAGTGACCGGATCAGGGATCTTTTCCTGAGCAGGGTGGATGGAAAGTATGTAGTCCAGCTTCTCGGACGAAGCGGGGAGCCCGGAGCAGGCCAGCATCTCAACGTCACGATCCGGCGACCCAATTTC
>JAKVCR010000060.1 GCA_022448985.1 Roseibacillus sp.
GGTCTTTCGCTTTGCCCTCGAACGGTGGCCCGCGGACCAGTTTGAGCTGCTGGTGACTTCCCGGGGGGAGCTGAAGGGTGAGTTGCGGGAGAAGCTCGACGCACTCCAGAAAACCCTCGCGGCGGACTCCAACGCCATCAACCTCAAGGTGAAGCGCGTCGACTTGGATGCTCTCACGGAAGCGGAACGCATTTCATTGCCCGCCCTCGATCACGCCGGGGAGGGACCAACCCTCGTCCTGATGCCGCCCGAGAGCTGGAAGACCGGGGAGCCGGTGTGGGTGGGAGAGGCTACGGCCGGGAACCTGGACCGGATGCTGGACTCTCCCCTGCGGCAGCGCTGCGGGGAGCACCTTGTGAAGGGGATCTCGGCGGTATGGGTGCTGGTGGAGTGCGGGGATCCTGAAAAGGACCGCATGGCCCGCGAGGTCCTGGAGGCCGGGGTGAAGCAGGCCAGCACGGTCCTGGAGCTGCCGGAGGGGATCATCCGGCGGGAGGATCTCAACAAGAACTTCGAGAATATCGACCCGGACAACATCCTGCGTTCCGATGTCCCCCTTGAGATCTCCTTCGTGACCGAGGTGATCTCGCGCGATGATCCCGCCGAGGCCCTCTTCCTGCCGATGCTGCTGGAGCCCGAGGCCCTCGCCCTGGATGAGCCGCTCATCGTCCCGGTCTTCGGCCGGGGCCGCACCTTCGGGGGCATGGCGGCCTCACAGGCGACGGCGGAGCGCATCGTGGGTGCGAGCGAGTATCTCTGCGGGGCCTGTTCGTGCCAGGTGAAGGAAGGCAACCCCGGTTACGATCTTCTCTTCCAGCGCAACTGGGACGCCATCCTCAAGGTTGAGGAGATCACTCCCGACAGTGAGGTCATCCAGCGCAACCTGGAGGTGGTGACCTTCAACCCGGGAGAGGAGCCCGTTGCGGCGGCGGTCCCGGAGGCGGGGGCGGAGTCCGGACACAAACGTCTGCTGATCGGACTGGTGGTCTTCAACCTGCTCGCCTTCGGGGTGTTGGGCTACCTGCGCTATCGCAACCGGGCAGTTGCTTCCTGAGGAGGGCTGGGGAGCTACTTCTTGTCTGCGGCCGGGGCCGGTTTCTTGTCCTTGGTCTCTTCCTTCTTGTCGGAAGGAGGGGCGAGGGATTCCTTGAAGCGGGACTGCAGGGTCTTGAGCTCGTCGGAGAGGCCCTTCATTTGTTTTTCGAGATCCTGGACCTGGCCGCGGAGTTTGCTGACCTCGGCCGGGGCCTGGCCGGGGGCCTCGTTCTTGCGGATCTGGTCGATGGCGGACTGGGCGGCCTTGCCATGGGGGGACTCGGAGTCGGCGGCCACGAAGGTGGTCAGGACCGGGATGGCGCGGGGGTCGCGCAGTTCCCCGAGGGCTCCCATGGCGGCGGTGGCGACCGAGTCCTTGAGGTGGTCGACGTGCCCGAGGAGGAAATCACGGACCGCGTCCTTGTTGTCCTCGTGGCGGGTGAGGTAGGCGAGGGTGCGGAGGGCCTGGGCGAATCCCCGGCTCGGGAAGGTGGCTTCTGACTTCTGGAGGTGGCGCAGGAGAGGTTCGACGTAGAAGGCATCGTCCTGCTTGCGCATGCCGGCGATGGCCTCGTTGGCGATGGCGTTCTGGTAGGAGTCGGCGGTGAGCAGGCCGACGAGGTAGGGGCGCAGGTTGTCCCTGGCATAGGCAGCCGCCCCGCCGATGGCGACGGTCCGGATTCCCGGGTTGGCCTCGCGGTCGGCGATGGACTTGAGGGCGTTGTAGGCTTCGTCGCTGTAGAACCTGGTGAGGCCGCTCACCACCGACTGGCGCACGCGGGCATCAGGCTGGTCGAGGGAGCCCTGGAGGGCGGCGAATGATTCCGGGGTGCGCATGGCGGCCAGTCCATCGGCAGCGGCCTTTCGCACGGCNAAGAAGGGGTCCTCCCTGAGGACCTTGCCGAGTTGCTCGAGGGCGACCTTGTTCTTCTTCTTGCCCAGTTGCTGGACCGCGAGGAGGCGGCCGATNACGTCGCCCTGGTCCGCGAGCTGGGCGAGGAGCATCTTCTCGCTGGGCTCGAAGTTGATCTTGGCGAGGACGGTGACTTCCGGGTCGAAGCGCACGATCTGCGGGGCTCCGGTGAGGGGCAGGTAGAAGTCCTCGCGCTCCTTCGAGATCTCGATAGTACGCAGTTCGGTCCGATCGCCGACGACGAGCTTGACGGGGAGCTTGAAGCGGAAGAAGGGGCGCTTCTCGTTGGTCATCTGGGCCTGGTTGATGGAGAGCTTGACCTGCTTCGTCAGTTCATCCCAGGAGTAGTTGACCTTGAGCTCGGGGTAGCCGGAGAGGTAGACCCACTGGTCGAAGAACTGGGAGAGGGAGCGCCCGCTGAGTTCCTCAAAGATCTCGACGAGGTCCTGGGTGACCACGGTCTTGTACTGGTGGCGTTCGAGGTAGGTTTTCACGCATTTCCGGAAGAGATCCTCACCGAGTTCGCTGCGCAGCATGTGGAGGACCCAGCCGCCCTTGGGGTAGGCCCGGAAGCTGAACTGCTGCATGGGATTGCTGTAGCCCTGGTGGACGATGGGGGTGGTGTCCTTGTCGTGGTTGAAGATCCCGCGGGCATTGCCGTGGAGACCGTGCTTGAAGTAGTCGTTGCCGAGCAGTTCCCGGTCGTAGAGCAGGGAGTAGTAGGTGGCGAAGCCCTCGTTGAGCCAGAGGTGACTCCAGTCGCGGCAGGTGACGAGGTCCCCGAACCACTGGTGGGCAACCTCGTGGGCGTCGAGGCCGCGGCTGCTGCGCAGGTTCTCGGTGGCGTCGGTGAAGAGGGTGCGGGTGGTCAGGGTGGTCAGGCTGGTGTTCTCCATTCCCCCCATCATGTAGTCGATGGCGCAGGCGTTGTAGTACTTGTCCCAGGGGTAGGGGACCCCGATTTCCTTTTCGAAGTAGGCGAGGATTTTGATGGTGTCCTGGAAGGTGTTGGCCAGCTGGTCCTTCTCGGAGGGGGGGACGTAGAGGGCGACGGGGAGGTCACCGTGCTGGCCCTCCATCTTGGCGAAGTAGCCGGCGAGGAGGGTAACGAGGTAGTTGACGTGGACCTTGTCCTGGAGCCAGTGGTAGGCCACGAGACCAGTCTCCTCGTTCTTCTCGTTGGAAAGCAGGCGCCCGTTGGAGAGGGCCTCCATGCCCTCGGGCACGTGGCAGATCATCTCGGTGGTGAATTTCTCGTTGGGGTAGTCGTGGCTGGGGAACCAGTGCTGGTGGTCCTCGGGTTCTCCCTGGGTCCAGAGCTGGGTGTCGCCGGCCGGGTAGCCCATCTCCGCGGTGCGGAAGTAGAGTCCCCTCTTGGGGGTGACGTCGTAGGTGATGGTGACCTGGGTCCTCGCCCCGGCGGCCACCGGCTCCACGAAGGTGATCTCAAGGTGTTTGTCGCTGCTCTGGGTTGCCTGGATGGCCTGGGTGGAGGTCACCTCGTGGATGTTCAGGCCCGTCGCGTTGAGGCGCCACTGTTTCAGGGGCTTGGCGATGGGCTGGAAGTCGAGGATGGCAGTGGCGGTGAGGGAGCGCTCCTTGAAGTCGGGGGTGACTTCAAGCTTGAGATGCCGGACGTCGACGAAGCGATCGGGCGCGTAACTGTTCCGGGGGGCCTTGCCCTTGTCCTCGGCCGCCAGTTGCTGCGCATGGAGGCGCGCCATCATCCTGCAGTGGCCACACTGGAGGAGGTGGGTTTCGTTGGCGCGGAGGGAGGGGAACTGGCTGACAAGGACGGCCAGGGTGACTAGCAGTTGTCGGGTCATGATGTAAGGGGGGGCGGGAAGATGCCTATTTTCGGCAGGAATTCAATAACAAGCCCCCGAAGCCTGTATTCCCGGGGTTATGCAGGCTTTTTTTTTACGGGGGAATGGAAGGTTCCGTGGAAGGAGGATTGCGCTTGTCAGAAGCCGTGCATTCGGTCGTATGAGTGGATCGAAATGATTGTCCGCCTCGTTTGCCTCACGATTTTGATGTCCGGCTGGTCGAAGGCCGCGGAAGGAATTGATCACGAGAAGACCATCAGGGCGTTGGGGGATGGTGAGGCGAAGGCGGGCCGTGCCCTCTATGCCCTGCATTGTGCGTCCTGCCACGGGAAGGAAGGGGACCTTGCGGTCAACCCGCTGGCGCGGCGTTTTGCGGTGGATGAACTGAAGTTTGGAAGTGATCCCTACTCCCTCTGGAAAACGATCAGTTACGGGAACGGTCTCATGTTCCGATGGGACGCAGTGCTGAGCCCGAAGGAGCGTTACGAGGTCGTGCATCACCTGCGGGAGGAGATTATCCGGGAGAGGAATCCCGGGCAGTATTTCGAGCCCGACGAGGCGTATTACGAAGGCTTGAATGAGCGTGCCGCTGCGGATGGGATCGCGCAGGGCCAGCTCGAAAACCGGGTGCAGGTTGCCCCCGGGATGATCGATGGAAGCGGGGGAACCCGGATGCGTTATGGGCCGTTCCTGCAGCACGCCGTGGCCTACGGTTCCATCCAGGACAGGAACGCCGCGCAGATCGAGAACACGACCGAGAAGGCCCTGATCGTGGACCTGCCCGGGGACCAGGTCATCTGTTATGATACGGCCCGTCTCTCAGTGAGCGGGATCTGGAGGGGCAGCCTCGCGGATACCAGTGAGACCCACCACACGAGCTACAAGGGCGGGCGGCCCGTCATGCCGGGTGGGGAGGTGCTTTATCAGGATGTGGATCGTATCGGCTGGACGGTTGATTCCCCGGAGGTGACCGACGAGAACGGGTGGGGTCATCTCCGTTTCAAGGGAGTGCACCTGCATGGACGGCGGGTGGTGCTCGGCTACGAGGTGGGAGGCCGTGAGGTGCGCGAGTTGCCGGGCGTGTCGGATGACGGGAAGGTGATCACGCGCGCGCTGGAAGTGGGGCCGGGGACTGGAACGGTTTACTGCCTGGCGGCCCGGGACAAGCGACTCAAGGTTGGACTGGAGACCCTGGAGGGAGCGGCGAAGGTTGTTCCCGGGGAGGATGGCGCACGCTGGATAGCAATTGCGCCCTCGTCGAAGGTAACGGAGCTGGCAGTTCGTCTCTCCCCGGAGGACGTAAAGCAACTGGTGGGCGAAACGATTCCCCTGCGGAGTTTGCTGGGTGGGGGTCCCCGTCGCTGGCCGATCGAATTACAGACCGCGGTGGCTCCCGGCAAGCCGGTCGAGGGTTACGCCGCCGACCTGTTGACGGTGCCCTTTGCCAATCCCTACGGGAGCTGGATGCGCATCTCCGCGATGGATTTTTTCCAGGATGGCCGCATCGCGGTTTCCACCTTGAGCGGGGATGTCTGGATCGTGACCGCGGAGAAGGGCGCGGGTGGAGCGTTGCGATGGTCACGCTTTGCTGCGGGCCTGTATGAGCCGCTGGGGTTGAAGGTAGTCGATGAACTGGTTCACGTGCGGGGACGGGATCGCATCACGCGCCTGCATGATCTCAACGGGGACGGGGAGGCGGACTACTATGAGAGTTTCCACGAGGACTCCAATGAGATCGGGGCGAGTTACCACGCCTTCGTCTACGACCTGCAATGTGACCCGGAGGGAAATTTCTATTATTCCCAGAGCGGCTATAAATCGCCGCTCACGGGGGCGGTTGTGAAAGTGAGCCCGGACGGGAAGAGATCGTCTTTTATCGGGAGGGATCTTCGTAATCCCAATGGCCTGGGCTCGATCGCGCAGGGGATCACGGTGGCGGATAATCCGAGCGGGAAGGCTGTATTCAATGGCTTCATGCTTGCGAGGGAAGGTGTCCGCTACGGCTTCGAGCAGGAGCGCACTACCCCGATGCTGGTGGTTCTTCCCCCCGGGGTGGACAGTTCCAGCGGGGGCCAGTGCCAGAGCAGGGAGCGTGGCTGGGGGCCGTTGGGGGGGGCGGTGATACACACCTCCTACAGTTTGTGCTCGGTGTTCTATTGCCTGATCGAGGATGTCGCGCCCTATCCCAACGGCTTTGCGATCCGGTTTCCCTATGACCTGGTCTCAGGAGCGATGCGTCCCCGGGTGAACCCGGTTGATGGACAGGTCTATGTAGCCTGTCACAAGGGATGGGATACGAGGGCCCCCCGGGACGGGGCGATCTACCGGTTGCGCTATACCGGTGATTCCTGCCACGCGGTTTGCGGCGCACAGGTCACCGGGGAGGGGATCCGGTTGACCTTTGCCTGTGATCTCGATGCGAAGTCGGTGATCCGGGAGAACATCGGAGTGGGGCGGGCGAGTAACGAGAAGAAGGCATCGCAGGGGAATGCCAGCCCAGCCGCGGCCGTGAAGCTGGAAGGGAAGCGGAGGGTCCTGATCACGATTCCTGGAATTGCGAAGGAGGATCTCATCCACCGCACGACCAGGGACAAGGAGTCGGGAGAAGTGAAGGTGCGGGTCAACTTGCCACTGGAGATTACGGTGGACGTGGTGGCGGCCGATGGGAGCCCGATCCGTCAGACCGTCTACGCCACCGTGAACTCGGTAGCCGCGGTCAGGGGCGGGGACTGACGGGCTGCAGTCTTAAGAGACTTCTCCCCGGAGGTGGGCGCTTGCGTCGGCCACCGATTCCTGGAGGAGGGCATCGAGCTCCGCGAAACGGGGAGGAACCTGTCCGGCAGCGACCTGTTCCTCGCATTCGCGACAGAGGGCCTCGAACTGGATCATGCCCATTGTCCCGGAGGAGCCCTTGAGTTGGTGGAGGATTTCCTTGCCGTCCTCGAAGCGGTTCTCCGTGAGGGCAGCGTGCAGGTTCGTCAACTGGGCCTGTCCGTGCGTCTGGAAGTCGTTTATGATGGGGAGGAGGAGCTCGGGCCTGCCGGAGGCCATGGCGTCGAGTTGGGCGGGATCAAGAAGAGCCACGCAGGGATCATACGCCCCGGGAGGCTGCGGGGAAAGAGCAAGGGGTGGATGGACCAGGGAGGGATTCTCGTGGGCGGCAGGCCAATGGCCCCGGGATTCAGCCAGGGTCGGGAGATTGTGGTGGGCATCCCCGGCGGGAATAGTTAAGATATCTTAAATGTCTGAAGAGACGCCCCATCTCGTCCTTGCGGACGACGACGAAACTATCCGGAACCTGGTGGCGATGCACGCCGAGCGCGGTGGTTTCACGGTACACGCTGGTGAGAATGGCGCGGAGGCTCTCGGGCTCGTCAACGACGACACCGACGTGGTGTTGCTTGATCTCCAGATGCCGGTTCTCGACGGCTTTGGCGCGCTTGAGCGCCTGACGCAGGAGCATCCGGGTCTGCCAGCGGTGGTGCTCACCTCGGTGGACGAAACGTCCGAGGCGGTGAGGGCGATGAAACTTGGAGCGCTCGACTACCTGACTAAGCCCTTTGACCCGGATGAGTTGCTGGCGGTTCTCCGCAACGCCCGGCGCCTGCGGAGTGCGGAGCGGGAGAACGAACAGCTCCGGGAAGCGATCGGGGGGAGGGGCCCCGAGTTGGAGATCGTGGCCGTCTCGGAGTCCATGCAGGAGGTTGTCGGCCAGGCCGCCAAGGTGGCGGCCCTCGATTCGACCATCCTGTTGACCGGGGAAAGCGGAGTGGGCAAGGGCATGCTTGCCCGGCACATCCACGCGAGCAGTAACCGGAGTGACCAGCCCTTTGTAACGGTGAGCTGTCCTACTCTTCCACGCGAGCTCCTGGAAAGTGAGCTCTTCGGACACGAGAAGGGAGCTTTCACGGGTGCGGTGCGTCGTCGGCGCGGCAAGATCGAGATGGCGAAGGGAGGGACCCTTTTCCTCGATGAGATCGGAGACCTGCCCATAGACCTGCAGCCCAAGCTCCTCAATGTCCTGCAGGAGCGTCAATTCCAGCGGCTGGGGGGGGAGGAGACCCTGGAGGCGGACGTCCGGATCATCGCGGCAACGAATCTTGATCTCGAGCAGCGCATGCAGGAGGGGCAGTTCCGGGAGGATCTCTTTTACCGGCTGAGCGTGATACCCATTGAAGTGCCGCCCCTGCGCGAACGCCTCGAGGAACTGCGGGAACTGAGCGCCTCCATGATCAAGCGTATCGCGCAGCAGGGAGGGCACCGGAACGTGAAGCTCTCCAAGGAGGCCATCGCGGCCATGCAGGCCTATGACTGGCCCGGGAACGTGCGCCAGCTCGAAAACGTCCTCGAGCGCGCGGCGGCCTTCTGCGAAGGAGGGGTGATTGAAGGGAAGGACCTGCCGGGCGCGGTGCGCGGAAGTATGCCCTCGGGGCGGGTGCCGGCCGGTATCGGGGGGATTGCCCTCTCGGACCTGGAGCGGGAATCGTTGATCCAGACCCTGAAGCTCTGCAACGGGAACAAGGCGGAGACGGCCCGACGGCTGGAGATTACGGAGAAGTCGGTCTACAACAAGCTGAAGCGGCACGGTTTGATGTGAGGGAGGCCCAACGTGAGCTCATGGACGAGGCCGCCGAGTGGCGGCGGCGTTATGAGGCCGAGCTGGCTGCTCGCCTTGAGGTCCTGCGGCGTCTTGAGCACTCCGCCGGGGAGCTTGCGCGGGCGGAGGAGCAGCTGAGCCGCCGGGTTCAGGAACAGGGCTGGCAGTTGCCGGGGCGCGACGATGAGAAGTTCAAGGTCTTCTTCAATGCCTCGGTGGACGGGATCATCCTGCTCGATGGCTTCGGGGCTTTCGTGGAGGTGAATGATACCGCCGTGCGTATGTTCGGCTTTTCCCGGGAGCAGCTGCGGCAGATGTACATCTCCCAGCTCATGAACTGGCAGGTGACCGGGGATGCCCTCAACGACGTCCAGCGCACGGGGCATAGCCGGAGTGAGGCCCACCTGCGGCGAGGGGATGGATCGCTCCTGCCGGTGGAGGTGGTGTGGGGCCGGGTGAAGTATGAGGGCCGGACCCTGTTGCACGGGATTGTGCGTGATATCACGGAGAGGGTAAAGGCTCTCCGGGAGATCAGCGTGGCTAAGGAGGAGGCGGAGCGGGCCGGGAAGGCCAAGTCGATGTTCCTTGCCATGATGAGCCACGAGATCCGGACCCCGCTCAACGGGATCATCGGCTACACCGAGTTGCTTCTCGACTCCGAGCTCACCGAGGAGCAGAGGGAAAATCTCAGTCTGATTCACAAGAGTGGGGACCTTCTTCTCAACATCATCAACGACCTTCTCGACTTCTCGCGAATCGAGAGCGGGCGTCTTGAGCTGGAGCAGGTTGATTTCGAACTGACCGACTGTATCGAGGAAGTGCTGGGGCTCCATGCGGCCAAGGCTTCCGAGAAGGGTGTCGAGCTCACCTACGACCTGGCGGATGGAACACCCGCGGTGGTGGCCGGGGACCTGGCACGGGTGAAACAGATTCTTCTCAACCTTGTCTCCAATGCCCTCAAGTTCACCGCCAAGGGTGCGGTGAGCGTGAATGGGCGGGTGGTTCCGGGTCCCCTCCTCGAGTTGGCGGTGCGGGATACGGGCGTGGGATTCGAGCCTTCGAAGGCGGAGAGCCTCTTTGAGCCCTTTCAACAGGAGGATGCCTCCACCACGAGGAAGTTCGGGGGCACCGGGCTGGGCCTGGCCATCTGTAAGCGCCTGGTGGAACGGATGGGTGGAACGATTTCTGCCACCTCGCGCGCAGGGGAGGGAGCAGACTTTCGTTTCACCATTCCACTGGTGGTGGGAGAATCCAGTGCCTTCGCAGTGATCGAGGACAAGGGGCAGTTCCATGGCAAGCGGGCCCTCATCATTGATGACAACGAGATCAACCAGCGTTTCCTGCAGAAGCGACTGCTCTCGTGGGGACTGGAAAGTGGTGTGGTGGGGAGCGGTGAGCACGGACTGCGGCAGCTCGGCAGTGTGCACTATGACGTGATCTTCTGCGACATGATGATGCCCACCATGGATGGCCTGGAATTTGCCCGCCTGGCGGCGGAGGCCGCGGGTTCCCTGCTGCCGCCCATGATTCTGGTAACCTCCGCGCGATTGAGTGGAGAAAAGGAGCACGCGTTGGCCGCGGGTTATCGGCAGGTTCTCTTCAAGCCCGTGCGGCAACGCGAAATGTTCCGGGCTCTGGCCTCGGTCCTGGATTCTGATGTCCGGGACGAATCCGGAGCCGCCGGGGGGCTTGCCCAACCGGCGGAGCCTGCGGGGGACCGTTATATCCTGGTGGCGGAGGACAACCCGATCAATGCACGCCTCGCCTCCCTGATCCTGGAAAAGTTCGGCTTTCAGGTGCATACCGCTGACAACGGACGCGAGGCCATCGAGAAACTTCAGGAAGGCCAGAAGTATGAGGCCATCCTCATGGACATGAACATGCCGGAGGTGAATGGCGTGGAGGCGGCCCGTTGTGTGCGGGCGGGACAGGGCGGAGCAAACACCGCCGATCTTCCCATCATCGCGATGACCGCCAACGTCCTCGAGTCGGACCGGGAGACCTGCCGGAAGGCCGGCATGAATGGCTATCTACCCAAGCCGCTTCGTCCCGCCGATGTGGAATACGCCCTGCATGAGATGGGGCTGGTCTCCTAGGTGGCATTGCTGCCCGGTCCGATACTCCCGGCCTGGGTTTGTTCTTTCGGCCTGTAGCCGTCCGCCCCTGTAAAACTTACAATCTGGCAGCGACCGGATCCGGAAAGAATTACCTGATTTCGGGTGAGGAAAAATATATTAACGTTTCCGTAATAAATTTTTAATAATCTGATTATAAGTTGGTTGAGGCCATAAGGAGTGCAGTTGGCACGGGGCCTGCCAGTAGAATCCTGCAACTCCGCACACTCATGCTGGAACTCTCCGCCCAGACGACTGCCCAGAACCCACGCGCTACGGTCGTGCGAACCCGTGGTGTCAACCGGGTATGGGGCAGGGGAGGAGGGGCCGTTCCGGATCGCGGAGTTGAAGAAATTTCGACGGCAGGGCGATTTACCGAGTCCGATCGCAGAGCAAATTCCCAGCGCAGTTCATTAATCCGGGTGCGTTTTTCGGTGGGGAGGAGCGTTCGGCCTCGGTCCTGCCGCCGACAAGATTTTACCGGAGGGACTGACTACCTCTCCAGTAACCATAGCAGAATATGTCCGGGTGGTAGCGGACATTAATTCGACTGACAAGGCAAGGTAAGGGGGGCGCCGGGTTTTAAACCTAAAACCGAGGCGCCTCTCTTCTTGTACAAAGGCGAAGATTCAGGAGAGGGGTCCCGGAGTTTGCAATGCGGTTCTGCCGGGCATAGGAATGCCACGTGTCCTTTCAACTGGTCAGCGACTACAGCGCAAAGGGTGACCAGGAGCAGGCCTTTGAGAAACTGGTCAAGTCGCTGGAGGCCGGCAATGCACACCAGACGCTGCTGGGGGTCACGGGCTCCGGTAAAACTTTCAGCATGGCCAATATCATCGAGCGGATGGGCAGGCCCACCCTCGTGATGAGCCACAACAAGACCCTTGCGGCGCAGCTCTACTCCGAGTTCAGGAACTTCTTCCCGCACAATGCGGTCGAGTATTTCGTGAGCTACTTCGACTATTACCAGCCGGAGGCCTACATTCCGCGGAGTGATACCTACATCGAGAAGGATTCCTCCGTTAATGAAGAGATCGAACGTCTGCGACTGAGTACGATGGGGTCGCTCCTGACCCGGCAGGATGTCCTGGTGGTGGCCTCGGTGAGCTGTATCTACGGCCTGGGTTCTCCCGATGACTACGAGGGGATGATGGTCCCGGTGTGGCAGGGGCAGGAGCTGGCGCGTGATGACCTGCTGGGCCAGTTGGTGAGCATTCTCTTCGAGCGCAACGACATCGCCTTCGGCCGGGGGAAGTTCCGGGTGCGGGGTGACGTGGTGGAGGTGCATCCTGCCTACCTTGAGGACACCGCCATCCGGGTTGAGTTCTTCGGGGACGAAGTGGACCGGATTTCGACTATTGATGTTCTCACCGGGGCGGTGATCGAGCGGGTCGACAAGCACACCTTCTTCCCGGCCAAGCAGTTTGTCAGCTCGGCCGAAAAGATGCAGCGCGCCATGATTGCGATCCGGGCCGAGATGAAGGAGCGGATCGAGCTCTTTGAGAAGGAAGGCAAGCTCATCGAAGCCCAGCGCCTCAAGATGCGCACGGAGTACGACCTCGAGATGATGCAGGAAATGGGGTTCTGCCAGGGGATCGAGAATTACTCCCGGCACATCACGGGACGGGCCCCGGGGGAACGGCCCTACACCCTGCTCGATTTCTTCCCCGATGACTTCCTTGTCCTGATGGATGAGAGCCACGTCAGCGTGCCGCAGATCCGTGGCATGTATGAAGGCGACATGAGCCGCAAGAAGTCCCTCGTTGAGCATGGCTTCCGCCTGCCCAGTGCCCTCGACAACCGTCCGCTGCGGTTCAACGAGTTCATGGAGCTTACCAACCAGCGTGTCTACGTCAGCGCTACTCCGGGACCCTTCGAGGTGGTCAATTCGCGTCCGGACAACAAGGGTTGTATTCCCGTGCATGGGAACAAGGAGCGTGGGATCGATCCCATCAGTCTGCGGCAGCTTCGCATCGTGCCCAGTCCCACCGAGGACCCGGTGGAGGCCTTTGATGTGGCCCGGAAGGGCAACCTCCTCATTGTGGAGCAGATCATCCGCCCCACCGGCCTGCTCGATCCGGTCCTGACCCTCAAGCCCCTCGCGGGGCAGATCGACGCGACCATCGAACTGTGCCAGCAGCGTACTGAAAAGGGTGAGCGGGTCCTGGTGACCACCCTGACCAAGCGCACGGCTGAGGATCTTTCGGAGTATCTCCAGGGAGCCGGGCTGAAGGTGCGTTATATCCACGCCGACATCGATGCGGTGGAGCGGGTGGAGATCCTGCGGCAGTTGCGTGCCGCGGAGTTCGACATCCTGGTGGGGATCAATCTGCTGCGGGAGGGGTTGGACCTGCCCGAGGTGTCCCTGGTGTGCATCCTTGATGCCGACAAGGAGGGTTTCTTGCGCAACGAGACGAGCCTGATCCAGACCGCGGGAAGGGCGGCCCGCCATATCAATGGGGAGTGCGTCCTGTTCTGTGACGAGGTGACCGATTCCATCCAGCGCCTGATCGATGTGACCGAGTATCGGCGCGGCAGGCAGAAGGAGTACAACGAACGGCACAACATCACGCCGCAGAGCGTGGTGCGGGCGGTGCAGAAGAGCTTGCACCAGTACCAGGATGACAGGAGCCGGGCCGAGAAGCTCAACCGCTCCCTGGTGGCCGAGGAGGCTTCAGTCTATGATGCGGTGAATGTCCTGAGTGAACTGGAACAGGAAATGCAGGAGGCGGCTACCAGGTTGGAGTTTGAGCGGGCGGCCCACCTGCGGGACCAGATCAAGGAGCTCAAGAAGCGCGCTGGGCTGGAAAAAGGGGAGAGCAGGCCGGGGAAGGAGAAGGAGGCCTTCCGGAAGAAGTGATCAGGTCCCGCAGAAGGTCGCGTGGACGACTTCCCCGGGCTGGGGTGGGTTCTCATACCCGGCATTCTCCGGCTGCTCGTCGAAGGGCCGGGTGAGGACTTCGAGGAGTTGTTCGAAGGGGGCGAAGTCCTGTTGTTCGGCAGCCGTGATGGCTTCCTCGAGGCGGTGGTTGCGGGGAATGAAGATGGGGTTGGCTGCACGCATGGCCTGTGCCTGGTCGCGAAAATCCTGCTGCGAGGTCCGCGCCTGCCACTTTGCGGACCACTGGTCGAATCCCTTGGCGCATCCGAAAAGATCATGCACTCCGGACTGGTCCTCATCGTGCGATTCCACCTGAGTGGTGAGGCGGCGGAAGAAGAGAGTGAAGTCGACCTCCTGTTCGGCGAGGAGAGTGAGGAGATCCCTCGCGAGGTCGAGATCTCCGGGGTGCGGGTCGAGGAGCCCGAGCTTACGGGCGAAGCCTTGCTCGTAGGCGCGAGCAAACGTCTCCGGGAATTCGTTGAGGACAGCTTCGAACTCTCCCCTGGCGTCCTCCGCGCTGCCGGGATGGAGGGGGAGAAGACACTGTGCGAGCTGGAGAAGATTCCAGTGCGCGATCTCCGGTTGCTTCCCCCAGGCGTAGCGCCCGTGCCGATCGATGGAGCTGAAGACCTTCCCGGGGTGGAAGTTGTCCACGAAGGCGCAGGGGCCGTAGTCGATGGTTTCGCCCGCAATGGAGCAGTTATCGGTATTCATCACCCCGTGGATGAATCCGACCAGCATCCACTGCGCGACCAGCTCGGCCTGCCGGGTGGCCACCAGACTCAGGAGGGCAAGTTCGGGAACTTCCTTTTCCGCGGCCTCGGGGTAGTGGCGGGTGATGACGTGGTCGGTCAGGGCGCGGAGGGCATCATGATCTTCACGTGCATGGTGATACTGGAAAGTGCCCACCCGGATGTGACTGCTGGCCACCCGCGTGAAGACCGCGCCGGGCAGCGGGCGTTCGCGGAGGACCTTTTCTCCGGTGGTGACAACAGCGAGGGCCCTGGTGGTGGGAATACCGAGTGCGGCCATCGCTTCGCTCATCACGTATTCCCGGATGGCGGGACCAAGGGCGGCACGGCCGTCTCCCCTGCGGGAGAAGATGGTCGGACCCGATCCCTTCAGCTGGATGTCGTGGCGTCTTCCGTCAGGTCCCACAACCTCGCCGAGAAGGATCGCCCGGCCGTCCCCGAGTTGGGGAACCCACCCGCCGAACTGGTGTCCGGCGTAGGCGAGTGCAATCGGTTCGGATCCTTCCGGGAGAGCGTTGCCGGCAAGGACGTCAGGGGGGAAGTCCCCGGCGGCGACTCCAATTTCCTCAGCCAGAGCATGGTTGAAGCGAAGGAGGGATGGGGAGGCCACCGGGGTCGGATCGACCCGCGAGAAGAAGTGCCCGGGGAGGCGCGCGTAGCTGTTGTCGAATGCGATGGGCACTGCGGGAGTTCACATCATCAGACCGCCGGATGCACTTCCTTGTTTTGGCCCCTCCCGGGTAAAGCCGGGCTCCGTTCCCGTTTCTTCGTGAGGAAGTTCACCGTGATGCTCTTCCCGTTGCCGTTTTCTTTCCGGGGATGGGTTGATCCGCGGGCACCGGCCGCTATCGTAAACGCCATGCTGATCGAGGGGAAAGCGGCGATTGTGACCGGGGCGAGTCGTGGAGTAGGGGCCGCTACTGCGCTCTCGTTGGCCCGGCAGGGGTGTTCGGTGCTGATCAATTACGCCCAGTCCAGTGAGGCGGCGGCCGCGGTCTGTGCGCAGGCTGAGGCATGTGGCGTGCAGGCGACCCTCTTTCAGGGTGATATCTCCGATGACGCGGTTTGCCGGGGCATGGTGGAGGCTGCGGTGGAGGAATTCGGGCGACTGGATATCCTCATCAACAATGCGGGCACGACCGAGTTTATCCCGGCCGATGATTTCGAGGCGGTTAACGACGAGGTATGGTCGCGCCTGATGGACGTCAACGTGAAGGCAGCCTTCCAATGCGTGCGGGCCGCGCGGCCTCACCTTGAAGCGG
>JAKVCR010000061.1 GCA_022448985.1 Roseibacillus sp.
GCCCTTGAGATTGAGGCCCGGCTCCTTGCAATCACCCCGCCCCCGACCGTCGGGCAGGTCCGCCCCTACCCCCGGGCGCTGGCTACATACCTCTACGAAGTCCGGACCGTGCATCGCGGGAACTACGAGGGGAAGAGAATCCTGGTGGCCAGGTGGGCAATCTGGAACCGCCAACCCCTCCCGGGACTGCCGGCCACGAAGGGGGCAACCACACGGCTCAGGCTCGATCCCTTCATTGATCATCCCGGCCTCAGGGGAAGCCGGATCGTGGACCACATCCTCGAACGCGAACTGGTACTCTACTACGATCCCTCTTCCCGTCCTCCTCCCGAAGTTGCCAGGGCCCTTGCGGGCAAAGCCGGGGACCTGGACCGCGGCGTGGTGGAAGGGGCCGGAAAAGACTGGCTCTTCCTTGCCGACGAACTGGAGCATGCCCGCGAGGGCCGCTTCTGGGAAAAGCCCTGGAAACAGGTCTCCCGCGCGGGAGTCGATCCCCTGCCTGCCCTTCTCGACTTCCAGAAACGCCTTCAAGCGGTGGGGGTGGGACTTCTCCTCGTGCCGGTCCCCACCAAGGTGAGCATCTACCCCGACTGCCTGGCTGGGGGCCTGCAGGCAACGACCATCCCGTCGGACTACCTGAAACTGCTCGAGCTGGCCGGGCTCAACGTCCTTGATCTACACCCCCTTTTTCACAAACACCGGCAGGATCCCGGGCACCGGGCCCTCTACTGTGCCCAGGATACCCACTGGACCCCGGAAGCCTGCCGCCTTGCGGCGCAGGCGATCTACCGGAAACTGGAAGGCCAGGACCCTCCCGACCACGCGGATCTGCGCCCCGGCGTACGTCAAATCCGGGGCGACCTCACCCGCATGCTGAAGGCCCCCGCCCTCCCGGCGGAAAGAATTGATTTTGATGAGGTCGTCTACCCGCTCTCCCGGGGCAGTCATGGCTACGACCATCCCACCAGCACCGTGATTCTCCTGGGAGACAGCAACATCGCGGTGTTCAGTGATCCCAGGGAAGAATTACACGGGCCCGGGGGCGGGTTGCCGGACTACCTCAGCCTCTACCTGGGCAGGGAGCTTGACGTGATCGCAGCCTTCGGAGATGGCGTCCACCAGGCCCGCGTCAACCTTTACCGCTCGCGCTCGATCCGTAACCACGGTTACTGGAAGAACAAACGCTGGATGGTATGGTGCTTCTCCATGCGGGAGTTCACGCGGGCGGAACAATGGAGTAAGGAAGTTCCCCTCGTAAAACGTCCCTGAGGGAACGCCGGCCCCACGGACCGGACCCGGTGCACCAAATCCATGAAGCCTCCCCAAGTTACAATTCCATCCCTGGAACGGTAGGCCCCACTCCCCAGTCCCGTGGTCTTCAGCACTCCCATCTTCCTCTACGGCTTCCTGCCGCTCATGCTGGCGGTTTACTACCTCCTGCCCCGCCCTGCACGCAATGGATGGCTGGCGGCAGGCAGCTACTTCTTCTACGGCTGGGGCAACCCCCTCTACATCTTTCTCCTTCTCTTCTCCACCCTGCTGGATTTCGTCTGTGCGCTCTTCATCCCGGGCGCAGGAGCCCGGACCCGGCGGCTCCTGCTGGGTGCCTCCCTGCTCGGGAACCTGGGCCTCCTCGCCTTCTTCAAATACTCCGGCTTCCTGGCCCGCGCCGCCCACGACCTCACCGGGCTTCCGGGATCGGATGCCCTGGGGTGGCTGGGAGCACTCGTGCTTCCCCTCGGCATCAGCTTCTACACCCTCCAGTCCCTGAGCTACACCATCGACGTTTACCGGGGTGAGATCCAGCCAAGCAGGCGCTTTGTCGACTTTGCCGCCTACGTGGCCCTTTTCCCCCAGCTGGTTGCCGGGCCCATCGTGCGCTACTCACAACTGGCGGCCGATCTGCGCAATCGGCGGGAATCCCGGAAACAGTTTGCCGACGGAATGGGCATTTTCATCATCGGGATGGCCAAGAAACTGCTCCTCGCAAATCCCTGCGGAGCCGTAGCGGACCAGGCCTTCGGGGCCTCCGGACCCGACATCGCCAGTGCCTGGGTCGGGCTGTTTGCCTACTCCTTCCAGATCTATTTCGATTTCAGTGGTTACAGCGAAATGGCCATCGGCCTGGGCATGATGTTCGGGTTCACCCTGCCGGCAAACTTCCGCGCACCCTACCGCTCGACATCACTTCGCGACTTCTGGAGGCGCTGGCACATCACCCTCGGTTCATGGGTCCGCGACTACCTCTACTTCCCCCTCGGCGGGAGCCGGGCAGGCCGCTGGCGCACGGCAGTCAACCTCATCCTGGTCATGGTTCTGGTTGGCCTCTGGCACGGGGCGGCCTGGCAGTTCCTGATCTGGGGTGGGCTCCACGGACTACTGCTGACCGCTGAAAGACTCGCCCGGGCCCTGGGTCTCGGCAGACGCCTGCCCACCGTGCTCCGCGCCGCGCTTACCTTCCTGATCGTGACCCTGACCTGGGTGGTGTTCCGGGCAGACTCCCCGGGGGAGGCCTGGCACTACTACGCGGCCCTCATTGGCGGCCTGGATCCGGGTGGTCCTGCCTGGTGGACGGGACAACTGGTGCTCACCTGGGAGAGTCTTGCCCTGCTCCTGCTTGCTGCGGTGGTGACCTGGGGCGGCCATTCGCCCTCGCGCTTCATCGCCGGAGCATCCCGCTCAAAATGGGTGCTGCTGACAATTCTCTTCTGGATCTGCCTGATTGCCATGGGGGCCCAGAGCGGCAACCCCTTCCTCTACTACTTTTTCTAACAGATCATGTCTTCTCCGTCCGAAAAAGACCCCGGAGCCCAAGCCGCCATTCCCTGCCCCGCAGTGCTGGTCACCCTCGGCTTCCTTTCCATTATTCACTTCGCCATCTTCCTCGGAAATGGGGCCCTGTGGTCATGGAAGGATGGCGCCCTTGACCATGCCTTCAACGCGGCGGGCTCCAGGCTGGTTCGCGCCCCCGTCCAACAGCTGCGGGCCACGATGGGCCTCAATGCAAATGATGTCGTGGCGCACCAGGGCGAACTTTACTACCGGCCGGACATCGAACATGTCCACGGACGCAGTTTCCTCAAACCCCCGGGGGCAAGGTCCCATGTGGTGCTCACCCCGGAATCCTCCCAGGAACGGCAGTGGAACCCGGTCCCTGCCATCATTGAATTTGACCGGCAACTGAAAAGGGAGGGCATCCGGCTGGTGCTTCTTCCCGTTCCCTCCAAGGCGGTGTTTGCGAATAGCTCCCAGCCGCCAATCCTGAACGGAGGCTACCCCGAGTTCCTCCGGATCCTCCGCTCGGATCTCGGCGTGGAGGTGCTCGATCTCGTCCCTCTCCTCCAGGAACTACGCGCCCAGGGAAGCCCCCTCTTTCTCGAAGGCGACAGTCACTGGACGCCCGGGACGGTCCGCGAGGTCGCCCGCCTGGTCGCGGAGCATACCTCCGTCCAGTCGCCCGGCACTCCCTTTCCGACGGTCGCACGAACCCTGTCCGCCACAGGGGATCTCGCCCATCTGCTGGGCCAACGAGCCCGGAAGGAGACAATCACGGCCTCCATGGTCCTGGGACACAACGACGAGGTATGGACGCCCTCCCGGGAGGCGCCCTTTCTTCTGCTGGGCGACAGTTTCTCCAACATCTACTCGCTCGAGGAAATGGGCTGGGGAAAGGGAGCCGGGTTGGCGGAGATGCTGAGCCTGGAAATGAGCGCTCCCGTCGACCTCATCGCCCGTAATGCCGATGGGGCGTTTGCCAGCCGCGAGGAACTCCACCGTGATCCGGGCCGCCTCGCCAACAAGTCGGTCGTCGTCTGGCAGTTTGCCATGCGCGAGCTCTCCGTCGGCAACTGGAAGGTCCTCCCCCTCCCCCGGGAAGAACTGACGCAGCGTCCAGAAGCAGGACCTCTCCCTCAAAAACTGGAGGGGACAATCACCCGGGTGGCCAATGTGCCCCCCCTGACCCGGACGCCCTATCGGCAGGCCGTCCGGGAGGTCCTCCTTGACAACGTCCGCAGTGAATCCGGCCTCATCACCGGACAGGTCGTTCTGCTGGGGTATGCCGTGCAGGATCACCTTCCCACCGGAATGGCCCGCTGGGAAGAAGGCGACCAGGTGAGCGTGCAGGCGATCCCCTGGGAAACCGTGGAAGGTGTCAACGGCCGCCTCCACCGTTTCGCCCTCAGGGATCCCGGCCTGGAACTGCTGAAGATTCCCTGGGTCTGGATGAAATAGGCCCTCCCATCAGGACCGTTCCCGATTCTTAGAGCGGCGCGAGCAGTTGCCGCAGGGTTTCCTCGTCCGGGGCCGTCGCCTTGTTCGTCCCAGCCAGAAGATCGTCCGCCAGCTTCGATTTCTCCGCCTGCAGTTTCTGGATCCGTTCTTCCACCGTTCCGGTGCAGATCAGCTTGTGCACGAAGACTGGCCTGGTCTGGCCAATGCGGTAGGCCCGGTCCGTGGCCTGCGCTTCTGCGGCCGGGTTCCACCAGGGGTCATAGTGGATGACGGTGTCGGCGGCGGTGAGATTGAGCCCGGTGCCTCCCGCTTTCAGTGAAATGAGAAAGAGGGGCGTATTGCCTTCCTGGAACTTCTCAACCAGCTCTCCCCGGTTGCGGGAGGACCCCGTGAGTTCGAGATATGGAATCCCCACGCTCGCCAGTTTCTCCCCGATGAGTCCCAGCATGGTGGTGAACTGCGAAAAAAGAAGAACCCTGCGCCCCTCGTCGAGAAGCGTCCCGAGGAGCTCGCCGAGATAGTCGAGCTTGGCGGACGCCAGTTCATGCGCCTCCTCCATAGCCAGAAGGCGGGGATCGCAGCAGATCTGCCGCAACTTGAGAAGAGCATCGAGAAAGACAATCCGGCTCTGTTCAAGGCCCTGTGCTGCGATGGCCTGGCGCACGCGCCGGTCCATCGTCGCCCGCACTGTCTCGTAGAGATCCTTCTGCCCGGTGGTCAGTTCAACCGGATGAACCAGAATGGTCTTGGGAGGCAGCTCGGAGGCAACCTCATCCTTGGTCCGGCGCAGGATCAGGGGGGCCATCCGGGCCTTGAGGTCCTCCTTGCGATCCTCGTCTCCGTCCTTCTCGATGGGAGCCTGGAACCGCGCCCGGAAGGCTTCCTGACTTCCCAGGAATCCGGGGAGAAGAAAGCGCATGAGGGACCAGAGTTCCCCGAGGTGATTCTCGATGGGAGTCCCGGACAGGCAAAATCTCTGGGACGCCTGCAGTTCACAGGCAGCCTTGCTCACCTTCGCGGCAGGGTTCTTTATATTCTGGGCTTCGTCCAGGGCCACCAGGTGGAAGTCGATCTTGCTGAGCGCCTCAATGTCGCGCTGCAGGAGCGCGTAGGAGGTGAGCACCAGATTGGCTAAAGGAATATTCCCGAAGTCCCGCTTGCGTTTCGGCCCCTGCAGGACAAGCACACTCAGCGAGGGAACGAACCTGGCTGCTTCCGCCTTCCAGTTCGGAACCACCGAGGTTGGGGCAACCACCAGGGAGGGCCTGCCCTGTGCCCTCCCCGAACTGTTCTCGGTCAGGATGTGGGTAAGCGCCTGCAAGGTTTTGCCCAGACCCATGTCATCCGCCAGGATCCCGTTGAGCTGGCAGTTGGCGAGAGCCTGCATCCAGTGGTAGCCCTCCAGCTGGTAATCGCGCAGGGTGGCCTGCACCCCGGGGGGCGGCTCCGCCTTGACTGGTTTCCTGAGGTCTCCCAGCTGTCCTGCCAGTTTAGCGAGGCTCCCGGTCGGTTCGAGCGAGAGCTCGCTTTCTGTTGCCAGGTTGGCCGCATCGACGGGGTGCAGGAAAGGCCGGTTGGGATCCACCAGGGACGCCAGCTGCCGAAGGATCCGTCTCAGGCGATCGACCGGGATATGGAGGGCCCCTCCATCCGGCAGGTAGACCAGATGGTGCGAGCGGTCAGACAGTTCATCGAGCATGTCGAGAGTGCCGTCCTCCAGCAACTTGGCCAGGATGGGAAGAAGGTCCAGGCGCTCGCCGTCGAGGTCAAACCCTACCGAAAGTGAAAACCAGCCCCCGGGCTGCTCCAGCAAGGCGCCCTCCCAGTCGGCCGGCTCCGTGTCGTAAACTGGAAACCCGACCTCCTCGTCGATTTCAACCTCCCAGCCCTTTTCTCCAAGCCTTGCCGCCGCCTCCGCCCGAAACCAGGGCCAGTAAAGGTCCGGGGTGTTCAGGCTCGGCTCGGGAAACCAGGCGAACTCCGCCGAAGTGGCGGGATCACGCTTCCGCTCCAGTCCAAGGAGAAACCGATAGCTTGGCTGCGCCCCAAGGTGGGTCAGCCCAAGCTGGGCGAGCTGCTGGGCGGCGTTCTTCTCGGCGTGGAGATCGCGCACGATTTCACGTGGCCCCCCGGGAGTTTCAATCACCTCCGCGCTATCCCCGCTGGTGTACAGGGGAAGCTCATGGTCTCCATACTGCGCCCAGGGCCGTGCCACCAGCCACTCATCCCGGTTGGCGGCCCGCAGTGATTGCAGGAGGAGCTGCACCGGTCGGCTGTTGGCGGGCTCCAACAGGACTTCCAGGCGAAACCGGGGTTTGGTCTGCGGGCATTGCGCAGGACGTGCTGTTCCGGAGCGCTCCTCTTTCCCTCCTCCCGCAAGTTCCACCTGCACGTTGGCACTGCCTCCCCGAACCAGCCGTTCCAGCGTGCTCTTCCTGCTGGCCGCCAGCAGGACGGCCGCGGCATGCTGACAGCAATGGGCATAAGGACAGCTACAGGAAGCATCGAGTCCCCAGCATTCCTCGCCCTCCTGCCAGAGGGAGACCTCTGCCTCGTGATACTCTCCTTCCAGGTCCTGAACCCGGGCCGTCAGGATCCCCCCGCCATCCTCCAGCGTGTTCCAGGCAAGGTCGGTGACCCGGCGCTTGCGCGCCAGCTTCCCGCCCTCCTCAAGGACGAACCCGTCGAAGCGCTCCTGCCAAGCGCTGCCAAGAAGGAACTGGCGGAAGGAAGAGGTAGCGGACATGAGACGAACAAGGTGCGAAAGAGCACGGGGCGTCGTGCCTTGAGCATGCCCTCCCCCCTCCGCAGCATCAAGTTCCGGAAACTGCGGAGTTGCCTTGTGCCCCCTGAGAAGGCGGACCGGACCGCTCCTCCATCCCATTCTCCCGTTGACGCTTCCGCTCCGGAGGCCATGGTATCTTCCCGTGCCCCGTTCCCTCCCCGCAATCCTTGCCCTTCTCCTCGTGCTGCCCTTGCACGCCGGGACCAAGGTGGGAGCGTGGTCTGAGCAGGCCAACGCGGCCTGGTGGAAAGAGCACGATACGCCGGAGGAATGGGGCCGGGAAGCAACGTCGATCCATGAACAGCTCCTCGCCATCCAGGAACGCCTTGGTCCTGCCAAGGTGCTCGCCAATGCCAACTTCATCCGCTGGGTCAGGCATCTCAAGTGGCTGACCCTCTACCCGGAAGACGAGACGGGACACCACTTCTTCAAGGACCTCCGCTCACGCCGCACCTTCATTGCCCTCGCCCAGAAACCTGCCATCCGCGACGCCTTCCTGGGCGCCCTCTCCCCCTATGACGATCACGCCAAAGCCCTGGAAATCTTCTGTAGTATCTTTCGCGACCAGGCCGCTGATGCCTTTCAGTTCACCAATCTCGCCATCGCCCTCAGTATTGTTTTTGACCAGCCCTTCCCCTCCGGGTGGCCGCATCACTTCGTCGACCCGGACGCCGTCCCGCGGGGACAGGAAACCCCTTCCGAGCGCTTTGCCTGGATCGTAAAGTCACAGCGCGAAGGAGCTCTCCTCTACGACCCCAGCCGCTTTTCGGTTACCAATCTCAAGTTCCTCGTCGACTCCCCCGTACCCCTCAAGGAGCTGGCCTACGCCCAACGAGTGAAGATCCGCGGCGCTAAGCACCTCAACGATCTCTTCACCACGATCAGGTATGATCTGCCCCGTCTGCAGGCCCGGCGTTACCTCTGGCCCCACGGGGCCTACGAGCTTTTCTCCATCGGACAGAAGGGCGGCCTGTGCGTAGACCAGGCCTATTTCACTTCCCACACCGCCAAGGCCAAGGGTGTTCCCTGCATCGTGTTCCTCGGGCAGGGGAACTCCGGCGAGCACGCCTGGATGGGCTACATGGCTGGCTACGGCCGCTGGCTCTTTGACCTCGCCAAGTTCCGCCATGAGGACTACCCGGTGGGCCAGGCCTTTGATCCCCAGACCTGGCGCCGTCTCACGGATTCCGAATGCGCCTTTCTCAATAAACGCTCGGGAGCCGCCCCCAATCTCGTGCGGGCCTGCGATGCCCTCACCTGGGCCGAACTCAACCCGGGCGCCTCCTTCCATCTCACCTGCCTGCGGGAGGCCCGCCGCATCGCCCCCACTTACCTCTGGGCCTGGGAACAGGAGGCCGCCCAGCTCGAGAAGCCGGGTAGCAAGCTGGCCGAACGGAGCCGCTTCTGGAGCGACTGGATCCGCGCCTTCAGCAAAGAGCAGGACCTGCGCTTCCGGGGAGAAAAGCGTCTCCTGGCCCTTCTTGAGGAAGCGGGGGAAACCACCGAGTACAATCGGCTCCTGCACCAGATGATCGCCGCCAACCGCAACAAGCGCTTCGATCTCATCATCGGGGTGGCCGCCGAAAAGGTGTTCGTTCACGTCGAGAACAAGCGCTGGGAGGACGCCCATACCACCTACCTCGGGGCCATGGGCAAGCTGGCCCACAAGGGAGGCGGACACCTCTTCTACCAGTTGGTCCGGCCCTACGTGCAGTCCTGCCTCGAAGAAGGCCGGAATGCCCTCGCCGCCGACGCCATGGACCGGGCCCGCCGCGCCTTCCGGGAAGCCAAGCCCGGCTCCATCCTCCAGAAGGATCTCCAGGAGCTCTCCGAGCTGGTAAGGGCCAGGGCGCCGTAGGCAACGGCACCTGCCTCCGGGCCTCCCTACTTGGCCCTTCTCCGCACCGGTCGCTTGGTTTCGTCCAGGATGTCCCCCTCCGCAGTCATCGCTTTATAGACGAATTGCCCCTCTGTCATGGTGACCTTGATGAGATGCCTTACCGCCAGGGCCTTGGCCAGGTATGGGCGCTTCTTTTCCCAGTCCTTGGGAATGCTCCGGGTCTTCACTCCCCAGGACCCGTCGCCAAGGTAGAGCACGCCATCCTTGTCGTCGCGCTTGCCCCCCACGATGGGATGGGTGCGCTTATAGGTGTGGTGATCGTTCTCGAAGACACAGTCCACCTTGAACTGCTCGAAGAGCGGGGACCATTCGCGCCGGATATCCGTCGCATCGTCCTTCACTCCCGTCCCCCAGGCCGGACGATGATAGCAGACGAATTGCCGGGGAATCCCCAGCCGGTTACCGAGGACCCGTCCGAGCCAATCGGTCTGGGCCGCAACATTCGCGGTATGGCCGGAATCGACGCAAATCACGCTGAGGTAATTCCCGAAATCGACGGTGAACTGCGCACCCTCCTCTTTGCCAAGGAAGAGACTGTAGTAAAACGGCGCCTGATCCCGGCCCGGCGCATTGGTGGGACGATACGAAGCGCCTTTCACCTCGTGATTGCCGATCGCCACGATCATGGGGATGAGGCGCCCGTCGGGAGCCACCGCGCACTTGTGCCACGAGTCCAGCCAATCGATCCAGCGGGCCCCCTTGGCCCCATTGGCATAGGCCAGGTCCCCTCCCAGGAGGGCAAAGAGGGGGTCCTCCTTGCCGGCCCGGCGATTCATGGCATCCATCCATTCCCGGGTGGCATACATATCGCCCCCCGTCACGAAGGTCGTGCCCTCCTTGAAGCTGGCGGGAGCGGTTTCGAATTCCCACGTCCCGGCGGGAGCCCCCCAGCGGGCGATCTTGAACACATGACGGGTTCCGGGCTCCAGATCCTGCAGGTCCGCGCTGAAGGCACGGTGCTCGGTCGTCCCGAACTTTCGTTCGTGCAGGTCCGCGAAGGCCCAGGCCCCGCCCGTCTTCGGTCGGTAGGCCAGTTGATAGCGCGGGGCCTCGACGCCCTCCTCCTTGACCCCCCCGACCCGGGTCCACCCCGCACGCGGGGTCCCGCCCGCAAGATAGGCCCACTGGGCACCTTCCCGCACGACGGGATGCAATTTGCCGTTGGCCCGGTAATCAATACGCGGCCGCAGGGTGAAATCGGAGCTGTCGATTTTTTCGTTGTGGCCCTCGATGGCAATCACTCCCTTGTGCCCTGCCACTGCCGGACCAAGCTTGAAGTATTCCCAGACCTCGGCCTCATGCTTCTTCACCTTGCTGATGTCGGCACCGGCACCCTCCACGCCCTTGCGCAGGACCTCCTTCCCATCAACATAGAGGATGAAAGCGTCATCGTAGCGGATCCCGATGGTGAGCTCCGCTCCCTTGGGCGCGTTAGCGGGCACTTCATAAGGCCGCCGGATATAAACCGACCGGTAATTCTTGCGCATGCCCTTGAGCACCGTCTGGTCGTCGTCGTCCCCGTAACCAAACCCAGCCGCCCCGAGCTTCCACTCGCCGCGTTCGTCTTCTTTCTCCGCAGTGGCGACCCAGTGGATCGCCATCGTGGTGGTGGGATCCCGGTGCCACTCACAGATCGGCCCATACTCTACTGCAGACAGAACGCCCGGAAAAAGCGGGGCGAGGAGAAAAATCGATGCTCGGATCACAAATTCGGGAGGGTGACCAGGGGACTCTCGTCCCATTTCAAGCCCTTGGCAATGGCCTAAAGAGAGGGGTCCAAAATTAGCCGCAATTTGGCCCATCGAGTTTGCCCCGGAAAAAATCTCCCCTACTCTCCGGGCATGTCCCGCGAAGAAATCAAGCGTCTGACCGAGCTCTCCTCCTGTGCGGGCTGAGCCTCCAAGCTCGGCCAGGCCGACCTCGCGCAGGTCCTGCGCGGACTGACCCAGATCGAGGATGAATCCCTCCTGGTGGGAGCTGCCACCTCTGATGACGCCGCGGTTTACCGCCTCACCGACGAGCTCGCAATGGTGCAGACCCTGGATTTCTTCACCCCCATCGTGGACGACCCCTACACCTACGGCCAGATCGCGGCCGCCAACTCCCTTTCCGATGTCTACGCCATGGGCGGCCTCCCGGTCACGGCCATGAATATAGTGGGCGTCCCCCTCGAGCATCTCTCCCTTGAGGACGTCAACCAGATCCTGAAAGGCGGTGCCGACAAGGTAGCGGAAGCGGGCTGTGTCCTCGCAGGCGGGCACACCGTCCAGAATCCCGAACCGCTCTATGGTCTCTCCGTGACCGGCCTGGTTCACCCCGGCCAGCTGATCACCAACTCAGGGGCGGCGGCGGGGGATGTCCTCGTCCTCACCAAGCCCCTGGGCACCGGAATTCTCTCCACCGCCACCAAGCGCGGCGTCGAAATCGGCGACCTCGCCGACCGCTCGGTCTGCCTGATGTCCACCCTCAACACCCCCGGCGGCGCCCTCGCCAAGGCCGGGCTGGTCAAGGGCGGCACCGATGTCACCGGTTTCGGGCTGCTGGGACATCTCGGGGCCATGGCCCGCGAGAGCGGGGTGACCGCCATCCTTCACAGCGGGCAGGTCCCCGCCATCGATCCGCGCGTCCTCGAGCTCATCGACGAGGGCTGCGTGCCCGGTGGCACCCGGGCCAATCTCAAGGCTGCCACCACCTCCTCCTTCGCGGAAGGCGTCCCGGATTCCATGCGCCTGCTTCTCGCCGATGCCCAGACCAGCGGCGGCCTCCTCCTCGCTGTCCCCCCCGCAAACCTCGAGCAGGTCCTAGCCGTCCTTGAGGAGGAAGATGCTCCCTGCGCGGAGGTTATCGGAGAAATCACCGGACAGGGAGTCAACGCCATCGAGGTCCACTGAACGCGGGAGCCCGCCCCGTCTTGCCAAATCCCCTGCCAGCGGCCAATCTCGCGTGTGTCCCCGTCCGCACCAGTGCGCTTGCGGGTCGATGGCCGCTTCCTTGCCCTCGGCGACGAACGCATCTTCCTGAAAGGCGTCACCTTCGGGCCCTTCCCCCCCGACGCAGCACTTGACCCCGCGGTCGAGTTCCCCCGGATTGCCGCGTGTGGCTTCAACGCCATCCGTGTCTACACCGGGGCCGACCAGCATCTCCTCGACAGCGCCCACGAAAATGGGCTCCTCGTCCTCCTCGGCCTGCCCTGGGACTGGAACCGGGACTTCCTCGCCGAACCGCGACTCCGGACAGAAGGGGCGCTCCGTCTGCTGGAGTTCCTGCGGGAGCACAGCTCCCATCCCGCCCTCGGAGCCCTCCTGGTCGCCAATGAGATCCCCTCCGACCTCGTCCGGTGGATGGGCCCGGCCAGGGTCCGCGCGGCTCTCGAGGATCTCATCGACCTCTGCCGGACGGAGGCCAGGAACCTCCCCATCGCCTACGCCAACTATCCCAGCACGGAATACCTTGAACCCCGCAATGCCGACTTCACCGCCTTCAACGTCTACCTTGAGGACCGCGAAGCCCTGGGCCGCTACCTCCCCCGCCTCCAGAACATCGCGGGCGACCGGCCTGTCCTCATCACCGAGTTCGGCCTCGATACCGTACGCAACAGCGAAGAGGAGCAGGCCGCCCTCCTTGAGGCCCACCTTGAGGAATGCCTCGCCGCCGGGTTGGCGGGCACAACCTTCTTCGCCTGGTCCGACCACTGGTTCAGCCGGGGCCGCCCGATGGACGACTGGGCCTTCGGGCTGACCCACCGCGACGGCAGCGAGAAGCCGGCCTTGCAGGCCCTTCGCGCGAAACTTCCGCAGGTTGCCACTCCCCGTTCCTCCCTCTGCCTGCAAAGCCCCCGGATCTCGGTGGTGGTTTGCACCCACAATAACGCAGCGGTTCTCGCCGATTGCCTGGCCGCCTGCCAGGCCCTCGACTATCCCGACTTCGAGGTCCTCGTCATCGACGACGGCTCCACCGACGACACCGCCGGGGTGGTGACCCGCTTCCCGGAAGTTCGCTACCTCCGGCAGGAGCACGGCGGGCTTTCCGTGGCCCGCAACCACGGGGCCCGGCAGGCCACCGGGGACCTGATCGCCTACACCGACGACGACTGCGAGCCCGATCGCGACTGGCTCTTCTGGGTCGCACGGGCCTTCCAGAATCCCCGGACTGGCGCGGCCGGGGGACCGAACCTGCCCCCCACGCCCGGAGGCGTGCAGGAGGCAATCGTGGCCGCAGCCCCGGGCGCTCCCTCCCACATCCTCACCGGGGATCTCCAGGCTGAACACCTTCCTGGCTGCAATCTAGTCCTCCGCCGCCGTGCCCTCGAGTCCATCGGCGGCTTCCAGCCCCAGTTCGTGACCGCCGGGGACGACGTCGATCTCTGCTGGCGCCTCCTCGACAGCGGCTGGGAACTGGCCTTCGTCCCCGCAGCCTTTGTCTGGCATCGCCGACGCACCACCGTGCTGCGCTACCTTAAGCAGCAATCCGGCTACGGCCGCGCGGAAGCCCTTCTTTTTGACGCTCACCCCGAACGCTTCAAACAAGGAGGGATCGCCTGGAAGGGAAGTGTCTACGGAGGCGGTGCGCTCAGCGCAGACGCCAACTCCGTGATTTACTTTGGCCCGATGGGACAGGCGGGCTACCAGGGACTCGCCCTTCACTCCGTCCCCCGCCGCCTCCTGCACCGGGGATTCGATTCCCCGGTCGCCCGCTCGGTCCTCAAGCTCTGCGACTTCCTCCAGCCTCTCACCCGCGCCTTCGCCCGCTGGCGACACGGGGGACCAGCCCCGCGGCTCCAACGACCCGGCAGCATCGCCCCCCCCGGGGACGAATCGGGCCACCTCTCCTCCGAAACCCGCTTCCTCGGCCCTCCAGATGCCGGCCGTCACCAGCTCCTCGCCGTCCTGCAGGAGCGCGGATGGCAGTCCTGTGGGGACACCCGGCGGTGGGATCTCGAATACCAACCTTACCACCTGCTCACCACCGACGAACAGCACGGCCCGGACCACACCATGGTCAAGGCGCGCCTCCTGCATCCCCCCGGGTCGCGCCGGGAGGGCATGAACCTGCTCCGTGCTGCGGCCCGGGAGGCTGGCCTCGAGCGGCTGTAGCCGTCCGCGGGGCTCGCCCCGATGCTCCCGTCTTTTTGGCTGTGAAGGAACCCGGAATGGACAACCATGGCCCCGACTCTTCCCCCGCCGTGCGCACCGCTGACTTCGATTACGAACTTCCTCCCGGGCTCATCGCCACCCACCCGCTTCCCGAGCGGACCGCCTCGCGCATGATGGTCATCGACCGGGAGCAGGGCACCATCGAACACCACAATTTCGCCGAACTGCCCTCCTTCGCCCGGGACAACGATCTCTTTGTCTTCAATGACACCCGGGTGGTCCCGGCCCGCTTCTTTTCCAACGACCGGCGCATTGAATTACTGCGGGTCGACAATGCCGACCCCCTTCACTGGCGCTGTCTCGTGCGCCCGGGGAAACGCATGAAGCTCGGTCGCTCCGTGGAGATCGGCGGCAGCACCGGCACCGTGACCGGGATCGACGAGCTCGGCTACCGCCTCATCACCTGGGACCAGCCCGTCGACGAAGGCGCCCATGGGGAGCTTGCCCTGCCGCCCTACATGGAGCGGGGGGAGGAAGCCTCGGATGCCGAGCGCTACCAGACCGTCTATGCCCGGCAGGACGGCGCGGTGGCCGCCCCCACCGCCGGACTCCACTTCACCCCGGAACTGATCGCCTCCCTTCCCCACGCCTTCCTGACCCTCCATGTCGGCCCGGGCACCTTCCGTCCNGTNCAGGTCGACGACCCCGCCGAACACCGGATGCACGACGAGGCCTACGAGCTGGACGCCGCCTCCGCGGAACGAATCACCCGGGCCGGGCGGGTCATCTCGGTCGGCACCACCGTCACCCGCGTCCTTGAGCACCTCGGCCGCACCGGCCCGGTCACCGCCGGCCAGGGGCACACCGACATCTTCATCTATCCGCCTTACGAATTCCAGATCGTCAACGCCCTCCTCACCAATTTCCACCTCCCGAAAAGCACCCTCCTCATGCTGGTCAGCGCCTTCGCAAACCGCGACCTGATCATGGAGGCCTACGAGCAGGCCGTCCGTGAACAATACCGGTTCTACAGTTACGGCGATTGCATGTTGATCCTGTAGCCTCTTTGTTAGTCATCCAGTTCCTTGGAAATCACTGGAGACAGCCTCATGGGTCAAAAAAATTGAGGCAGTTTTCACAACGGGTGAGATCGCAGAGGCCGAGGTTCTAAGTTTTGTTTTTATGCAGGACCTTGGATCTCACTCCGTTGATTAACTGCCTGTTACTCTCCCTACCGTGACGCCGCGGTCCGATTTTTTCTTTTTCCAGGTTTTCTGGATAACAGCCTTGTCCGGCTCCTATTCCTCCGGAGAGCTCTCCTCCGGTCCGGCCTCTCTCTCCGACCCTGCAGGATCGTCCGATTGGTCCAGGATTCTAACCCGGGACAGGGCGACAAAGGCGAGGAGCGCCATGGCCACGATTGCCACCAGCGCCGGGGTCATCCCGGCTTTTGTCCCGGAACCCATGGCGTAGAGGGCACACAAGGATCCGGCCACCACGAGGATGCCGATCAAAAAAGACAGCGAGTAGGACCGAGGGTTCCCCTTCCACCTCATGTAGATGCAACCGGCGATGAACAGGGCAAACATCACCAGGAACAGCAATAGGAGGAGGGGAAAGATGACCGCGATTGCCCCTGGGCCGTAGATCAGAGCCACCGGGATCGCCCCCACGAAAAAAATCAGGAAGATGGTGGGCCAGCACCCGGTCCGGGCCGGGGTGTGGGGCCGGGGTGCCCCGCAATGTTCACACGGCACGCGACCTGCCCCGATGAGCCCTTTATAGGAGGTCAGTTCCCCACATTTCTCGCAGGGCATTTCCTTGGGTACTTCCGGCGGTGTCCAAAGGCTCATGATCTTCCTCTTTTGGCTCCTGATACGATTAGAGCATCTCCCTTAACCTGGTGCGATTCTATATCGTGGCTGCTGGCCGGGCTGCGATCCTCCGGCCCTACTCCCTCCCTCCGGGTTTCGGATGGGGTTCCGCACGTTGATCCTACGCAACACTCCCCCTAATTTGGCCTGTCCCCAACCGGCTTGCATGCTCTAGCGTTCGCTCATCATGAGAGTGTCCTTCTGCGCGCTGGCCTTCCTGATCCTCCCCGCCGGGTTCGCCGGGGCGGAGGAGATCCTTGTTCCCGCCGGAGGGAAGACCGAGTGGCGCTACCTCGACGGCAGGGCCGCTCCGGGGGAGGACTGGACCACCTCCGGTTTCGATGATTCCGGATGGAAGAAAGGCAAGGCCCCCCTCGGCTACGGCAAGGACGGACTGGGAACCGTCATCCAGTTTGGTGATGATCCCGCGGACAAGCCCATCACCGCCTACTTTCGGAAAACCTTCAAGGTGGGGCCCAGGGAGAAGCACGACTTCGCTGAACTTGGCCTCAGCGTCACCTACGACGACGGCGTGGCAATCTACCTCAATGGCACGGAGGTGGCCCGGGATAATCTTGAGGCCGGCAAGCTCACGGCCCGAAGTCGCGCCACCCGCGCCATCAGGGAGAGCAGCGAACTGAGCATCAGGATCCCGGCCGCCCGCCTCAAGCACGGGGCCTTGAACACGATTGCGGTAGAAGTCCACCAGTCGGGCCCCTCCAGCAGTGACCTCCATCTCGATCTCAAGCTTTCCGGCCTCGCGGAGGGTGAAGCCCCAAGCCTCGACCCCTACCGGGAGGGAATGCGCGCCCTCCGGCGCGGCAATGCCGAGGAGGCCGCCCGCCTGCTGGCCGGGATGGCGCCGGACCATCCGGAATACGCAAGCACCATGGCGATGCTCGGGTGGCAGGTCTTTGCGGAGGGGCTGGGACAGCCGAAGCGCGGATTACCCTTCGTAAAAAAGGCCTACGAGGTGGCCCCCACGGACCGGCAGGTGGTACGCGCCTATATCAAGACGCATGTTCTCTCCGGGGTGCTCTTCGACCCCGCGGCCATCGCCCGGGAGCGAAAACATCCGGTTGCCGCCGAACACAGGTTCCTCGTCACCCGCCCGGAGCTGAAGGAATCGGAGCTCGTCCCCCGCAGGGAGCTGGAGGAGGATCTCGACTATCTCGAGCACGTGCTGGTGAAATGCTTCTCCTACCTGGAGCTACGCCCGGTGGACTACCGCGGGGCCCTCGATGCCATCCGGGGTTCCCTCGCCGATGAAACCTCCCTCAACCAGTTCCGCCTGCAGCTGGCCAAGTTGATCAGCCTCTTCTGCGACGGGCATGCCAGGCTCGCCACCCCTCATGCTGAATACATGCCCCGGGGCTATGCCCCATACGTGGCGGGAAGTTACAAGGGCCGGGTCTACCTTTCCGACGGCAAGGAGTTCCTGGACCA
>JAKVCR010000062.1 GCA_022448985.1 Roseibacillus sp.
CGCCAGCACCTTTGGAATCAGCAGCGGGGCCCCCGCGGTCTTTGACGACGATGCCAACGGCCAGAGCTGGGGCGTCTATATCGACAGCTTCGATCCCAGCGTCGACAGCGACGGCGACGGCATCCCCGACGGCTACGAGGAGCAGTACTTCCCCGGGGACCTGACCCAGCTCGGACCCGGCGACTTTGATGGCGATGGCCTCACCGACGTGGAGGAATACGACGCCGGGACCAACCCCATCGAGACTGACAGCGATGGCGATGGGATCGCTGACGGGGCCGAAACCAACACCGGCACCTTTGTCAACGCCAGTGACACCGGAACCGATCCCCTCGATGTCGACAGCGACGATGACGGATTTAATGACGGGGAGGAGCTCGCCGGACTATTCAGCGATCCCACCGACCCGGATGATCCTCCGCCACCGCCTTTCGAACAGGACCTGGTCGGCCAGTGGACATTCGATCCCGGCGAGGAGCTTGTCGACAAGATTGGCAACTTTCCAGACCTGGCCCTGCAGGGCAATGCGGTGGTGGTTGATGGTGCGCTCGACGTGAACGGCGGGGGAACCACTGCTACCGGCTGGGCATATACCGCCGGCAGCTACAGCGGACCCCTTATCGCTGACAAGACCCTGGTTTCGTGGTTCACGCTCCAGAGCCTTGAGAATGTGGTCAAGGCCGGTTCCGTTATCACCCTGGACAAGGTGAGTACTGACACGTTTGACGGCATCATCTTTGCCGAGCGCCAGCCCAACCGGTGGATGAACGGCAGCAGTAACTTCCAGAGAACCCAGGACTGGAATCCGGGATTTGCGGAAACAGCCGTCGGGGAGCCGATCATGATGGCAATCACCTATGAAGATCTCGGCGGCGGGCAGGTGCAAATTACCGGTTACCGTAATGGTGAAGAGATCGGTTCATATGTCAGTGGCACGTTTGTTACCTGGCCGACCAATGACGCGGAGGTCTTTTTCGGTCTCCGGCATGGCGGAGCCGGTGGCGGACCTGGCGGGCTTGACGCACTGATTGACGAGGCACGCATCTATGGTCGTGCGGGATCAGCCGCCCAGATCAGGGCACTCTACCTCGCCGGTCCCGGCGGGGGAGACCTCATCGACGCTCTCGGACTCGCGGTCAGCCTCGCCAGCAACGATCCCCTGACCATCCGCGCCGAGTTCAATACCCAGGCCGCGAGACAGTATGACCTCCTGGTCAGCCCCAATCTGAACTCTCCACCTGAATCGTGGACGGAACTGGCCGGATTCCAGGACATCCCGGCCGACCCATCGGGACGGGCGACCGTGGAGTTCCCCGCCCCCTACGCGGGAACCGGTTTCATCGCAGTCCGCGAGGAGGTCCTACCCCCCTTCTTCACCGATGACTTCGAATCAGGCACGGGTGACTGGGTTGCGGTTGTCAATGACGCCGGTAACAACACCATCTGGGAACTGGGCACACCTTCCGGCAGCACGGGCCCGATCACGGGAGCTGACGGCTCGGCCAACGCCTTCTCCACCAATCTGGGGGACTACGGAACGGACTCCGACATCTCCCTCTTCTCACCACCCCTCGACTTCAGTGGGTTACCCGGTGCGGAACTGACCTTCGAGGCCTTCCGGGATGCCGACGGGTTCGGGGACACCGCCACCGTCCGCTTCCGCCGGGTTGGCGACGATGTCCAACTGGGATCTGACTACGCCATCGACATGACCGAATTCGATACGGACTACATCGATGTCAGCGTCCCAGTCCCGATCGAGGTTATTGGTGAGAACGCCCGCATCGAGTTCAATTTCGTCAGTGATGGAACCGCGGATGCCTTCAGCGGGCTCTCCATCGACAACGTGAACGTGGAAGCAGCCGCGCCCTAGGCCAGTTCTCAATCCAATTCTCAAGGCGGTGAAACCCCTGCGGTTTCACCGCCTTTTCTATTCCAGGACAATCCCACTACCCAGTGCTGCCCACCCAGCCTTACGCTCTCCGTCTCCGCCGCAACTCTCCTCTACTCCTTCAGGGTTCCCAGATACTCGACGAGATCCACCAATTCCGCAGTGGTCAGGAGCTGGTGCAGATTGGCCGGCATGAGCGAGACCGGAAGGCGATCCAATGACTTGACCTGCTTTCGTTCCAGAACCTGCAGCGTTCCCTGGGCGTCCCGCAACTGGATCTCCTTTTCGCTCTTGCTTACGAGGACACCGACAACGCTCCGATCTCCCAGCCTCGCAGTGTAATTCTCGTAGTCGTGGCTGATCGCGGCACTGGGGTAGAGGATTGACTCGTAAAGGGCCGAACGTGCCAGCTTCTTCCCTGCCGAATCAAGATCCGGACCAATTGCCGTTCCCTTCCCGGCCACCCGATGGCAGGTTGCACACTGTCCCTGCCTTGCAAAAATCTCCCGTCCTTTATCCGCATCTCCGCGCCTGGCTACCAGTTCACTAAGGGGCGGCAGGGCCTGCGCATCCCGGGAGGGTGCCAGGGGAAAGTGTGGACGAGCGCGCTTGCGCACTTCCCCGTCGAGATGAAGAAGGAGAACACTCGCCACCGCTGGCTTGATCTCCTCCCCCAGCAGGCCCGCCTCAAGACGTTTGATCACCTGAAGGGCCCCCACTCTTGACCTGCACATCTCCCGTGCCGTTTCCCGGCGGGCCATCCCGTCGAGATCCCCCTTGGCGAGGAAGGGCCAGAGGAGAGCAAAGGAACTGGGTCGTTCTGCCCGGGCAAGGACGCGTCCGGTGGCAAGCGCCTTTACCGCGTCAGCGCCCTCGAGGGCTGTCACGATCAGATCCTGCTGTCGGAGGGCCAGGAGGGCGCCGATGGCATCGACCCGGCGGTCATTCCCCTCATCCTGGGCCATTTCCAGCAACCGGGGATACGCTTCCTCCAGCCGCAGGTCCCTGATGAGCTTGATAACGGAAGCATCCACCGTTCCCCCACTGAGCATCCTGGCAAGCTTCGGACGGTGATCTCCCTCCCTCTGCAATTCCTCCATCGGCACCCTGCCCAGCGCCTCAAGCGCGATCTTCCGACTAACGTTCTCACCCAACGCCACCCTGAGCAAGGCCCTGGCCTTCTCTTCTCCACCTGCCTGAAAATCGAACGCCCGGATATAACGGGCAACATCATCCGCCGCATCTGCAGCCAGAATGATGTTCGCCAGCAGATCGGGGGTCCTTGTCCCCCGCGATCTCCACACCAGATCATTCCATGCCCCCGTCCCGATTTTAATGCCCAGGCCCTCGAGCTCCCTGAAACAGGCATCCCATTTGCCCTCGGCCCCTATTCCCAGAGCTTCCAGATACCACCGGTCCTTCCCATCGTACTGTGCTGCCAGAACCGCCCACAACTTTGCCGCTTCTCCAGATTGATGATGGCGCAACTGCGCCGCGCACTCCGCGCGTACCCGGACCGAGGGATCCCGCAGGAGCTTCCCTGTCACCTCCAGAGTTCCTTTCCTCCGCAAGTCCGCAAGACGCAACCCCACTATTCGCACCTCTGCTTCACGATCCTTGAGTGCCACCCCGAGATAATGATCCCCCTTCTCCGGCATTTGTCCGAGCAACCAGAGCGCCCGGGCACGCAATCGTGGATTCTCCTCCTGCAGCATCGCCTGCAGGGGCGCCTCCGCCTTGCTGCCCAGTTTGTACAACCGCATCCAGGCGAGATAACGCGCGCAGTAATTGGGACTGTAAAGGGCCTTCGCTGCTCCCTCCGGAGAATCAAAGTCATAACCGGGTGACTGGAAATGGTGCCCCTCCGGGGCAATCCGGTAGATCCTCCCCCGCTCGATATCATTCTGGCGAAAGCCCCCTATCACAGGATCATACCAGTCACTCACCACCACACTGCCATCGGGCGCCACCGCCACGTCAATGGGGCGATGATTGTTGTCCGGGGATCTCAGCAGATCAAACTTCCGCGCCGTGAATCCCGCGCCCGACCGTGTCACGGGCAATCCCCACAGCACATGTCCACCGGCTTCACAGAAAAGAACCTGACCGTGCACCTGCGCAGGCAAAAGATCCCCCTCATAAACGGTAACCCCTCCAGGGGCTCCATTCCCGGTCTCAATCACGTTGGGAACCGCTCCCGGATCGTTCTGGTGCCAGTGGGCCTTCCCGCGAAACGGATGCATTGTCAATCGGGGCACCCGCCAGCGCTGCCCGGTCAGTTCCTCGAGATACCCATAGTTCCCCCCTTCAAGAATGTAGTTCAATCGCACCGCCAGATTGCCATCGTCATCATTATCCGACTGCCAGACACGCCCGAAGGAATCCACTGTCGCTTCGTAGTTGTTACGGAAGTTATGTCCCAGCACTTCGAAATTTCGAAACTCACGGTCACAACGGAACACAATTCCTCCATGGTAGGGCTTCCCGCCGCCAGATACTTCCCGTCCCGCCCGATCGACGATCACCTTGCCTGCGGCATCCTTGAGTCGATGACCTGTGTTGCCAAAGTTTCCGTAAAAACGGCCATCCGGACCAAATACGAACGAGTGCAACGAATGATCGTGCTGAAACTCTGCATCGCTCGTCAGTAATACGGTCTTCTTGTCAGCCTTGTCATCACCATCAGTATCTTCCAGGAGCAGGATGTCCGGCGAAACAGCAACAATGACCTTGCTCCCGAGCACGCACAGACCCATCGCAATATCGATGTCGGGTCCCTGGTAAAAAACCTTCGTCTTGTCAGAAATACCATCGCCGGTGGTATCCTCCAGGATCAGGATGCGGTCACCAGCGGGCCGCTTCCCCCGGTTCCCCCGGTAGTTCACACATTCACAGGCCCATACCCGACCACGATGATCGACGTCGAGATTCGATATGCTGACGATCTCCGGGTCACTCGCAAAAGTTGTTACCTGCAATCCTTCCGCCACCCGCAATTTCGCAAGGGCCTGCCCGGGAGAGAGCCGGTCTCCCTGAGCCAGGGCTGCCCCGGCAACCACCGGAAATAGAAAAAGAAAGATGCGGGAATAACGACTCATCCTCGCAGTCCTACGAAGTGGAGACGGGCAACGTCAACGCATCAGGACAATCGAATTTCGCGATGCATCACCCCATGCGCCAGGAAAGATCGCTGATCCCCCGCCACGGATCAGTGAGAACTACTGAAAAGCATGGGTAAAATCAGAATGGCCTGACGTGATTTCACCTCTTTGTTTCCGTGACCACTCGAGAGCTTCGCCCTATCCTTCCACGCAATGACCCTCCGGAACAAAATCGGCCTTGTTATCGTGGTCTGCACCTCACCGGTTGCCCAGGCCCGGGAAATCTCCTTCAACCGCGATGTCCGTCCTCTTCTCTCCGATCGTTGTTTCGCCTGTCACGGTCCAGACGAACACGAGCGCAAGTCCAAGCTGCGCCTCGACCAGGCCAGCGGACCGGAAGGCGCCTACCGCACTCATGATGGCATCACCGCCATCAAGCCCGGCTCCCTTGAAGGCAGCGAACTATGGCATCGCATCACCGCCACCGAGCCGGATGAGCGCATGCCCCCGGAGAAGGCGCACAAGAAGCCCCTCAGCAAGAAAGATCAGGACATCATCCGGCAGTGGATTCTCGCGGGAGCACCCTACGAGCAGTTCTGGGCCTTCGTTCCACCGGAGAAACCCGTCACCCCGGAGGTCGTTGACCGGAAGTGGAGCCCGCAGGAAATCGATCTCCATGTCATGCGACGTCTAGAAAGTGAGCAACTGACCCCTTCCCCCGATGCGGACAGACGCACGCTCATCCGGCGTCTCACTTTCGACCTCACGGGTCTGCCCCCGACCCGCACGGAGGTGCGTGCATTTCTCGCCGACAAAAGTCCCGACGCTTACGAGAACCTCGTCAATCTCCTTCTTTCACGGAAACAGTATGGTGAGCACATGGCCCGTTACTGGCTCGACCTTGTCCGTTTCGCTGACACCAACGGAATGCACAAGGACTTCTACCGGAACAACATCGCTTATCGCGACTGGGTCATCAGGGCCTTCAACGAGAACCTCGGCTACAACGACTTTGTCCGCTACCAGCTGGCCGGCGATCTCTATCCTGACCCCGACAGTGACCAGTTCGCCGCCTCCGGATTCCATCGACTTCATCTCATTATCGATCGCGGCACCGCCCTTCCCGAGGAAAGCTTTTTCAAGAACGTCACTGACCGGGTGACTGCGGTGGGCACGGCCTTCATGGGAATGACCGTACAATGCGCCACCTGCCACGATCACAAATATGACCCCTTCACCCAGAAGGATTTCTATTCCCTCTTTGCCTTCTTCAACAATATAGACGCCCAACCGGAAACCAATGGTGGGGAACAACGGGGACTGCAGCCACCCTTCAGGCAACTGGGCACTACCGGGGAACAGACCGAACTGAAGGAGATCGACGCAAAACTGGCCACCCATAATCCCAAGGTGGAGGAGGCCAAGAAAATCGCACTCGCCGAGAAGGACCCGGAGAAAAAGAAAAAACTCATGCAGGCCGCCCGGGAACTGGTCGCCCAGAAAAACACCCTTACGCGTCGGCGGGCCCAGTTGGACAAGACCATGGTCAAGGCCATGGTCATGAAAGAACGCGGGGAAGTGCGCAAAACGCATCTCATGAAGCGCGGTCGCTATGACGACCCGGGCGAGGAGGTCACCCGTAACACGCCCGCCTTCCTCCCTCCCCTCAGAAAGAAAGCGGAAGTAGCCTCCCGCATGGACCTGGCGGAATGGTTCGTGTCCAGGGAAAACCCGCTCACCGCCCGGGTCGCCGTCAATCGTTTCTGGCAACAGGTATTCGGTATAGGACTGGTCAAGACTTCGGAAGACCTGGGAGCTCAGGGCGAAGTCCCCAGCCACCCCGAACTCCTCGACTATCTCGCTGTCTCCTTCATCGAATCCGGTTGGGATATCAAGGCCCTCATGAAGCAGATGGTCATGTCGCGCACCTACCGTCAATCGTCGGCGGGCAATCCCGGGCAATTCAAGGGAGACCCCGAAAACCGCATGCTGTCCCGCGGATCCCGCTTCCGCATGGATGCCGAAATGATCCGGGACCAGATCCTCGCCACGAGCGGACTGCTCTCAGGTTCAATGTATGGGAAAAGTGTGAAACCCCCTCAACCCGATGGACTCTGGAAGGCCGTCACCATGATCGGGGAACGCTTCAAGGCAGACAGCGGGGAGGCCATCTACCGCCGCACTGTCTACACCTATTGGAAACGCGGAATGCCACCCCCTCAACTGACAATCCTGAACGCGCCTATCAGGGACGCCTGTGTTGCCCGTCGCGAACGTACCAACACACCCTCGCAAGCCCTGCTCCTCCTGAACGAAAGCGAATATCTCAAGGCCGCCCGCCACCTTGCTGGAAGGCTGATCGCGCAGCGGGGTCTTCGCCCCGACGACCCCCTCGCCGAGGCCTACGAGAGCGTCACCTCCCACCTGCCCGATCCCGGGGAACGCGCCCTCCTCGAACTTCTTCTGCAAGATCTCGAAAAGAACTATCTGGAGAACCCCAAGCTGGCCGAGGAACTTTGCGCAGGAGTAACTCTCGCTACTGCTGGCGAGCGCGCCACCCTCGCGGCATGGACCGTCCTGGTGAACACGCTCTACAACATGGATATCACCAAGACTAGACAATGATTACCCATTTCCGATCGGCACCCGAAAACCGTAGCGCACCCCAAGACCATGACTGACCTCCTTGCCACCACCTCCGAACTCCATTCCCGCCGCTCCTTTCTGCTCAACTCCGGAATGGGCCTTGGAACCACCGCCCTGGCTTCCCTCCTTCCTCAGGCCGGGGGTGCTGCCCCAGCTGGCCTTCATCATCCATCCAAGGCCAAACGCATCATCTTCCTCTTCATGGCTGGTGCTCCCAGCCAGGTCGACCTCTTCGATCACAAGCCGGACTTGCATAAACTCTTCAAGACGGAATTGCCCAAGTCAGTCACCAAGGGGCAGCGGGTCACCACCATGACTCGCGGGCGCCAGCAGCTGGTCGCTCCCACCATGTTCAAGTTCGCGCAGCAGGGAAAGAGCGGGGTCTGGATGAGCGAACTCCTCCCTCACCTCTCCAAGGTGGCAGACGACCTCTGCCTGATTCACTCCTTCAACACCAACGCCATCAACCATGACCCTGGAAAGACCTCCTTCTGCACCGGTTCCGAGATCCCGGGCAAGCCCAGCATGGGCGCCTGGCTCAGCTACGGACTGGGATCCCTCAACAAGGACTTGCCGGACTTCGTGGTGGTTCCTTCCGCATTCTGGAGCGGCCGCGTGAACGTCCAGGCTCTTTACGCCCGCCTGTGGGGAAGCGGATTTCTTCCTTCCAAACACCAGGGAACTTCCTTCCAGAACGTGGGAGATCCCGTTCTTTTTCTCTCCAATCCCAGGGGAATCGACTCTGATGTCAGACGACGCATGCTCGACACCCTTGGCAAGATAAACGGCAAGCATCATGAGGAGATCGGAGACCCGGAGATCCAGACCACCATTGCCCAGCAGGAAATGGCCTTCCGCATGCAGAAGTCCGTCCCGGAGCTGGCTGATATCTCCGGTGAGCCAAAGGATATTCTTGAAATGTACGGGCCGGAAGTGAGCAAGCCCGGTTCCTACGCTCGTAACTGCCTCCTTGCCCGCCGCATGGCAGAACGGGATGTCCGCTTCGTCCAGCTTTTCCACCGCGGCTGGGATCATCACACCAACCTTCCCGCCAACATGCGCGGCCAGTGCCGGGACATCGATCAACCTACCGCCGCCCTGCTTGCCGATCTCAAGAATCGGGATCTCCTGAAGGACACCCTCGTCGTCTTTGCGGGGGAATTCGGACGAACCGTATTCGGTCAGGGTAATATTGCCCGTGACAATTACGGACGCGACCACCATCCACGCTGTTTCTCGGGCTGGCTCGCAGGTGGAGGCATCAAGGGGGGAATGCACTACGGAAAAACCGACGACTTCAGCTACAACGTGGTGGAAGATCCCGTCAACGTGCGTGACCTCCATGCCACCATGCTGCATCTCCTCGGAGTCGATCACCACCGCCTGACCTTCCCTTTCCAGGGACTGGACCAACGCCTTACCGGCGTCGAGAAATCCCGTGTGGTTGAGGAGATCATCTCCTGATCCCCATCCGGATCAACAGAGCCCTGCCCCCCAACTGCGGTATCCCTCCAGTCGCTTGGACAGTCTGGCCTAGGCGACCGGGGAGCAAATCCATTCCTTGAACTGCATATTTTGGATGTTTTAGTTCCCTCAATACGTATAATCCCCGACCTTTCCATAACGCAGAAACAAGACCCATGATGCCCTTCCGTCGTTCCGCCCCGGCCCTCTGCCTCCTCGCCATTATCCTCCTTGCCGCCCCACCCGCGAGCGCCCGCCTCTATATCACCGAGTTTCTGGCCGAGAACAGCGACGGTCTGCGAGACAGTGATGGCGACTCCTCGGATTGGATCGAACTATTCAATTCCGGCCCGGTGGCAGTCAACCTCGGCGGCTACTTCCTCACCGACGACGAATCGGCCCTCACCAAGTGGCCCATCCCTTCCGTGCAACTCGATGCCGGGCAGTTCCTTCTCGTCTTCGCCTCCGAGAAGGACCGCCGGGTGGTCGGCCAGGAACTGCATACCAACTTCAAGCTCGACCAACAGGGCGAATATCTCGGCCTGATCGCGCCCGACGGTAGTTCAGTGGTGTCCGATTTTGGATCGACCGACAACCCGCTTCCCCGCCAGCGCGAAGATATCTCCTACGGACTCATGCAGACTGGCAACCGCACTTCGCGTGTCCTGCTCGCCCGCGACGCGGCCGCCAAGGTTCACGTCCCCACCACTGATGCCGACGCTACCCTGGGAACGGCGTGGACTGAGATTCCATTCGATGACGAGGACTGGCGCGATGCCGCAACCGGGGTGGGCTATGACGAAAACAGTACATATATCCCCGAGTTCGGGGCAGGCGGGAACCTTGAGGATGACCTCAACGGAGTGAGCACGACCCTCTACCTCCGTGTCCCTTTCGAACTCACCGATGCCTCCGCGGTCGCAGAACTCTCCCTGCGCATGAAGTATGACGACGGCTTCGCAGCCTACCTGAATGGAACCTGGGTCGAGTCCGAGAATGCGCCCTCCCCGCAGAGCCTGGACTACGACTCGGAAGCAACCTCCAACCATACCGACAGCTCGGCAGTAACCTACCAGGAGTTCGATCTCACCAGTCAGGTCTCACTCCTGCGAAATGGCACCAATATTCTGGCGATCCATGGTCTCAACGACGGCATTGGCAGCTCGGACATGCTTATAAGCCCGGAACTGCATTCCGTACAGGTCACCAATCCCTCCGTGGGCGAAGCTGGCTTCCTGGGAAATCCCACCCCAGGCGCCTACAATGGCGACACCTTCGCCGGGTTCGTGGAGGACACCAAGTTCAGCATCAACCGCGGATTCTATACCAGGCCGTTCCAGCTTCAACTCACCAGCGCCACCGAGGGCGCGGAAATCCGTTACACCCTCGACGGATCAACTCCCAGTTCTACCAGCGGCCAGGTCTACCGGAACCCGATCACGATCAGTGAAACGCGTGGAACGCGCGTTGTCCGGGCCATGGCGCATAAGTCTGGATTCCAGCCCACCAATGTGGACACCCACACCTACATCTTTCCCTCTGACGTCGGGTTTGGAAGCACTGATTCACTCAGGGCCGTTCCTTCCATCTCCCTCATTACGCAGAATTCCGGTTTCCTCAATGAAGGAGGAAGCAATATCCGCGAAGAGTATGCTGCCTCGATCGAGATGATCTACCCCGACGGGAGAGAGGGTTTCCAGGAAAACGGCGGAATCAGCAATTATGGTGGCCGCTTTACCAATTTCCGGAAGAAGAGTTTTCGCGTCGCCTTCCGGGAACGCTTTGGCAAGACCAAGGTCCGGTATCCGATCTTCGAGGGCTTCCAGTACAAGCATCACCCCCCCGCCGAGGTCTTTGATGTGATCAACCTCCGCAGCGGATCACATGACATGAACTCGCGAGGCGCCTACATGTCCAACCGGTTCACCGACGACACGATGCTGGACATGGGAAACATCGGCCCCCACGGACGCTTCGTGCATGTCTATCTCAACGGGAGGTACTGGGGACAGTATCACATGCGTGAACGGTGGAGCGCCGACATGGCTTCCAGCTATTTTGGTGGACCCAAGGGCGACTATGAAGCTGTCAACGCCAACGATAACTTCCGGAATGACGAGGAAGTTTACGATGGTCCGGGACAATTCTGGAGCACTACCAAGTCACTGGTGGCAGGATCCGATCCCTTCAACAATGCTTCCGATCACATCGATGTGGCCAACATCATCGATTTCATGCTCGTGTGGGTGAGTGGTGACTCCGAGAGTGAATTCCGGGCCATTGGCTCCTCCATCCACAACATCCCCTTCAAGTTCATGATCAAGGATGCGGATGGCTACCTTCGCGGCACCAGCTCGGGCAAGGCCGGACATGCCGGTCCCCTCAGCGTCATGTCGCGGATGAAAAGCGGCCTTGGGGGCGGGGATTTCCGCATCCTGGTTGCCGACCGGATTCACAAGCACTTCTTCAATGACGGGGCCTTTACACCCGCGAACAATATCGAGCGCCTGCGCAAACGGGTGGACGAGGCCCGCCCCGGTTTCATTTCAGAGGCCGCCCGCTGGAACTTCCGCTCCCCGGGCTCCTGGGAATCGTACCAGTCCAACCTGATGAGCAGCCATTTCCCGGGACTGACCAATACCATGATCGGGCGCTTCAGGTCCCAGGGAATGTATCCCGATATCATTGCCCCGGTATTCAGCCAGCATGGTGGATCCGTCCTCCGCACCACGCCCGTCACCATGTCAACGGATGCCGACACGATCTACTACACCCTGGACGGAAGTGACCCGCGCCTTCCCGGTGGAATTGCCAATCCCACCGCCTCCCTGACCTCCTTCGGTGGTGGCAATCCGGCCGACCCCCCACAGACCTTCATCACCACCGGACACGTGTGGAAATTCCTCGATGATGGCAGCGACCAGGGCACAGCCTGGCGCGAGAACGGGTTCGATGACTCCTCCTGGTCTGAAGGCCCCTCCGAACTCGGCTACGGTTCCGATGGTGAGGGATCGGGCACGACCGTCTCGTTTGGACCGAACAGCAACAGCAAGTATGCAACCACCTATTTCCGGACAGACGTCGACATTCCCGATCCGTCCAATTTCCTCCGCTTTACTCTCCGGTTGAAGTACGACGATGCGGCCGCGGTCTATCTCAACGGATCCGAAATCCTCCGGACTCCCAACCTTCCGGCCAATGCTGACTACGATCAGTATGCCAGCAGCACCACCAGCAGCGAAGATTCGTGGTTCGACTACACCATTCCTGTCAGCTCATTCCGGGCCGGAATAAACAATCTTGCAGTTGAGGTCCATCAGGCCAGCGGCACCAGTTCGGACATGCGCATGGACATGGTCCTCCGTGGAGAGACCACTGCCGGGGGAGGCGGAGGGGGCGACAACGTCTCTGACCCCATCTTCTTCACTGAACCTGCCAGACTGCGGGCCCGTGCCTACAACAACGGCACCGGGGAATGGAGCGCCCTCAATGAAGCCCTCTTCACCATTGATACGGAACCGGCAGCCCCGGGTAATCTCGTCATTGCGGAAATGCACTATCATCCCGCCAGCCCGGAGACAGTAGCTGAGTCCTCCGTAAGCAATGACCGTGACGACTACGAATTCCTCGAATTCCTGAACATCGGACCACGGAACGTTGACCTCACCGATGTCCGCTTCAGCGAAGGGATCAATTTCACCTTCCCCGAGAATACAGTTCTTGCCTCCGGTGCCCGCCTGCTCCTCCTCCGTAACCGGCTCGCCTACGAGGCGCGCTATGGTTCTCTTCCCAGTGTCCAGTGGTTCGAATACACCGGTCGCCTCAGCAACGATGGTGAGACTGTCATCATTCGGGGTTCCAATCTCGAACCCATCCTCGACTTTACCTACAACGACCAACTCCCCTGGCCCACTGCCGCCGACGGGGCCGGCCCCAGTATGGTTCTGGTTAATCCCTCGGGCGATCCGGACCACGGTGAGGCAGCCAACTGGACTGCCAGCCGGAACCCGGGCGGCTCTCCCGGAACGACGGAGTCCAGCGGGGTGGACTATGCCTCCTGGGCTGCCACCAGCAATGTTCAGGGTGGCCCCAACGATGACGATGACCACGACACCATCAGCAACTTCATGGAGTTCCTCCATGGTTCGCGCCCGGATGCTGCCAGTGACGCCCCGGGACTGCAGGTCAGCGCACAGAGACTTGAGGTCAACGGTGAAGAGGGAGACTACCTCGTCATCACCTACCAGAAAAACCTCAACGCCCTGGGCACTCTCACCATCGAACTCTCCAGCGATCTCATCACCTGGAACTCCGGTTCCAACCTGACCGAGTTCCTGACACAGGTCGACAATGGAAACGGCACCGCCACCGTAACGGTACGCCTGAAGAACCCGGTGCGCATCCCCAGCAGATCCTTCGCCCGGTTACGGGGAGAGTAATCCTGCATGTTCAAATGCTCTCCGGGAGAGGGAGCCTGCCATTTTATGAGGCTGCCCTGACCCGGAGGGATCTCTCCCCTCCCGGCAGCCTGGTCCCGGGACCGGAATGGCCTTGAGGAAGGGTCCCGGATCCGGTTGGGCATGCTGCCGCTATCAGATGGTGGCACAAAAAAAGCTCTTGCCGCTCCATGACAGGACTGTGTGATTGAAAGAGGACCGGATTTCTGCAGTAACTTCGCGGAGCATATGAAGATTCACCCTGCCCCCGCTATCCTTGCCCTCCTCATCGCCACGCTTGCGGTTGCCAATGCCAATATCTACAAGACCCGCATCAATCCACACTGGGCTCCCGATGGAGCCTGGATGTGGTATCGTAATGACCTGGCGGAGGGAGAACGCGAATTCATCCTGGTCGATCTGAAGAAGGGACTGCGGCAGCGAGCCTTCGATCACGGAAAACTGGCTGCCGCCCTCAAGGAAGCAGGCGCAGGAGAACCCAGGGCTGTCCAACTGCCCCTTGAGGATCTGAGCTTTGATCTTAAGAGCGGAACTACAACCTTCCGCATGCAGGGAAAATGGTACCGCTGCGATCTCAAGAACTACAGGGTTGAGCAGACCGAGAAACCGCAGGCTGCCGCAGCACCTCCGAAAAAAGAGGAGCAGAAGGAACCCCCTCGTGACAAACCCTACCGAGCCAGTCGTGACGTTTCTCCGGACGGTCAGTGGCGGGCCTACGTCAAGGACCACAACCTCTGGGTCCGCGCCAACAAGGAGGGGTCCGAGGAGAGGCAGCTCTCTACCGATGGAATGGACAAGAACAGCTATCAGGCCCCTTTCTGGGCCCCCAACTCAAACAACCTGATAGCCTTCCGGGTCCAACCCGGCGAAGTAGGGCCGGTTCATATGATTGAATCCTCTCCCCGGGAAGGGGGGCGGGCCAAACTGCATACCCGACGCTACGCGCTGCCTGGCGACAAGTTCACCATTCACGAGCTGAACTGGTTCGATCTCGCCAAGCGCGAGCACAAGAAACCGGAAGGAGGCCTCATTGACTTCCGCGGTCCTCATCTTCGCTGGACGGAAGACGGTCGGCACATCCGTTACGAGAAGATCGATCGTGGACATCAACGGTTTCGCATTATCGAAGTGGATCTCTTCACCGGCAGGCACCGGAACATCATCGACGAGCAGACCAAGACCTTCATCTGGACCGAACACGCGTTGAGAATGGGCATGCCCCGGGTCAACTGGCTCAAGCCCACGAAGGAGATACTTTATCTGTCCGAGAAGGACGGCCACCGGCACATCTACCTTGTCGATATCGCCACCGGCACAATGAAACCGGTCACCAAGGGCGAATTCGTGGTGCGGTACGTGGACAAGGTGGACGAGGAAAAGCGGCAGATCTGGTTCCGGGCAAGCGGAAGGCACAAGGATCAGGATCCCTACCTCATGCACTTCTACCGTGTCAATTTTGACGGGACCGGTTTCACGGCCCTCACAGAAGGAAATGGCGACCATGAAATCCGCTATTCTCCGGACCGGAAGTTCATCATCGCCACCTATTCCCGGATCGACCGTGCTCCCGCCCACGAGTTGCGGCGCGTTTCCGACGGCAAACTCGTCTGCAAGCTGGAGGAAACTGATATCAGCGAACTGGTGGCCTCCGGATGGGAACCTCCTGAGGTATTCTCTGCCAAGGGCCGGGACGGCAAGACCGATATCTGGGGAATCGTATGCAAGCCCGCCGATTTCGACCCCTCCAGGAAGTACCCCGTCCTTGAGGACATGTATGCCGGCCCTCACGACTCCTACGTCCCCAAGCGCTGGAACCCGGGTCGACGCTATTCGGGATGGACCGAAATGGGATTCGTCGTGATCAAGGTGGATGGGATGGGCACTGCCAATCGCTCCAAGGCATTTCACGACGCATGCTGGAAGAACCTGAAGGATGCCGGATTTCCCGATCGCATCCTGTGGCACAAGGCCTACGCAAAGAAGAATCCCTGGTACGATATCACGCGGGTGGGCATCTATGGCGGATCGGCTGGCGGACAGAGTTCCACCGGCGCGCTCCTCTTCCATCCGGACTTCTACAAGGTGGCCGTCTCCTCCTGTGGCTGTCACGACAACCGCATGGACAAGGCTTCCTGGAATGAGCAGTGGATGGGCTATCCTGTTGGGCCTCACTACGCGGAATCCTCCAACATCGATAACGCCAACCGCCTGGAAGGACGACTCCTCCTCATTGTGGGAGAACTCGATCGCAACGTCCCTCCGGAGTCGACCTTGCGACTCGCTGATGCCCTCATCCGAGCCAACAAGGATTTCGATCTGATCGTCGTCCCCAATGGAGGCCACGGAGGCGGAGGACGTCACGGTGATCGCCGCCGGAAGGATTTCTTCCGCAAACACCTCCTTGGAATCGAGCCTCCCAATTACAATACCTCAAAGTAAATTCCCTTTCAGCCGATCATGAATGCGTATCCTACTTACCTGCTCCCCGTGACCCTTGTGCTGCTGGGAGCCGCCCTTCTACAGGCCCAGGTTTCCACCCACGGTCCCCGCTACACCCCACCAAAAGGCCGAGAAATTGTAACCTCCCATACAAACGACTTCCGCGACTTACTGGACCGCTACCCCCGGGACCGGGACACCTTCCAGCGGGAGTTTCCATCCCGGTTGGAGGAAAGACGGATCGCAGGAATGGAGAAGTTCTTTGAGGACTGGCACCGCGTCCTCCTCGGAATGGACTTTGATAAGATGAACCGATCGGGCCAGGTGGACTACATCCTCTTTCGCCATCGACTGGAACGCGACCAGGAGCAACTAGCCAGGGAAGCGGCCCATCTGCGGTCGACTTCCACCCTCGTTCCGTTCGTAGAGAAGATCACAGCCCTGGAATACAGAAGACGCTCCCAGGACAAATACGATCCGCAAAAGCTTGCTCCGCAACTCGAAAAGCTGGCCCGCTCCATCGATGCACAGCGTAAAGAGATCGAAGAACTTGTAGGCAAAAGCCGGAAGCAGCAGCAGGAAGAAGGCCTTGATGAGGCAGCCGAAAAGAGCTTCAAGACCGCCGAAGATGCGTCCCGGGAATTGCAGCGGGTGGTCGATAACTGGTTCAATTACTACCGCGGCTACGATCCTCTCCTCACTTGGTGGATCACCGCTCCAAGCAAGAAACTGTCTGCCTCGTTGGCTGCATACGCCGACGCATTCAAGCCCGACCCAAAGCGCAAACCCAAGCCGGTCCAAAAACAGAAGAGGGAAGGGTTCAACGGCGAAAACCATGCTTCACCCGTTGGTAAGGAACAACTTGCCGCCTTGCTGAAGCGGGAAATGATTCCCTATTCAGCCGCCGAATTAGTTCGTCTCGGACAACAGGAACTGGCCTGGTGCGTGCAGGAGCAAAAGAAAGTAGCCAAGGAACTCGGATTCGGTAATGACGTCCTCGCTGCCCTGGAACACGTGAAGAAAAAGCACGTCCCCCCGGGAGAACAATCAGCCGTCATCCGCCGTCTGGCCCTTGAGGCCATTGCCTATCTCGAAAAGCACTCCCTGGTCACGATCCCGCAACTGGCCAAGGACAGTTGGCGGGTAGGGATGATGTCTCCAGGCCGTCAGCGTTTCAACCCCTTCTTCACAGGGGGATCCACCATCAGCGTCTCTTACCCTCATCAGGACATGGAGCATGCCGACAAGCTTATGAGCATGCGGGGAAACAATCCGCATTTCTCGGCGGCGACCGTGCACCACGAACTCATCCCCGGACACCATCTGCAGGACTTCATGACTTCCCGCTACAACACTCACCGGGGGATGTACCGGACTGTATTCTGGACCGAGGGTTGGGCTCTCTACTGGGAAATGCTGCTCTGGGATCGCGGCTTTCCAAAGACCCCCGAGGACAAGATGGGATTTCTCTTCTGGCGCATGCACCGCTGCGTCCGCATCATCTTCTCCCTCGGTTACCACCTCAACGAGTTCACCCCCCAGGAGTGCGTGGACCTCCTGGTCGAAGTGGTCGGTCATGAGCGAACCCATGCTGAGGGGGAAGTCCGCCGCTCTCTGGCCCCGGGCACACCCGTTCTTTACCAGTGCGCCTACATGCTGGGAGGGATGCAATTCCATGTTCTCCACCGGGAACTCGTTATTTCCGGCAAGATGACTGCACGCGAATTTCACGATCGTATCCTACGGGGCAATCGCATTCCCGTGGAAATGGTCCGCGCTGAAATTTCCAGCGTTCCTCTCACTCGGGACTACACCACCCGCTGGCGTTTCGCCGAGCAGTTCAAGCACGACTGATCCTGTGCAGGGGTTGCTCACCTTCCTGGCATACGCCACATCGGGATACTGTCCCGAGATTCACCTGAACTCGAGCGCCTCTCAATATGACCAAGATAAAGACTGTTTAAGCAGAGTACCCGCCAGAAGGGGGCAGGGCCATTTCCTGTATCCGTAAAATCCTCACCCTGCCCGGCGCAACCTCTGACCTCTCTCCTTTTCTCCAATTCTCGATGAAAAATCGTATTTCTCGCCTCGGGTCACTGCTTCTTACCTTGCTGCCCCTCAGCGCGGTGCTAGTCAAGGCGGATCGACTTCCCGCCTCCTCCCGCCTCACCCTCGAACGGATCCACGGCACCGAGGAATTCAAGGAGAAACGCTTCGAGCTGCGCTGGTTGGAGGATGGCACACGCTACACGTTCCTTAGGAAAACCAAGGAAGGCTCCCACAAAGGGAGTCGGGAGATCTGGCTCGCAACAGCCGGGAAGGATCAGCAATCCCAACTCCTTGTCTCTTCCAAGGAACTGGTGCCCAAGGATGCGGAACAACCATTGGACATCGATGGATACTCCTTTTCTTCCGATCTTTCCCTGCTCCTTCTCTACACCAATTCCAAACGGGTCTGGCGGCGCAAATCCCGCGGTGATTACTGGATCCTCAACCTTAGCAGCAAGAGCCTGCAGCAACTGGGAGGGAAGGATGCTGCTCCTTCTTCCCTCATGTTTGCCAAGCTCAGCCCCGACGGGAAGCAGGTGGCCTATGTTCGTGGCCGCAACATTCACATTGAGTCACTTCCCGATCACGCGATCCGCACCCTCACCACCAGTAACTCCAAGCAGGTCTTTAACGGACGATTCGACTGGGTTTATGAGGAAGAACTGGGGATCCGGGACGGTTTCCGCTGGAGTCCCGACAGCCGCGCCATCGCGTACTGGCAGTTTGATGAGAGCGGTGTCCGCCAGCACACCATGCTGGACCATGTCTCTGCACGCTATCCCAGGCTGACCAGATTCGCTTATCCAAAGGTTGGGCAAAAGAACGCGGCCTGTCGCGGAGGGGTAGTCGAGGTCGACACCGGCAAAACCACCTGGCTCCAGGTCCCCGGGGATCCTCGCGAACATTACCTCGCACGCATGGAATGGGCCGGACCGGAAAACTCCGATGAACTGATCCTCCAGCAATTGAACCGGGCCCAGGACACCAAACTCATTATGCTGGCACAACGGCGGGACGGGGCGGTAAGGACCATCCTCAAGGAACACGATCCTGCCTGGGTCGTCATGCACAACGACCTTCACTGGACCCCGAAGGGAGCGAACTTCACGTGGACAAGCGAGAGGGACGGCTGGGAGCAACTCTACCGCGTTTCCCGCGACGGAAAGGAGATCACCAAGCTCACCCCCGGATCATTCGATATCGATCTCCAGCACGTCGACCAGGATGGACACTGGGCCTACTTTCTCGCCTCGCCGGACAATCCCGCGCAGCGCTACCTCTACCGGGTCGGTCTCGATGGCAAGGGATTGACCCGGTTGACTCCCGAGAGTGAGAAACGCGGCACACACTCTTATCGAATTTCACCCACCGGTGCTTTCGCAGTCTGGACCCGCTCCGATGCAGACACCCCATCGGTGACCCGCCTCATCCGCCTGCCTGATCACCGGGTGATCAAGATCCTGGAGGCCAACGAAGAACTCCACCGCAAGGTAGAAGCTCTCAAACTCGCTCCTGTAGAGTTCTTCCAAGTTAAAATCGCGGAGGATATTCACCTTCCTGCCCGGTGTATCAGGCCTCCCGATCTCGACCGCAGCCACAAGTATCCCCTCCTCGTCTACGTCTATGGAGAACCGGCGGGCCAGGTGGTGCGCGACAACTGGGGAGGCCTCTGGCATCACATGCTGGCCCAGCAGGGCTACGTCATCATGAGCTTCGACAACCGGGGCAGCCGTTCTCCCCTCGGCCGCGCCTGGCGACGCGAGGCCTTCCGCAAGATTGGGATTCTTCCCCCTCGTGATCAGGCCGCCGCGGTAAGAACTGTTCTCAAGGAACGACCCTGGCTTGATCCTGAACGAATAGGCTCCTGGGGATGGAGTGGTGGAGGTTCAATGAGCCTGAACGCAATTTTCAAGTTTCCCGATCTCTACCAAACCGCCATCGCGGTGGCCTCTGTTCCGGACCAGCGACACTATGACACCATCTATCAGGAACGCTACATGGGGCTGCCGGGTGAAAACCGGAAGGCCTTTCACGAAGGTTCCCCCATCAACTTCGCGCAGAATCTTGAGGGTAACCTTCTCCTCATCCATGGAGCCGCCGACGATAACTGCCACTACCAGACCTACCTTAAACTCGTCGATAGGCTCATCGAGCATAACAAGCCCTTCTCCATGATGACTTACCCCCGCGGCACTCACTCGATCAATGAAGGCAAGAACGCACGGCGCCATGTTTACGAGACCATGACCCGTTTTCTCCACGAAAAGATGCCTCCAGGACCACGCTGACCAAGGCTCCGGCGCCGTTCCCTTCCCTGAGACCCTCGGACTAGCAGGCCGTCCAAACCGGGTGGAGGCCCCGCTTGCAACATTCCTGGGGGTATGTAAGCTTCAGGCCATGCCCCGCGTGCGTGATCCCAAACGGACCCGACGCAAGGTGCTGGAAGCCAGCTACCGCGAGTTCTATCGGCACGGATTTCAGGGAGGGAGCATCAATCGCATTGTAACTGCGGCTGGCATCACCAAGGGTGCCCTCTTTCATCACTTTGCGGGCAAGAATGAGCTGGGCTATGCCGTTCTGGAAGAACTACTTGCTCCTGCCGTCAGGAACTGGTGGGTCGACCCCCTGGAAGAGGCTGAGGATCCGATCAAATCCCTACGGGATATTCTGAAACGATTTCTCAAACGAATCGAAGAGGAGGATCCCGAGGGCGGCTTTCTCTTCAACGGCAGCCCTATCTGCAATTTTGCGGCAGAGATGTCTCCCCTCGACGAGGGCTTCCGTAAGCGCCTTGGCATCATCTATGACACCTGGCGTGGTGCCATTTCCGACGCTCTGGAACGTGGTCAGGGAGCTGCGATGGTGAGACCAGATATCGACCCGGTTGCGGAAGCCTCCCTGCTTGTATCCATCATGGAGGGGAGCGCGAGCGTAGGAAAGGTCGACCAGCAAATGTCCTTTTTCCGCAACTGCATAAAGGTCGCCCAGACGCACCTTGAGAATCTAGCTCCAGGTTAACGGCGCCTCCGCCTTGTTCATCCACCAGGGGTATCATGGCAGGACGTTGCCCGGGACTACCGCGCAAGTTCCGCAACCGCCTCGGCACATTTTCGCCCATCCAGGGCAGCCGATACGATACCTCCGGCATAGCCCGCACCCTCGCCACAGGGAAAAAGCCCTGCCACGTCCGGATGTTGCAGGCTCGAGGTATCCCGCGGAATGCGGACGGGAGAACTGCTTCTGGTCTCGAAGCCAACAAGGAGAGCCTCTTCGCTGAGATAACCCTTCATCGACTTGCCAAAGCGGCGCAGTCCCTCCTGCAGCCGGGTGGAAATAAATTCCGGCAGAAGCTTGTCCAACCGGGCAGAACGCACCCCGGGAAAGTAACTTGTCGCAGGCAGATCCTGCGACTCACTCTCCTCCAGGAAGTCCACAAGCCGCTGTGCGGGTGCGACTTGCCCTCCTCCTCCAGACTGTTTGGCGGAGCGCTCAACTTCCTGTTGCAGGGCCGGGCCAGCCATTACCCCGTGTTCGGCCTGCCACGGAACGGTGTCTTCAGGCTCAACCCCAACCACAATTCCGCTGTTGGCGTAGGGCGAGTCCCTCCGCGAAAGCGACATTCCGTTCACCACCACCTCGTCGTTGGAAGTGGCACAGGGCACGATAAATCCCCCGGGACACATGCAGAACGAGTGCACTCCGCGGCCCTTCACCTTGGAGGCGAGCCGGTAGCGCGCGGCGGGAAGCGCACGGTCACGTTCGACGCCTGGATCACAGTGATACTGAATGCTGTCGATGAGAGGTTGGGGATGCTCGACACGCACACCCATCGCAAAGGGCTTCTGTTCCAGAAAAATGTTGTGGCGTAACAGGAGAAAGTAGATGTCCCGGGCCGAGTGCCCAGTCGCAAGAATCACACTTTCACCACGAAATTCACGCCCATCTGCCGTGGTCACTCCCTCCAGACGCGACCCGGCATCGTCGAGAATGAGTTCTTCTACTCTACTCTGGAAATGCACCTCCCCACCCGCGGCCAGGATGGTTTCTCGTAATGCCTTCACCACATTCGGAAGAAGATTCGATCCGATATGGGGATGAGCCTCAGTGAGAATCCCGACTGGAGCTCCGTGCGCAACCAGAGTTTCATATATCTCCCGCACCGGTCCACGTTTGGTTGCCCGGGTATAGAGCTTCCCGTCGGAAAAGGTACCCGCGCCTCCCTCACCAAAGCAGTAATTTGAATCCTCAATCACACGGCCCTCACGCAGGATGGGGGCGAGATCAAAGCGCCGGGCGGAAGCATCCTTCCCTCGTTCCAGGATGACCGGGCACAAGCCCAGTTGAATGCAGCGGAGAGCCGCAAACATTCCGGCGGGTCCGCACCCCACGATCACAACCCGTCCAGCCTGCGACGGAATACGGGAAAAGGAGGGAGAGATCGGCTTCTCCGGCGGCAACGGGGTATCGATCCCTACCCGGAGGCGCAAGCGATACCGGACGGGCGCCTTGCGGGCATCGATAGACCTCTTGAGAAGTTCAACGCTCACCACCCGAGCGGGTGGAAGGTTCAAACTGCGGGCCGCCGCCCGACGCCAAGCATCTTGGTCCTCCCCCTTGACGATCGCGAGGGTGATGTCCACTTCAAGCGCGTCCGCCATCGCCTCACGCCCTGATGACAACCTTTTCCCCGTGCTCGTCCACGTTTACGAAGGTCACCCGGGTGGTGAATATTGGCTCACCATCACCCGCCTTGCCATGGCGCACGGTCACTTCATAGGTGACCGAAGTCGATCCCACACGTTGCTGCTCGGATTGGATGGACAGGATGGTCCCCTCGCGCACACTGTGGCGGAAAACCACCTCATCCATCCCGATAGTGACAAAGCGGCAGGCTGGAAAGTCGAGACTGGCCGCGATCCAGCTCGCCTCATCGACCCAGCGCAGGAGTCGCCCGCCGAAGAGGAAGCCGTAATGGTTGAGATCCTCCGGAAGAACAAGGCGATGAGTTTCCATTCTGGAGTAGGGACTGCGGCCTTTTTGTCTTCCGTGTGCCAGGGCTAGACGACTTTGGACCTTCAGGAGACGGGCCGGATGAGGATACGCTTCAGGCGCTCATCGCTCCTTGGTGAGACGGTCTCGATCTCGTCATCATCAATCAGGGCATTATGCACGATGCGGCGGTGGTAGGCGTTGAGGGGGCGCATCTTCATCCCTTTTCCGCTTTCCTTGGCCTTGCCCGCCAGTTCCTGCGCGGTAGCGATGAGCTTCTCCTCCTGGCGCACACGGAAATGATCGCAATCGATCCGGATGCGGGGGGGATCCTCCATCTTTTTCTGCAGGATGCGATTGACGAGATACTGCAGGTCGTCGAGGCGATCGCCGTGCTTCCCGATGAGAAGACCACTCTCCTCGGTCAGAATCTGCAGACAGGCTCCTTCCTGGCTTTCTTCCTTCTCGATGGTCACCTCAAACCCAAGCTGAGTGACCATGGACTCAAGAATCTGGTGAGCTTCGGAGAGGGCTTCCATGCCGACAGCTTAGAAGGAGGGGCGACCCGGTCAAGCCGGGTATCGAACCACTATCCGCTCCAGCGCCCAGGCCCTTGCCATGAGGCACATCTATCCTCCCGTTCGCGGGCCTCGTTTCTTGGTCTTCTTGGGTCCGGGCCCACCCATCTGGCTTGAACGCATTTCCTTCTGTGCCTTCTGGGCCGCCTCGGCACGCTCCTGGAGGCGCTGGAAGAATCCCTTCTTCTTCACTCCCTTCTTCTTGAGTTCCGGTTCCGGCATGCGCCGGGTAATCAACATCTGTACGATAGCGAAGATATTGGAAGTGGTCCAGTAGAGTGCCAGGGCCGAGGCAAAGTTATAGCAGAAGAAGAAGAAAACAATGGGCATCATCATGAAGAGACGCCTTTGCATCTTATCACCCGTCTTAGGCGTGAGGGCCATCTGCAGCACCATCGTGACCGCCATCACGGTGGGAAGGAGGTTCACCCCATCCCCGAGAAAGGGCAGTGAAAAGGGCAAGGTGTACACCGTGTCCGGAAGGGCAAGGTCCTCAACCCAGAGGAACGATTGCTGGCGAAGCTCCACCGCATACTGCAGCATGATGTAGAAACCGAAAAAGATGGGAATCTGCACCAGGAGAGGCAGGCACCCTCCGAGCGGATTGATCCCGTATTCCCGGTACATCTTCATCATCTCCTGGTTCATGCGCCCGGGATCGTCGGCGTACTTCTCACGGAGTTCCTTCATCTCCGGTTGCAGCTTGGACATCCGCTTCATGGCGCGGGTCGACTTGTTCTGCAAAGGCCACATCGCAGCCCGGATAATGATGGTAAGTGCCACAATGGCGTAACCCCACCCCCAAGTGTCGAACATCTTGGAGAACAGTCCCGAAAAGAGCACGTTCAGGAGCCAGTTAAGAACATAGCTGATCCCCCCGAACATTCCGTAGTTCATCACCTTCCCATAGTCTTCACCGGTCTCGCGCAGCAGGAGGTTGTTCTTGGGACCGAGATATATATTAAAGGTGAGAGCCTCCTTGTTGTCTCCCTGCGGGCTCAGCGTTTCCTCCGGCAGGCTTACCCCCATCCGAATGGCTTCCCCTTTCCCACCACCCGCGATCTTGGGCAAATCAACCTCCTTGCGGTTGCCCCAGACCCACGCATCGTAGGGTTTCTCGGGAGCAATGATGGTTGCAAAGAACTGGTTGCTCACCCCTGCAAAACCGAGCATCCCGGCATCTTCCCGGAAGGCGGGCTTCTTCCCCTTCTTGAACTTGAGAACCCGTCGCTTCTTGTAGTCCCCGTCCTTTTGATAAAAGAGGGTGATGTGGCGATCCCATTCCCCCTCCCAGAGCGGAGCAGCCGAACCAGCGAAGAGTCCGTAATCGCTTAAATTGACCGGGCTCTCCCCGTCGTTTTCGAATTCGAGCTCAAGCTTGAGCCGGTGCTGGGGTTCCTCTGCCCTGTTGTCCTCTTCTTGCTCTGCTACTCCTTCAATCGTCCAGGTCTTCGTGATCTGAAGACCGCTCGGAGTCTTCCCGACAAAGGTAATACTCCAAGGCGTATCCAGCTCTTTTACGTGCGCGTAAGGGATGTCGAGATACTCGTCCACACCAGTAGTGAGGCGCCCAATGGGATGATCCCCTTCCCGGTTGAGGCCAACGAGGTTCTCCTTGTCCTGCACCGCGTACTGGCCGCTCATCGCGGCATGCTTGATCCCTCCCCCGAAGCTCGTGAAGGTGAATACAACATCTTTGCTCCTCAGGGTGAACGTCTCTTCCTGGGCGACCGGATCAGGTTCGGGGACGGGCTCGGATGGGACAGGTGACGAATCCTTGGGATCAACGGGCTGGGTTTTTTCCTCAGGGCCCTTTTCCTTTTCTTCCTTCACCTGCTCGGCCACTTGCCGCTGGCGCTCCTTTTCCAGGGCCTCGCGGTTTTTCGCGCCATAATGAAAATTTACGGCCAACCCAAGGCAGCACAGCGCGATAACAATCCAAGCCTTGCGATCCAAAACGAGAGTCCTTTGCTACTTGAGGTGGGGTTGGGAGTCGAGAACGGAAGCGCGGTCAGGAATGGGGCCGGGACTCCCCTGAGCGACAACTGCCAGGACCCGCCCCGGCACTCCCAACCGGTGGAACGGGGTCATACCCACAGCCTCCCCAAGGATGACAGCGTAAAATCCGGCGAATCCCCAACCAACTTCCCTTCAATGATCCGTAGGTCTCCACCGCCTCCAGGAAGTAATGCGAACAACTGGGATCGTAGCGACAGCTTCCTCCCCCTGAAACAACGTGCAAAACTGGACGAAGAAACTTCTGGTAGCCACGAATACCAATCCGAATAACGCACTTCATCTTGTTTTCGAGCTCCCGCTCAGTCTGGATTCTGCTGCTGAGGCCGATTCTCGTTCAGGATGCCGAGTTGCCGGGCCAGACGAAGCCAGTCCGCCTCCAGGTCCTGAAACCCGGCGTCCGCGGCCTTGTGGCGAGCGACCATGACAAGATACCGCCCGGATTCCAGTTTGTCACCGTGCTTGACCAGGATGGCCCGTAAATGACGCCGGATCCGGTTTCGAATCACCGCCTTCCGGGAAGACTGACGGGAAGTGATCAGGCCGAACTTGAGGAGTTCCGGATCGGCATGAGGCAGAGTTGCCATGACAAAATTGCGGGTCGCCAGGGATTCCCCCCCCTTCCTTACCGCGGCGAATTCTTCACGCCGCGTCATACTCAATCGGCGCGGCAATCGCATGATTTCAGGGCAGACGGGACCCCTTTACGGACTCTCCGCCCGGACGGTTACTTCCCGTGCTGTACGGTGTGACGCTTGTAGGGCAGCTCTGCGCCCTTGGGCAGCAAACGCTTACGGCCCTTCTGGCGGCGACGCTTGAGAATACCCCGCCCTCCCTTGGTGGCCATGCGAGCCCGAAAGCCGTGCTGGCGCTTGCGGACGCGTTTGGACGGTTGATATGTGCGCTTGCTCATGATTTTCGGGTGGTTCTGGGCTCCGAATACCTACCGGGGGGCGGGAGACTAGCCGCAACCCCTCATTTGTCAATGCGTCAGGAGGACTTTTCCGGCCCCAAAAACACCAAAAATACCGCCTCGGACCCCCTCCTCTGTTGACGATGGATAGATCTCGGGGCGCCCCTCTTCCCCGATTCATCCTGCTTCCAGGACACAAGGAGATTGCCCCCCTTCGGCTGCCTTCTAATATCTGACACAGCAATGAACGAGCTTGAGCTTCTTGCCCTCTCCGCCGACGACATGCTGCCCTTGTCGATGGTGGCCCTGCTCAGCTTTTCCCTCGGGATGATCCTTACCATCCTCATCGTAATGGCGCGTAGTGAATCACGTAACGGGGATCTTGAGCCTGACTTCCTTGAAGAGGAGAAGGACGACTCCTGTAACGACAACATGGAAGCCGCGGGACACCACCAAGCCGAATCTCCGTCCCATGAGGTATGGGAGCGGGATCCTGACTGGTGGAAAAAGTAGGATCGCCCTGGCGGCAAATCACACGCTCCGGTCACTCCTCCATCAGGAGGCGACAGGCCTGCTCCATGTCCTTGTCGCCACGTCCCGAGAGATTCGCAATTATCAAATCGTCCGACCGTAATTGCGGGGCAACCTTCGCAACATGGGCAATGGCGTGTGCACTCTCCAGGGCTGGAATAATCCCCTCAATCTCGCAGAGCTCCTTGAACCCGCTCAGAGCCTCGAAATCGGTAGCGTAGGTATATTCAACCCGTCCAAGTTCCTTAAGGAAAGCGTGCTCCGGACCCACCGCTGCGTAGTCCAGCCCAGCACTCACGGAATGGGTGAGTTCGATTTGCCCGTCTTGATCTGCCAGGAGCCAGGTCTTGGTCCCCTGTAGGATGCCCAGTTTGCCGCCTTGGAAGCGCGCAGCGTGCTTTTCGGGTACAATTCCCTCCCCGCCCGCTTCCACCCCGACCATACGAACCTCCTCGTCCCCAAGGAAGGGGTGAAAGAGTCCGATTGCGTTGGATCCCCCTCCAACACAGGCAACCAGAAGGTTGGGCAGCCGCCCTTCCTTGGACAGGATCTGCTCGCGGGCCTCCTGACCTATAACCCGGTGAAAATCTCTCACCATCATGGGAAACGGATGAGATCCAAGGGCCGAACCGAGAATGTAATGAGTGTTCTCAACGGTAGCGGTCCAATCACGCATTGCCTCGCTCACCGCCTCCTTAAGGGTAGCCTGACCAGCAGTGACGGGAACCACCTTGGCTCCGAGCAGTTCCATGCGCTGTACATTGGGCGCCTGCCGCTCCATGTCGACCTGCCCCATATAGACGGTACAGTCGAGCCCAAACCTGGCGCACACCGTGGCGGTCGCTACCCCATGCTGTCCGGCACCGGTCTCGGCGATAATACGTTTCTTTCCCAGGCGTCTTGCCATGAGCGCCTGTCCGATCGCGTTGTTAATCTTGTGGGCCCCGGTATGAAGGAGATCCTCCCGCTTGAGATACACCTTCGCCCCGCCCATTGCCTCACTCCACCGTCGAGCATGATAAAGCGGAGTGGGCCGTCCACAATAGTCCTGCAGGAGAGACTCGAACTCGCTCTGAAATTCCTCGTCGACCCGCGCACGTTCGTACTCCTCCGCCAGTTCCTGTAGAGGCGCCATCAGGGTCTCGGGCACGAACATACCTCCATATTTCCCAAAGTGACCGGTGGCGTCCGGAACGGATGGGGGCGAGCTCATGATTGAAGGGTGCCGCGGTAGAACAAAAAGTCAAAGGTGGAAACTTCCATGCGAGACCCGGGCTCCGCTCAGCTCATGACGGAATCACCCTTCTGCCTCGCCCGGAACTCCTCAACGAGAATATTGCCATGGAAGTCATCCCCGTTCTCCAGACAGTAGACAGGAACAGTAAGAAACTCGTCTAGGATGCGACGGTTGGTGGTCATCGCTATATGATGGTCCTCGGTAAGGTGATTGAGAATCACCCCGAATAGTTCGAGACCTCGATCCCGGATCGCACGTTCCGTCAGAAGAGTATGATTGAGCGCACCCAGACGGTTGGCGGCCACCAGGAGAACCGGCCAGCCAAGGGCCTCTGCCAGATCAGCAAAGGTCTCCTTCCTCGTCATGGGCACTTCCCACCCCCCCACACCTTCCATGAGCAAGACTTCATGGCGCTTCGCCAGCGCCTCGGCGTGGGCCCGAATCGCCTCCAGACTCACCGGCTTGCTTTCAAGCTCGGCCGCCACCGCAGGCGTGACCGGAGCCTGGTACCAGACCGGGTTGAGCGCCTCAATGGGCTCCGCATTCCCCGAGGCCGCCACCAACAATTCAGCATCGCTGCGTTCACCGCAGCACACCGACTTGTAACCCACCGCGTCCACTCCCGCTTTCCGAAGTGCTCGCACGATCTGGCAGGTGACATAGGTCTTACCAACCCCGGTATCTGTCCCGGTGACAAGGAAGGTCTCTGGCATGGCTGAAATGAATGTGTGAGGGTGAAAAAAACAAGGAAATGCCGGAAGCAACTCAGGTTCGATGCGACGCCCTTTTCTCTTCACGCGCCCCGAGAGGATCACCTGCTCTCTTCAACTGGGTCACCCGAAACGGCGTTGCTCTTCTGGTATCCGTTAATCAGAAACCAGAGAGCGATCGCCACCAGGAGCGATGCTATCTTGGGTATCCAATTCGTCTGGAACAACCTCTTCAGTATCCTCTTGTTCATCACTGTCGCCTTCGCTGTTGCTCAGGAATATTTCTTCCAGTCGATCGCGGAACTCGTCTTCATTCAAGTTCCTCTCAATCTTGCCGTCCACACATATGGAGACAGCACCGGTTTCTTCACTTACCACGATGGTCACCGCATCACTCTCTTCGGTAAGGCCGATGGCAGCACGGTGACGCAACCCCATGGAACGATCTCCGATCTCGGTCTGGCTCACCGAGAACACGCAGGATGCTGCCACGATGCGCTCACCGGAAAGAACCACACCCCCATCATGCAGGGCCGTCTTAGGATGGAATATGGTGAGGGCCAACTCAGGGCTCAGGTAACCGTTGATCGCCACCCCTGTTTCAATCTGATCCTTGAGACCGATATTACGTTCAATGGCGAAGAGAGCTCCAAACCGCTTCTTGGAAAGCTGCCACACCGCATCCGCCAGGCTGCTGAGGAACTCTTCCTGCTGAGTAATATTGAACGACCACAACCGGGAGCTCCCCAGTCGGGCCAGAGCCATCCGCAGTTCGGGCTGGAATATGATCAGAAGGGCAAGGGCGGCTACAACCGCAACCCGGGTAATGATGAATTGCATCACCTCCAACTGGAGAAGTTGGGAAGCCAGGGTAAGGACTACGAAAATCATAGCCAGCCCTACCAGAATACGCGCCCCACGGGTGGCCCGGAAAGTACGATAGAGCTGGTAGATGAAGACCCAGAGAATCAGGATCTCCACCGCGCTTCGCCAGTGCTCTTGCAGGAATTCTAACACTACCTCGAGCTGATACTACCGTGAAGCCTTGTTCAGGCAACGGTAATCGGCGGCAAGACGCATTTCGCGAACTCAAAAGACACCATTTTGCAGCCCGATCAGGGGAAGATATATCGAGTGAGGGCTTCCCCCATCCCTCTTCTCTCGCTAGGGTCATCATCATACTGCATACGAAGCCCCGCCCATGAAGATCATCCAACTTTCCGCTACGCTGTCCCTCGGTTTCTGTATCACGTCCGCCTACGCCGCTGAACCCAACTTTGAAGCCCAGACCGTCGATCCGCAGATCGCCATCGGCTATGGCCTCGCCATCGGGGATGTTGATGGAGATGGAGACCAGGATATCCTTCTCGCCGACAAACGCGATTTCTGGTGGTACGAGAATCCATCCTGGAAAAAGCACCTCTTTCATACTTTTCATAAGGGCGAGAAGCGTGGCCAGCTGCGTGATAATGTCTGTATTGCAGCACGCGACATAGATGGAGATGGAAAAGTTGAGGTGGCAGTGGGTGGAAACTGGAACCCCGGCAACACCGACAGCGAGGAACAATCGGGCTCCATTCATTACCTCGGATCCCTCGGCAAGGTGAACCCGGTCCGACTTCCTCACGATCCCACGACCCACCGCATGCGGTGGGTCGACACCGGAGACAAGAATTACGCCCTCGTGGTCCTGCCCCTGCACGGTCGCGGAAACCGGGGCGGCCAGGGCAAGGGAGTCAATGTCACCGCCTACATACCGCCCGCCGACCCATCCATTGGGAACTGGAAGACCGCCATTATCAACAATGAGCTCCACAAGACTCACAATTTCGATTCCATGAGCAGCGGATCATCGGACTCTGTGGTGATCGCCGGAGCAGAAGGAGCCCGGGCGGTCTGGCATACCAAAGGAACGTGGCACTCTTCTGATCTCGCCTTACCGGACATGAACAACGGGGCTGGCGAAATCCGGATCGGCAAGGCCAATCCTTTCGGAGTCTATGGAAAGCAGGCCCTTTCCCAGAAAAACACCTATGCCTGTATCGAACCTCTCCACGGCAACACGGTAGCAGTTTACGAGGTTGAGGGGGGAAAGGGGGGAAAGACCGAATGGCAGCGCACAGTCTTGGATGATAGTCTCGCTCAGGGGCATGCCCTAGAATATGCTGACGTCCTTGGAACCGGCTCTCTTCAGGTCATCGCGGGCTGGCGTAACCCGAATAAGGAAGGGAAAGTCGGCATCAAACTTTACGCCAGAGCCAAGGAAGGCGAATGGAAGACTCACCTTCTCGATGACAACAAGATGGCCTGTGAGGACCTCAAGATTGCCGACCTCAACAAGGACGGAAAACTCGACATCATCGCCTGCGGCCGATCCACTCGAAACGTGGTCATCTACTGGAACAAGTAGTGGTATAGCCATTGCCTGTGCCTGTGCAACGGCAGACCTCAGGACGGGACGTTCATTCCCGGCAACCCACCTCCTAGCACGGCCTCTGCCATGCGAAGCGCATCAAGGTTGCCCCTCACCGCATGCACTCGGTGAAGGAGCACCCCCTGCAGACGGGCAGCAGCCGTAAGAGCTACGGTGGGCCATTCCCTGATAGCAGGTGAATCCTCGCCAAGAACCTTGCCAATAAAACTCTTGCGGGAAAGTCCGATAAGAAGAGGTCGATCGCGCACAACCAGCTGATCAAGATGAGCAAGCAGGGTCAGGTTATGGTCCAAAGTTTTGCCGAATCCGATCCCCGGATCGAAGCACAGGCACTCTGCCTCGATACCGGAGGCGGTAAGTGCCTCATGGCGCTCCTCAAAAAAGCCGCGAATCTCCCCTGCCACGTTATCATAATGGGGATTGACCTGCATGGTACGTGGCTGGCCCTGCATGTGCATGACCACAACACCGCATCCCGATTCACCGCATATATCGATCATGCCTGCATCACCCCGCAAACCGGAAACGTCGTTCACTATATCAGCTCCAGCTGCCAGGGCTTTTTTCGCTACCTCTGCTTTGCTGGTATCAATCGAGATGGGGCCGTTCCACTCAGCCCTCAGGGCCTCGATAACCGGTATCGTCCGACGTAATTCCTCGGGGATAGGGACCGGATCGGCCCCGGGGCGAGTCGACTCGCCACCCACGTCGATGATTTCTGCCCCTTCCTCAATCATGACACGCGCTTGCTCAAGTGCCGGCCCCATGTCGAGGTAGTGACCCCCGTCCGAAAAGGAATCGGGAGTTACATTCAAAATTCCCATGATCATCCCCCGGTCCAACCCAAGAGTATGGCTGCCAATCTTCCAAGTCACCGTTCTGTCTTGAACCAAGCCCAAATTCCCGGACATCGCACCAAAAATTCCTTTTCAACTGGACTTCATTTCATCTGATGAGGAGCTCTGGATCCCGATTCGCCGTTGTCATTAGAGGGCTTAACAGCTAGTTTCCCTGACCATGCAGAACTCCTACACCCGCAGAACCACTGCGCTCATCCTCGCAGTGCTGAGTCTCGGTCTGGCCACCAGTCTGTGCCAGCAGGAGAAGAAAAAGTCCTTCCCCGACAAGTTTCAGGAGAAGTGGGAAAAAGAGGGGCCCAACGTGCGGATCAAGCGGCACCAGGACGGCTCCCGTACCGTGTTCCGTCGCAGTCCCGACGACCGCACGCTGATAAAGCGCACCTGGGGAACCAATGGTGCCGTCAAGATGATCGTGGTCTACCGCCTCAACGCCCAAGGCGATCCTCTCGCCTGCAAAATCTACGATGGTCGCGAATCGCTTCTCTACAAGGTTTCCTACGGCTACAGCAAGACCAGCGGTCGTCTTCAGGCTGAAAGAATGTTTGATGCCCGGGCGCGACGGACCAATCCCCGAACCGGAGAGGAAACCCCCATTCGCGTGATGTACTACAACTACGATGCCCAGGGCAACCCCGCCGCCCCCGAGGTCTATACTTTCAAGGAGGGAAAGAAGGCCGAGGACGTTTTTGGAGCACGTGGAACATTCCCACGCGACAATCCGTTCAAGCCCTGACGAGATCATCCGGCAAGGAGCCATGAAGGGCGTCGGCACGCTTACCTCCTTGATAGTGGCGGCAACGGCCGCGGGTGTGCTGCTGGTGCTGCTTAGCCCCGATCCCAAGGCAGTAGAAACAAAAGATCAGGAGACTGGCCTCAGCACCGAGGCCTACGTGGAAGACACCCTTGGACTGCAGTTCAAGACTGCTCCCGAGATCCACCGGGTCTCCCAGGAGATATTCCTCGCCAAGATCGATGAAAATCTTGCCGCCCAGTTTGGGGCCGGAGGCCTGGCCCGGCGTTCGCGCGCCCTCGAGTTGATAGGCTTCCACGAGTTTGGCGGACACTCCATGCGGGATGGACTGATCGCTCTGCAGTCCATTGGGGTAAGGGGTTGGCTGGATGAACGTGAAGGCCAGCTCCTCATTCCCAATGACTTCAATATAGAGGAGATTGAGGATCGCGTTATCCTGCACGGCCTTCTCGCCCGCCTCCTTGTTCATCAGCACAGTCCCCTTGTCATCGGCCGACTGAGCGACGACGAATGGATCGCCCAGTCCGGTCTGCACTCCGCCATCGCGGAGTCCATGAAAGCCAAGTTGCGTGATGAATCACGAGAGGCCTTCGAATTACCAACCTCTCTCGTCACTGAACGGGAGGCTCTCCTCGCCAGCCTGCCCATCTACCTGTCCGCCCTCGGAGAACTCCCACAGGAACGGGGCATTGCCCGCATCTTCTTGGAGACTCGCCTCCGGACAGGATCGCGCACCCTTCCAAGTCTCATTGAGGCCCCTCCCCAGAGCACCTTACAATTGCTCGGGGGCGATCCCTCCGCCGTTTCCCCGGTTACTATTCCCGCTCCCTTGGTGGACCAGGAAACCCAACTGGAAGAGTCGCTGGGCGCCTTCCAGCTCCAAACCCTCATCGAGTGGCTCGAGAGCTACGAGCAGGCCCAGGCTCTCGCTCTGCTCTGGCGTGGAGACCGCTACCGACTCTTCGCCAATTCAAGCGGCGATCACCTCCTCTGGATCTGCGGATGGGAGACGGAGGCGGCTGCTACCCGGGCGGCTGAAATCCTATCCCGGCGCCACGACAACCCAAATGCTTCCAAGCGCTTCTTTTCCATGATCGCCAGGGGAAAGACCACCATTCTCATCAACTGTGCCGACGACAAGACCCTGAAATCCATCGAGGACCTGTAGTGCTCCGCCCGCATCAACCGGGAGAGTGGATCAAGGAATCCAATGCCTCCCGAGGGCAACTTGTTCTCTCTGTCTCTCTGCAGTAGACAGCCAAACGGTTTCGCGCATAGCCTCCCCGCACATGGTCGCCAAGCGAGTCATCTTTTCCGGCAGGGTTCAGGGCGTGGGCTTCCGTTACACCACCAAGGAGATCGTCACCGGCTTCGACGTGGTTGGTTCCGTAAGAAACCTGCCTGACGGCACAGTGGAATTGAAGATCATGGGCGAGGCTGACGAAGTGGAGGCTTATCTGGCCGAAATTACCAAAGAGAGCCCAGTCGCGCACTTTATCAAGGAGACGCAGGTCGAGGAGATTCCTCTCCTCGAAAACGCAGGTGGATTCCGCATCACACGCTGATCTGCCCTCTCTATTACAGCTCCACGCCTTGCCGCTTCGGTTCCGCTATTCCTCCTCCACCACGCGATAGAGTTCCTTGTCGCCGAAGGGTAGGACCGGCCAGGTCGTCTCAGCGCTGACCGCAAAGGTGGAAGACTTCTCCCTCCAGCACAGATCGTTGGCGAGATACTGAATGACGTAGAATTTTCCAGGTGTGCTGGCCCACGTCAGCAGCACCTCTTCGAATTCATGATCGTAGGTCACCTTCTTTAAATCGATGGCCTCCACCTCAACGAGCTGTGTCCGAATCGTGGCAGGATCAATCGTGAAATTTATGAGCTGGCCCGACCCACTCGAAATCGAACCCCTGGCCTCGCTAATACGGGTGAAACTCTGCGCCACACATTCCAGATCCGTGGAGTCGAGATAGCCAGGAGGGTCGCCATCGTCCGAATCGTCACGAAATTCCACTCGTAGGCTGGGATTTGCTCCGAGGATTGCATCACCGGGAAATGAAGGGAAATTTCCTCCATCCTCTCCCGCTACCGTAACCTTGAAGAAGTCCACGGTATCCCCCGCCAACCTCACATCCTGAACCTCAATACTGTAGGGCGGACCCTCCGATCCGGAGGCCAGCGTTCCTCGCCACGTATTCCCTCCAATCGTGATCCTCAGATCGATATCAATTGCATCATAGTATTCCTCCTGCTGCCAGAAGAGCTGGTCGCTGAGATCAAAAATCTGCCTGAATACATGCCCTTGACTCGCATTATCGTAGCTCAACTCAATGGAAACTGAGTCATCAACCGACGCAACCTGAAGGAGCTCCGTACCACGAACAAACTCTACCCTGCCGCTCCCGATCCATTTGACCTCGGCAGCACTCCCACAAGCAGCCCCCAAGGACAGGATATAAGAAAAAAGAACAATGTTTCGAAACATGGGGCGAGACTATATAATACCCGATCGAAGCACTCTGCACAAGTCTCTGCCAGAAATCGCTCCCCACAATTCTCAACCACGAGCCGCAGCCTGGACCCACTTGAGGTAGGCCTCGCTCCCGTTAGCCACGGGCAGGGCTAACAGTTCAGGAACTTCGTAAGGATGACGGACCAGTAATTCCTGCTCCAGCTCGACTAGACGCTCTGCGGTCGTCTTGAAAACCGCCAGGACTTCCGATTCTGTGGAAATCTTGCCCTCCCAGCAAAAAATGGACTCCACGGCGGGGATCAGATTCACACAGGCTGCCAGTTGCTTTTCTACCAGGAGTGTGCCAATATGTCGCGCCTGAGGGAGGTCCGGGAAGGTACACAAAACCACCTGCACATCACTCATCACCCTTCAAATATCCAAGAATACGGAACCGACAACTAGGAAAGCGACCTTGAACAGCGGATTCATCGAGAAATTGATCGCCCGGCTCGATCGCCTGAGCCCACGTCAGGTACAGAGCCTGGTCGATCGTCTTGTCCGCGAAAGGGGATTTCTCGAAAACGTTTTCGACGCCCTTCAGGAGGGCGTTCTCATCCTTGATCCCGAGGGTGCAGTCACCTTTCTCAATGGTGCTGCCTGCGGTTTCTTCGGGTTGCAAGCCGAGGAGTCGGCAGGGCAATCCCTTGATGTTCTCGTACGCGGGCTGGACTGGACATCTCTGATTGGACCTGGTCGCCAAACCGTCAACCGGGACCTGGAGGTCTTTTATCCCGAGAATCGCTTTCTCAATTTCTACCTATCGCCCCTGGTGGAGGATGTAGATGGCAAAGAGGAATTGCTCGGCTACGTCATGCTGGTCCGCGATATAACTCAGTCCCGGCGTGAAACGGAGGAAGCGATCGAAAGCGAGAAACTCAACGCCCTCACTCTCTTGGCCGCTGGGGTGGCTCACGAAATCGGCAATCCCCTCAACTCGCTCGGCATTCACCTTCAACTTCTGGAGCGCAAGGCAAGCGATCTCCCCCCAGGCGACCGCAAGAATCTCGATGAACATCTCACCACCGCACGCAACGAGATCCAGCGACTCGATACCCTGCTCAAGGAATTCCTCCATGCCATCCGACCAGCCAGCCCGCTCCGCAAACCCGGAAATCTCAATACAGTGCTTGAGGATACTCTCACGCTGCTTGCGCCAGAGTTGAAAGAGCGAAACGTGAACGTCCACCTCGACCTTGACGATCAACTTCCCTCTCTGCCCCTCGACGCCGACCAACTCAAGCAGGCCTTTTTCAACCTTCTCAAAAATGCCTACCAGTCCTTACCCGGATCTGGTGGCGAGGTGCGCATCGGCTCTCGGTGCAATGAGTACGAAATTGTGATCTCCGTGCAGGACAACGGATCTGGAATCTCGCCGGAAGTGATGGGCTCTCTCTTTGAACCCTTCCGCTCCGGCCGCAAGGCCGGCACCGGTCTCGGACTCCTCATCGTCCGCCGTATCGTCCGCGAGCATGGTGGCGAAATTGAAGTGGAAAGCGAGAAAGAGGAGGGAACCACCGTTCGTCTCTACTTCCCCATTGTCGAAAAACGTGTCCGCCTTATTGAGGATTCCTCACCTAAACCCAAATCCGTCATTGAAGTCTAACCTCCCGCTTTACCCTCCATTTTACACTCCCCAGCAGTGTGCCAACCCGGTTGCCCGGTAGCATCTGACTTTCCAGCCCTGACGCTCATGAATCCCATCGTCCTGATAGTCGACGACGAAAAGCCAACTCGCGATGGTTTACGACAGGCTCTTGACGAGCGTTTCGAAGTATACGTCGCGGCCGACGCCCAAGAAGCCCGTCAGGTTCTCAGGAGCGAACCTGTAGACGTCCTCCTTACGGATCTCCGTCTCGGGGCCGATTCGGGAATGGACCTCCTCGATGAAGCGCTCACCCTGACCAAACCTCCCGTCTCCATCATGATGACCGCCTACGGATCGGTCGATACCGCGGTGGAGGCGATGCGGCGGGGGGCCTGGCACTTCGTAACCAAACCCCTGAACCTTGAAGAAGTCGAACTGCTCGTAGCCCGGGCAGCGCGCGGGCGCGAAATCGAAAGTGAAAACAGACGGCTCTCCTCCGAGAACCGTGAACTCAAGAAGAAAACTGCGAGCCAAAGCGCGGGCCTCGAACGTCTCATTGGAAAGTCGCAGGCCCTCATGCGGATCGGAGAAATGGTGACTCAGGTCGCACCCACCCGTGCCACGGTCCTCATCGAGGGTGAATCAGGAACAGGGAAGGAGCTTGTCGCCCATGCTCTGCATGATCTGAGTGGTCGACCCGCCGACAAACTCGTCATCGTCAACTGTGCAGCTCTCTCCCCCCAGTTGCTTGAGTCCGAACTCTTCGGTCACGAAAAGGGAGCCTTCACAAGCGCCCACCAGCGGCGCATTGGTCGTTTCGAACAGGCCGACGGCGGCACTCTCTTTCTCGACGAGATCGGAGAAATAGATTCTACCACCCAGGTAAAACTTCTCCGCGCTCTCTCCGAGCGAACCATTGAGCGGGTCGGATCGAACAAATCCATTCCCGTCGATGTCAGAGTGGTAGCCGCCACCAACAGGAACCTGCGCGAACTGGTCACCTCCGGCCAATTTCGTGAGGACCTTTTCTTTCGACTGAACGTCGTGACTATAAAAATGCCTCCCCTCCGCGATCGCGCCGAAGATATCGTTCTCCTTGCCAGTTCCTTCCTGCGTGAGTTCGCAGAGGAAAACAACCGACCCCTCAAACCGCTCAGTGACGAGGTCCAAACCCTTCTGCTCAGATACTCCTGGCCCGGCAATGTGCGGGAACTGCGTACTGCCATCGAACACGGGGTTGTCATGTCCAATGAGGAACGCATTGAACAACACCATCTCCCTGCCTTTCTCGATCAGAATACGCTCTCCTCCCCTGCGAAAACCACAGATCCCACCGACGTAACCGAAAAGGGCCTTGCGCCTCCGGGAGAATTTAACTTGCATGACCTTGAAATGCACGCCATCCGAAGTGCGCTGCGTCATACGAGCGGAAACCGCACCAAGGCAGCAGATCTGCTAGGCATCAGTCGGCGTACCCTGCAACGAAAACTGAAAGATCTTTCGAACGCTTCGGACGCATCCTGATTCAAACCCCTATCATGAGTACCGCAGACAGCCCTGTCTCCATTAACGCTGGCACAATCCTCCGCCGCGTTCTCTTTTTCATTCTGCTGATCGGTCTTTCCCTTCTCTATCTCCTCGTCACCTTCCGAGGCCTGGACTCCCCAAAGGGCATGGACCAGGCACAGATCGCACGTGAGATCGCACGCAACAAGAGCTTCACGACCAAGGTCCTGCGACCGGTCTCAATCTGGCAAAGCGGGGAAGTCCGGGATGGTCAGCCGATTGTCAAGGATGCCAACCGCGACACCTATCATGCTCCCCTGCATCCCATCCTCCTGAGTCGGGCCCTGCAATTCGTAGACGGAGATGATGCGGATAAATGGCGCATGACCGGAAACGATACGGTCTACAAACTCGATCGGGTTGTAGCGGCCACCGCGGTGATCTGTTTCCTCATCGCCATCGGAGTGAACTATCTCCTCATCTCACGGATCTTCGATGGTAAGATCGGGGGTGTAACGGCGCTGCTCATGCTGCTCTGCGATCTCAACTGGAAGTTTTCCCAGACCGGATTGCCTCAGATGTTCATGCTGCTTCTCTTTTCCTGTGCCTGCTTCTTCGCCTATCGTGCGGTCGAGGCTACAGAGGAAGGGCGGATCGCACTCGTGCCTGCCCTCATCGCAGCCGCTTTCCTCGGGCTACTCGCCCTCACCCACTGGCTAGCGATCTGGATTGTTCTGGGCTTTGCGATCTACGCCGGATTCTTCCTACGTCCGCGAGGCGCGGCTGGCCTCGCGGCTCTTGGATTTGTTCTCCTTCTATCCCTCCTCCCGCTGCTCAAGAATAAACAGTACAGCGGGACCATGGGTGGCACTTCCATTCTGGCGGTATTCAATGGCCTTGGCACCAGCGAGGACTCCGTGATGCGTACCTACAACCTCCAGGATGCCTACCTTCCCCTGCAAAATCTTCCCTTCAAGATCGTAAGAACTACGATTCTCCAGGGCGGAGATCTCTACATCAACCTCGGATCCCTCCTGACTGCGCCGCTTTTCTTTGTCGCCCTGCTGCATCCCTTCAAGCGAAAGTCCATTGCCAATTTCCGATGGTGTCTCGTCCTCATGTGGCTCTTTGGCGCTGTCGGGATGGCTATCTTTGGTCTCAAGGCAGGCGCCCCTACCGACCCCAACCAGTTACACGTCCTCTTCGCTCCGCTATTCGCTGCCTACGGCCTTGCCATCGTGGCCATCCTCTGGAGTCGCCTCAGGATCATCACTGAGATTCCGCCCCTGCGTAATGCCCACTTCGTAGTAGTGATTCTGATCAGTGCCGGGCCAATGCTCCTCGACCTCCCACGCCAGATCCGGGAAGTAGGCCGGGCTGGCACAGTTCCTCCCCACTGGCCCCCCTACTATCCGGGGGTTCTCAATACCGACCTCGCGTCCCAAGTCCGCGAGAATGAAATCGTAGTCACCGATCAACCCTGGGCAGTAGCCTGGTATGCTGACCGTACCGCGCTCTGGCTACCCAACCGAGTGAAGGACTTTGAGGAACTCGAAAGTCTCGCTGAGACCCAGGACACGCCCTTCGCAGGCCTTCTGATCTCACCCTATTCTCACAGTAAAAAGGTGCTTCCTGGCGTTTACAACGACTACTCCGAATGGTCGCCCCTGATTCTGGACGGTTGGGCCTCCTACTCCACCCGGAGTAACCCCGGCACTCTCGCGCAACTCGACCCTGAACTCAGGACCCTGCTCACCCGTTATCCCAATCCAATGCGATTTGTCGATAGTCTCCTCATCTTCTGGTCAGTGTCACCCACTTCCAGTGCTCCCTAGTTTGATTCCTGAAGGGACCATGGCTGCGAAGAAGATCAAAGAAACCGGGGTAAGCACCTTTGAGGATGCGATGGGTGAGCTGGAAACCCTCGTAGAGGCTATGGAGAATGATCAACTACCGCTCGAGGATCTGGTCGCTCACTACGAAAAAGGTGCAGGACTGCTCAAGCACTGCGAGAAGGTCCTCTCAGCCGCCAAAGAACGTATCGAATTGATCGAAGTGAGCAACTCGTCTCAAAAGGATCTGGTGCCCGACCCTGAAGAAAATGATGGTTCCGCGGGTGCCGGTGAGCCTTCAGTCGATGAATCCGTCGAAGATGACATCCAACTCCTCTAATTCCCGGCCTGAGTCTGAGCCTTCCCTTCTCTCCGGTCTCAATGGCCCAGAGGATGTCCGCGGCCTGGATAACGATCTCCTGATCCCGCTCGCGGAAGAGATTCGCGAAACCCTCATTCGAACACTCTCCCGCACCGGCGGCCACCTCGGCCCCAATCTCGGAGTGGTGGAACTTACCATTGCCCTGCACCGTGTCTTTAACACTCCCACCGACAAGTTCGTCATGGATGTCTCCCACCAGGGTTACGTCCACAAGATGCTAACCGGACGAGGTGACCGGATCGAGTCCATTCGACAGTATGAAGGACTCAATGGATTCCTCTTACGCACCGAATCGGAACACGACTGCTACGGAGCTGGCCACGCTGGCACTGCACTCTCCGCTGCTCTGGGGATGGCTGCCGCCCGCGACCTCAAGGGAGGTGCCGAACATGTAGTCGCAATTGCCGGTGATGCTGCCTTCACCTGTGGCCCGACTCTGGAAGCACTCAACAATATCGCGGCAACCACGAAACGCTTCATCGTGGTCCTCAACGACAACGAGTGGTCCATAGATAAGAACGTGGGAGCTATCGCCAAGTACTTCAATGCCCTGCAAACTAACAAGGCCTATTCAGATGTGCGTCAGAAAGCCGCTGACTTCGTGGAGCGGATCGGAGGGCAAGGTGTTCGGCGACTTGCTCACAAGATCGAGCGCGGCGCCAAAAACCTCCTCTTCCCCAACGTTCTTTTTGAGAAATTTGGCGGGCGTTATTTCGGCCCTCTTGACGGACACAACCTGCCCCTTCTCATCAGGACCTTCGATTACCTGAAGGACCAGGACGAACCGGTCATCTTGCACATCATCACTGAAAAGGGAAGAGGTTATCAACCGGCCCTGGAGAAGCCGGGTAAGTTTCATGGACTGGGGCCCTACAACGTGGAAGATGGTTCCACTAGCGGGGGAGGCAACCCAACCTACTCGGAAGTGTTCGGTCGCACGGTTACCAACTTGGCGAAGAAGGACGAGAAGATCGTTGCCGTCACTGCTGCCATGCCCGGGGGCACAAAACTGGAAATCTTCAAGGAGGCGATTCCGGAACGTTACTTCGACGTCGGTATCGCGGAAGAACACGCCGCTCTCTTCGCCTGCGGCCTGGCCTCCCAGGGTCTCAAACCCTTCCTTGCCATCTACTCCACCTTCATGCAGCGGGCCTACGACATGATCATCCATGACATGGCCCTGCAGGAACTCCCGGTCCGGCTCTGCATGGATCGCGGGGGTCTATCCGGCGATGACGGACCGACCCACCACGGGCTCTTCGACATCGGCTACCTGCGCCATATTCCAAACATCGTCCATATGCAGCCCATCGACGAAGATGAATTCGCCGATATGCTCTGGACCATGGCGCACTATGAGGATGGCCCGATTGCTGTGCGCTATCCCCGGGGTGCAGGGATAGGGGCCCGACCGAAAGAGCAACCCCGCCTCCTTGAGATCGGAAAGGGCGAACTCGTCCATGATGGCTGTGATGTTGCCCTCATCGGACTCGGCTTTGTCCACAACCTCGCGGTGGAAGCGAGGGAAAATCTTGAAGCTCAGGGCCACTCGGTCGCTCTCGTCAACCCACGCTTCATCAAGCCGCTGGACAAAGAACTCATCCTGGATGTAGCCAAACGCTGTAAGGTGATCTGCACCTTTGAAGACCATGTCCTCAAGAATGGCTTCGGCGCATCCATCATCGAGCTCCTCCATGATGCCGGGATTGATACCCCGGTCGAACGCGTAGGATGGCCGGACGAATTCGTCGAACACGGTAAAGTCGACATCCTCCGCAAAAAACACGGTATTAGCTCCGAGGCTGCGGTGGAGAAAATCACCCCTCACCTCGTTCAAAGAGCCGCCACCGCGTAGGCCGAAAGTCAGCTAGCCCATGCAGCACCCGGCCAGCATCTGGCCCTGCTCATCGCTGCCGGGGAAACTGAAAAAGCAGTCCCCTGAATGACTACCCGGGGGAATACCATCTGCGACGTTGGATCGCTCTCCATTTCTGCATAACGTGGTGACGTGCCAACTGCCGCGAAAGTCCTGATCGATGGACCGTCGGAGCTCATCTTTGACTACACCTTACCGGAGGAGGTAACGGCCCTCCCCGGCTGCCGCGTGCGCGTGCCCCTCCGCAACAGGTCGGCAACTGGTACCATCCTGAGTATCGCCGAGCACAGAGCCACGGACTTTGAACTGAAGCCCATAACCTCGCTCATCGATCCCGAACCCCTGATCACGGAAAAACTCATCCAGCTCGCCCAGTGGATGGCCATATACTATGGCACTCCCCTCGAACAGATCATGCGCTCGCTTCTGCCCGGCGCAGTCCGTCAAGAGACACACTCTGCCAAAACACATCAGGTAGCTGAACTTGTCCAGATGCCCGATAAGGATGCGCTTGCAAAGATCTCCCGCCGTGCACCGCGCCAATATGCTATTCTACAACTACTTGAGGATGCCGGACCCATTGCAATCTCCGAACTGGGCGGTGCCTCAGTGCGTAGCAGCGTAAAGTCCCTCAAGGAAGCAGGCTACGTGATTGTAGGGAACAAGGAAGTCCGCCGCGATCCTGATGCCGGAGATGAATTTCTTGAGAGTCACCCCCATAAGCTTAACGAAGGACAGCGTGCAGCCTACAAGACTATCTGCCATGCCATCGACTCCTCGCTCGACCGTAGCGCCGACAACCCGGGTCTGGCTTCCTCGCCGAAGCCCATTCTCCTTCACGGGGTAACCGGATCAGGAAAAACCGAGGTATATCTCCAAGCGGCCCAACACTGCCTTGACCGCGGTAAGTCGGTCCTGGTCCTCGTTCCCGAAATCGCTCTCACCCCCCAGACAGTTCAGCATTTCAAATCGCGCTTCTCCTCCCTCCAGGACCAGGTCGCCGTCCTCCACTCGCATCTGTCGCAAGGCGAGCGCTTCGACGAGTGGCATCGCATCCGAAAGGGAGAAGCAAAAGTGGTCGTCGGTGCACGATCCGCCATCTTCGCTCCCCTGCTCGAACCAGGTCTCATAATCGTAGACGAAGAACACGAGAATACATACAAGCAGGAAAATCCTCCCAAATACCAGGGCCGTGATCTCGCAGTGGTGCGCGCGCATCTGGAATGCTGTCCCGTAATACTCGGATCGGCCACTCCATCCCTGGAATCCTTTCAGAATACTCTGTCCGGCAAGTATGACCTGGTGCGCCTGTCCGAGCGCGTAGACGGCCAATCCCTGCCTCTCATCCGAATCGTGGATATGCGGACTGAGACGCAAAAGCACAAGGGCGGTCCCACCATCCTCTCCGACCGCCTCCGCATGAACATGGAGAAGAAACTGGAAGAGGGGCAGCAGATCATCCTTTTCCTGAACCGCCGGGGCTTCGCCCGCTCCCTGCAGTGCCCTAGCTGCGGTCACGTCTGCGAATGCAAGCATTGCACCGTGCCTCTCACCTACCACCGGACCGAGGAGCGGTTGATCTGTCACCTCTGCGGCTACCAGTCCATCGTACCCCAGGCATGCCCCAAGTGCCATGACCGCTCCATCCTTCTCCAGGGCTACGGCACGCAAAAAGTCGAAGACGTTATCCGAAAAGTATTCCCTCGCTCTCGTCTGGCCCGCCTGGATGCCGATACTGCCCGCAAGAAAAACGCTGTGCGCGACACTCTGCGTGACTTCCGCGCACGCAAGATCGACATCCTTCTGGGCACCCAGATGATTGCCAAGGGGCTCGACTTTCCCAACGTCACTCTGGCCGGCATCCTCAATGCCGACCTTTCACTTCACGCCCCCGACTTTAGGGCCGGTGAGCGTACCTTCCAGCTGCTCACCCAGGTCGCTGGCCGATCCGGGCGTGGCGAGATGGAGGGCGAAGTAGTAATTCAGACCTTCACTCCGCATTCTCCCTCCGTTCAGTTCGCACGCCATCACGACTACGAAGGATTCGCTGACCAGGAGTTTGATTTCCGTCGAGAGTTCGCCTTCCCTCCCTTCAGTCACGCCGCCCTTCTCACCAGCAAGTGCAGTCATGAACGCCTGGCAGAGTTTACTCTGCAAAACCTCCACCAGCGCCTCTCCAGAGATCTGCCGACCGACATTGAACTGGGATTACCCAATCCCGCTCCCACTCCCAAGGCGCACGGTCTCTTCCGCTACCAGCTCCTCCTTAAGTCAACCAACCCGCGTGCGCTCTCCAAGCACGTTCAAAGGGTTCTCGCCACCACAACGCTCCCGGAAGAGGTCAACTTGGTCTTTGACATGGACGCCTACGACTTCGGTTAAACGGAACGGCCAGCGAACCCTGCTTCCGTCTCCAATTCCCAATTGGTTCCCCGGGAGGGAACTTTATCTTCCACATCCAACCTGCAAATCAGCGAAGATCCGATCTTATTTAACCTAACCTAAGAAATGTGAATATTCTGTAAATATTCCTGCAACTTGCTACCTGTTGATCGTTCAACTGCCACCCTTGGAGTCCGGTCGTATCTTTCGGATGTCGACCAGAGCCTCCATCCCTCCTTGCCATGGACGCAACGAACGGGGAAAACGCCACCATCAACTTCTTCTGTGCCACCTGCGGAGAAATCCTGCGAGGACTGGCCAGCAACGGTATTGCCTGTTCTTCGTGCGTTAGCGGAATTCCGATTCCCACCAACGAACACGAAAACTCTTCCAACCTTCCGCACCCCGAGGAAGAGATCTTCAAGTTCTTCTGCAGCCATTGCGAACAGAAGTTTTCAAGTCCGGTTGGATTCGCAGGCAAGCGATTCAACTGCCCGATGTGCTCAAAGGAAAATGTAGTGCCCGATCGGCACTCCGGATCCCTGACACAAGAAAACCCGCCCGCGATCCCATCTCCACGGCCGGGCATCGGGCAGGATGTCTCTCTTCCAGAATTCGAATTGGAGCCCAGCTCGGCCAATCCTGCATCCGGACAACTTGAACAGTTGCCCCTCCTCAATGAGACAGACCCCGCAGCCCCCCGGAGGAAGAATCTGATTAAGGATGAGTCTCCGGTGATTTCCTCCCCCGGGGAAATCGACCAGGCAGCGTTGCAGGAGCAGGATCCTTGCCACAAAAAGCCGAATGCGAAGGAAATCGAACCAGCGGAAATCCAGCCCATTCGAATCACCCACCCCGTCAATGGCGAGGATCGCACCATTCTCCCCCGGCGCAGGGTCAAGGAAGAATCTAACGGGCTCATTCCCATTCGACTGGGGGACGAGGACACCGCCCTGCCAGCCCCCAAAGTCAAACAACCGAATCCCATTCCCAGGAAAGTGTCTGATTTCCTTGCCGACTCTGACCGGGAAGGCGATTCCATTGATCCGCTCTTTGGTGATGAGATCGAGATTGAGAAGATCTTCCCGGTGACAAACACGCAGGTTTAGACTAGAGCTCTGAAGTGAATGATCGCCGTGTGTTCCGTTTCCTGACTGGTCTCTTTCTCGTTGCCTATAGCTTTGTAACAGACAGCCCCTCTCTCCAGGCGGCGGAACCTGCAAAGATCCGACTGGTTGCCTACAACATAAAGCATGGTCGCGGCATTGACAACAGGGTAGACCTGAAGCGGATCGCATCCGTCCTACGCAAGCTCAAGCCGGACCTGGTAGCCCTTCAGGAGATCGACCACACTTGCACTCGCTCAGGAAAAGTCGACCAGGCTGCTGCCCTGGGAAATCTTCTAGGGATGCATTATCGTTTCGGGAAATTCATGGACTTCCAGGGAGGCCAGTATGGGCTTGCAGTCCTCTCCCGCTTTCCTGTCCAGAAATCTATCCGTCATCAACTCTCTCCCGGAGCGGAACCACGCTGCGCCCTTGAAGTGATCGTCCAGCCGGCTGCTTCCGGACCTCCTCTCTCCTTCGTCAGCATTCACAATGACTGGACGAGGGAACCCTTCCGGGTAGCGCAGGTAAACGACCTCATAATGGGGCTCAGGGAACGCAAGCATCCCGTTATCCTGGCGGGAGATTTCAACGCCGAACCGAAAGCAGAATCACTGGCGAGGCTCAGAGCCTCGGGCTTTCTCATTCTTACCAAGGAAAAGGGCGCCAAGACTTTCCCCTCTCCGGCCCCCAGGATCGAAATCGATTACTTCATGACACGGGGATTTTCCTTCGTTAATCCGCCACTCACCGTAGTGCACGATGAGCGACTCGCCTCCGATCATTGTCCCATCGCAATAGAACTTCCCCTGCCAAGGTGAATCCCATTCACCCGGCAAAGGCACTCACAGGCAATCCCCGGACACCCACTGCTGGAAAAACGAATAAGCGACCCGCCTCTTCTTCAATGTCTGCACAAGGCTGGCCCGTGGTAACATAAAGATCGTCCAGATCTCCCCCCCCAAAGGCCGGTGCCGTCACTTCGCGGCAGGGAAGAATGAGCCGCTCAAGCTCCTTACCCTCCTGATCAAAACACACCACACACCCTCCATGGCAAAAGGCAATCCATAGATGACCTTCCATGTCGATCGCCATCCCATCAGGCACGCCGGGCACGCGTTCATCGGTTGAGAAGGCTTCCCGCCTGTTGTGCAGTTGGCCCGTTTCTGCATCATAGTTAAATGCCAGAACAGCGAGACGCGGCGTGTCGATGTAGAACAAGGTCTCTCCATCTCTGGTCCAAACCAATCCGTTCGAATTGGTTACACCTCCGAACATCTTCTTGATCTGCCGATCGGGATCGAGTCGGTAGAGAGCGGCATCACCCCGCTTCCTCGGCAGACTGATCGAACCGGCAAAGAATCGCCCATCGGGCGAACACTTGCCGTCATTGAATCGGTTCTCTAACTTGTCAGATTCCGGATCCCCCAGCGGGGTCAGGAGGCCGCTTCCCGGATCAAGGAATGCAAAGCCCGAGTCTCCCGCGACAAGGAGTCCCCCGTTCTGGCGGGGAACGACGGTGCCAACCCGTTCTCCGGTCTCCCAAAAGGTCTCCTCCCCCGAATGAGGGTCGAAAGCGAGCACCCCGTGGCCTTCAATATCAACGTAATAAAGGGATCCCTGCCACCAGAGCGGCCCCTCTCCCCATTGCGCACGGTATTTTCCGGCAACTTCCGCAGTCACATCAAGGGGAGCCGTAAAAGGACTGGCCCCTGCTGTCGAGTAGCTTTCTAATTGCGAGAATCTCCCTTTCAGGCCAATCTCACTCCCAAAGACCGGAAAAACCGGCCGACCGATCACGATCGGTCACCCCCGTCGATGAGTTTCGTTTCCCGATCCTTCCGCAAATCCCTTCTGCTTCTCTTGAGCGGGCTTGCGCACACTACTCTAACGGCCGCAGCCGGCTGGGATACGGTACGGCATAAAGGCCAGGACTACGTCACCGTCCGCAGCATCAAGGAGTTCTACGGGTTCCAGTCCATGAAGGTGAAAGGCTCGTTCCTTGAACTTGAGAACCGGGCGGTCAAGATCAGGTTCGCCATTGGTGGGCAGGACGTCTTCATGAACAACGTGAAGTTCATCTTCAGCTTCAAGGTCCTGCCTCTCAAGGGGCGCTACCTCGTCTCCCGTCTTGACCTGGGCAAGTTGATCGATCCTGTCCTGCGCCCTTCCTACATCCGGACCTCGGCCCCCTTCGACACCGTCATCATCGATCCAGGCCACGGCGGCAATGATCCGGGCGCGGTAAATCGCTACGGAGTGGAAGCTAACTACAACCTTGCTGTCGCTCGTATCCTTAAACAGCAACTCGAAGCCCGTCGCTTCAAGGTGGTTATGACCCGGAACTCCGATCGCGCCCTTTCCCTCACGGAACGTGTCAATCTCGCTAACCGGTTTCAGAATGCCGTATTCATCAGCATTCACTTCAATTCTGGTGGCCGTGGACGCGCCGAGGGCATCGAGACCTTTACCCTCTCTCCTGCCGGAGTGGCCCACTATGGACGTGGCATTCGCCAGGATGATTTCCAACTCCGCGACGGAAATACCCAGGATTCCGCAAACATCGCTCTCGCAACTGCCGTGCACAGCACCTGCCTGCTCAAGACTGGTCGACCCGATCGAGGAATCCGGCGTGCCCGCTTCAGTGTTCTCACCGGGGTAAGGCATCCAGCCATCCTCCTGGAAGGCGGTTTCATGAGCCACTCCTACGAGGCCCGACTCATCGCCAATGCGACCTATCAGCGTAATCTCGCCAGCGCCATCACGGATGCAGTCATGAAATACCGACTCGCCACCATGCGTCGCCCACAACGTTAGGACATATCGCGGATTTTGGTATCCCTCGGGGTGAGGAAGTCCCTGGCAGACATGATTACCTGAAATTGAAATGTGATTCCCCCCGGAAGTGTCACGACTCCGTAATTTCAGAATCGACGGATTGCGTTCCAGCACCTGCAATCTGTGAAATGGCAGACGGACCGACTCCCCCACCTACAGGGAACCTCATTCTTCGCCACGAGCATGATGCCCCCCGGGAACGCAGCACCTGCGGATATCGGTATCGCCTTATCAGCAAGGGTGACGAGGAGGTCGCAGCATGGGCTCATACCGTGGATATTGATGGTGCCAGACCCCACTACCACAAGTGTGCCACAGAACTCTACTACGTGCTTGAGGGAGAAGGAACCGTGATCCTTGATGGCGAAGAACACCCGGTTCAGTCCGGCACCATGATCCACATTCCTCCCGGTGTAGTCCATGGTGCAGTGGGAAAAATGCGTGTCCTTGTCGTGGGCATCCCCGACATTGATGATGCCGATGTATTCTATCCTGACTCCTAGCACATGAAACTCAAACGCCTGATTCTCTCTGCCACGCTAGCCACCATTGTCAGCAACTCCTCCGGCTTTGCCGAAGTGGACAGGGATGCGCTTCCTGCGGTCGAGGAGGGATTCGCAATTAACTTTTTTGTCCGGGAACCGCACATCATCAATCCCTCCTCCCTCTGCTTTGACCGGAAAGGGCAGCTTTATGTTGGCGCTGGCCCGCAATACCGGCACCCGAAGGAGGATTCACCAACCGACTACATCAAGATCTTGATCGATGCGGACGACGATGGTGTCGCCGAGACGGTGAAGACTTTCGCCGAGGGACTCAACTGCGTGCAGGCAATGGCCTGGAAAGGCAATGAACTATGGGTCGCCAACGCGCCGGAACTCACGGTGCTGCGCGATACCGACGGGGATGATGTCGCCGACGAGTACCAGGTCATCTACACGGGGCTTAACAACCTGCGCCACAGTGTGCACGGGCTTAACTGGGGGCCCGACGGCTGGCTCTACTTCACCATGGGCAACACCTGGGTAAAGCCGAATGCACCGAAGCCTATCCGTGACCTGCAGGGCATCAAGTCGGACGATAAGACACAATACCCACTGACGAAGGTCTACACAAAGGACACCTACCCGAAAAGCTACCACCCGATGAACAAACGGGAAATGGAGGGCGGCGTCTTCCGCTGCCGTCCCGGAGGATACGGCCTTGAACTCTACGCCCGCGGTATGCGCAACCCCTGGGACATGTGCATGGACAGCGGTTTCAACTGGCTTGCCACTGACAACGATCCCGGGGCACCGGGCGAGCGCATCTTCATGCCGATCCGCCATGGTCACTACTCCATGCGCCACCCGTGGAAGTTCGACTGGATGGGAAAACACATCGCCATCGCGCCCTCCTCGGATCTATTTCCAAGCGTCAGCGGTTCCGGCACCGGGGTTGCCTTCTACAGCTCATACCACTTTCCGGAACAATACCGCAATCACTACCTGATCGCTGACTGGACCAACAACTGCATCTTCCTCTATAACCCGAAATGGGTCGGTGCACTACAGGTGCCAGCAGAGACCAAGCGTAAGATTGTCGATGGTGGTGCCACCCGTGGAGGCGATCTGGGCTACAAGGGAGGCAAGGGACGCTCCCTTTTCCGCCCGACGGATATCGAGACCGGTCCCGATGGCGCCCTGTATATCGCCGGTTGGGGATCAGTCTACGGCACCGAATATGTGCCAAAGGAAAAGTGGACACCTGAGGAAAACGCAAAATACCAGGGACGGGTGTTCCGCCTTATCCACAAGGAATCTCCACTGATTCCCCGAGCAACCTGGGATACGGCAAAGCGTAAAAAGGACATCAGGAGCTGGAGACTCGCGGAACTGATTGAAGATCTCGGCTCCAATCTCCACGTCTGGCGGGTTCATGCTCAGGATGAGCTCATCCGGCGGGGCGATGCGGTGCGCAAGGGTCTGATGGACGTAATCAAGTCTAGCGCGCTCAGCGAAACCCAGGCGACCTGGGTGATGTGGGCAATTGGCCACATCGACAAGGCCCGTGGACAAGACCACGGGCAGATAGAGCAATTTGCCAGTGGCCAATGGCAGGCCCCCAAGAAGGCCAGTCGCGTCCCGCCTGCAAACTACAGGCTTAACATCCGCATCCAGGCCACGCGCATACTCGGTGAGAATCGGGTATCCGCCGCAATCCCTCTACTTATCAAACTGCTCGCAGACCAGGAACCGCGCATCCGGCTGGCGGCGATGGGATCACTCGACCGCATTGGCTGGGGCAAGAACAATGCCGCGATCCTCGATGCCATTGCCTACGAGACCGACCGGGTGGCTTACTATACCAACTGGCAGGTCATGCGCCGGCAACTGCCTGAAGAAAAGCGCCGGGAATTGCTGGAGGACGAGCGCCCCGGCATCCGCCGGATGGCCGCGCTGGGCCTGATGGAGGAAGGAGATCGCGACTTGCAGCGGCGGGCAAACGAGTTTCTGAGCGGGGGCGTTGCCGCGGGCAGCGATCCATCGAAAAGCCTGACGCTCTCCGCTAGCGAGGTGAACTTCCGTGACTCCACCCAGGTGCGGTTGGCTGCAGCAACACCTGGAGATATTCACTACACTCTCAACGGATCCGATCCCACGGTGAAGTCCGCAAAAACGAAGGGAGAACTCACAGTGTCTGAGGCCGCCACGGTCAAGGCGGCTGTGTTCAAGGGAGAACGCCGGGTATCTGAAATCGAAACGCTGACGCTTCACAAGATTACCGAATCAGAGTGGCGGGATCGCCTCTTCGTACACGACATTCGCGGCAAGGGATCGGCAAACTCTTACAAGGTCGAACTCGAAGGCCTGCAGCGGGGCACCCTCGTCTATGCAGATCGAAGCTACACCTTTACCGAAATCTCCGAGGCTCTCGCTGGCGCTACGCATATTCGCACCCACAACGACGACAAGAGCAAAACCAACCCGGAATTTCTGCGCTTCGAGATCAATTTACCCGCCACGCTCTACCTTGCCTATGACGGCCGTACCGAACCACCGAAGGCGCTCGTGGCAGGCATGGAAAAAACCGACATGGCAGTAAGCATGAGCAACGGCGAATCCTTTCCCGTCTACCGTCGTACGGTGGAGGCCGGGGTAGTGGTACTCGGTGGCAACAAACTTGGTGGTTCCGGTGGCGAATCGATGTACCAGGTCTTTCTCTCCAGGACCGGACTCCGGAAGAGCACTGTCGCTGCGGCCACTGATGCGATGCCCAAGGCCGACCCCAAACACGGAGAAGAGATTTTTTTCGGACGGGGCACCTGTTTCGCCTGTCACCAGGTCCAGGGCAAAGGTGTTGTGCTAGGACCGGACCTTGTGGGAATCCGTAAACGGCAGGACCTTAACTACGTCATCAAGTCCATCCTTGAACCGGATGCCTACATTGTAGAGGGCTTCCAGCAGACCAGCCTCCGACTAAGGGACGGCCGTGAACTTTTCGGCATGATTCAGGAAGAGACGGCCCAGGTCGTGAATATCTATCTTCCCACCGGAAAACGCGTAGTGGTACAAGCAAGTGAGATCGTGAAGCGTTCCGACGCCAAGCACTCGGGCATGCCCTCCAGTTTCGCCTACACCCTGAGTCCCCAGGATGTTGCCGACCTTTCAGCTTGGATCATGTCGCTCAAGTAATAAGCGGTTAAACCGTTCAAACTGCACCATACGGACTTGCGCTGAGGCCAATTCCCCGCAGTTCTCTTCTATTGGCGTCACAAGATCACACCCAGCTGCTCGGGCAGGGCAGTGCGAGGACGCCATGTAAGAATCTCAGGATCACCGGTGGTCACCAGAACGGTATGCTCGAAGTGAGCCGATGATTTGCGATCAGCGGTCACCACCGTCCAGCCGTCATCAAGCCAGTCAACTTCCCCTACCCCGGCATTTACCATCGGCTCGATGGCGAGAATCATGCCCGCCTTCAGTCGTGGAGAACGTCCCTCGGGCCGGAAATTCGGAACTTCGGGTTTCTCATGTAGGTTTCTCCCGACCCCGTGACCGACGAGTTTGCGCACCACGGTGAAGCCATGACCGTTCACATAAGATTCCACGCTCCCGCAAAGATCCCCCAAAGGAATCCCGTCCCGGGCATGATCGATGGCTTCAAAGAGACTCTGCTCGGTGGCAGCCAGGAGGCGGCGGTCTTCCTGGGTGATCGATCCGACAGGCACCGTAACTGCATTATCCCCGATCCATCCATTCATCGTGACCCCGATATCGATGCTAACGAGATCTCCGGGCTGAATACGACGAGCCCCTCCTATTCCGTGCACGACCTCCTCATTGATTGAGATACAGATGTTGGCAGGAAAGTCCCGGTAACCCAGAAAGGTGGGAGTTCCACCGCGCTCCGCTATTAGTTCGGCAGCATAGGAATCAACCTCGGCAGTGGTTCTCCCGGGTTCAATGAATCCGGCGACAGCCTGAAGAACCTCACTGGCAATCTCTCCCGCAATCCGCATCTTCCGGATTTCGGCTTCGGTCTTGATCGGGATCTTGACGCGTTTACCCATGAAATCAGGCGAGCTCAGACTTTACCCTCTTAAACACTTCCGCCGGGGTTCCCACGCCCCAAATACGTAAAAGGCGTCCAGATTGTTCGTAATACTCGGCCACAGGCAAGGTTAACTCTTCAAACACCTTCAGACGCTGACGAAAATTCTCCAGATCGTCGTCGTCTCGTTGCCCAAGCCTCCCACCGCATGACGGACAGGCTCCCCCGAACGCCTCGGCCTGTACCTTGGTCCCGGTCCAGGGGCACCCCGTGCATTCCCGGCGATCAGTCACACGGCGCTCCAACTCCGCTACCGGGCCCTCCATGAGAAGTGCCCTCAGGCAGTCACTGTCCACACCCAGAGCTTGATCGAGCTCCTCGGCCTGCGGGAGTGTTCGCGGAAAGCCATCAAGAACCCAGCCCCCCTTCACTTTCCGGATCCAGGCGGTGGCAAGAGCGAGTGCCAACTCGTCAGGCACGTAATGGCCAGTAACCAGATAAGGTTCCGCCTCCTTTCCAAGAAGAGAACCTACCTTCACTTCCTGCCGTAGCTGCTTACCGGTACTGAAATAGGAGAGCATCTTCTCCTTGGCCAGCAACCGACCCTGCGTTCCCTTTCCCGAGGCCGGGGGGCCCAGCAGGACTATCGCAGAAGCAGACACGAACCCGGAAACCAGATCACTTGTTCATGATCCAGGCTACGATCGCTACAAGAATCAAGACGGCAGCGAAGGCCCACAGGTAGACCAACGCAGAACTCGTAGCAGCCGCTCCTGTTCCCTGAACCCGTCCCCGTCCCCGGATCTTGCCCTTACGTAGAAACCCATCGTAATGACGCTGCAAAAGATGAGTCTCCGTCTGCCGCAGGATATCAAGCAGGACTCCCACCAGAATGAGGAGACTGGTACCCCCGAAGAAGCTGGTGACCACGAAGTTCAGATTGAGGGTGATTGTCAGCAACATCGGAAGAATGTAGATGAGCGTGAGAAAGAGAGCCCCCGCAAAAGTCAGCCGCGTCATGGTGAAGTCGAGAAACTCCGCCGTCGGCTTGCCAGGACGAACCCCGGGAACATATCCCCCACTCCGCTTCAAGTTTTCTGCAATCTCGCTGGGCTGGAACATTGTTGCCACCCAGAAGTAACTGAAGAAGAAGATCATTGCCCCCGAAATGATGAAATACGAAATGCTCGGCGGAGTGAGGTTCGTGTTCAGCCATGCCACCCACGCCTTTTCGCTAATAGCGGGAATGGAACTCAGCAGCATGGTGGGCAGTGAAAGAATAGCACTCGCGAAGATGATGGGCATCACCCCGGAGTAATTGACCTTGAGCGGAAGATACTGCGTTTGCTGACCCGTCAACTGCTTGCCACGCACCCGCTTGGCATACTGAATGGCAATACGCCGCTGGGCCTGCGTGATGGCAATCACGGCCGCAATGACGAATAGCAGAAGGGCAAACAGGCCGACCAGAATCATCGGCTTGAAGGGATTAGCTTCCGCATTACGGACATAGGTATTAAATGCCTGTACCAGGGCTCCAGGCAGCGCAGCTATGATGTTGACCGAGATGATGAGCGATATCCCGTTCCCGATCCCACGCTCCGTGATCTGGTCACCAATCCACATCAGCAGCATTGTTCCCGCCAGGATGGTGAGAACCGTGAGCATCACGAAAGGAACACCTGGCTCAGGCACAAGGGGCCCTCCGCCATGCTGGACGATCCCCTCCATATAGGGGATGTTCCCGGGACTCTGGAGGGTTTGAGCCAGCAGGAATCCTTGCACTACCGAAATAACGATGGTGATAAAGCGGGTGTATTGGTTGATCTTCTGCTGGCCACCCTCCTCACGGCGGAGCTTGGCCAGTTTCGGGACAACCGCTGACATCAATTGCATCATGATGGATGCCGAGATATAGGGCATGATCCCCAAGGCAAAAATCGCACACTGCTGCAGGGCGCCGCCGGAAAAAACATTCAGCAAAACCCCGATGGCGTTTCCGCCTTCATCGTTTTCCACCCGCCATTCGAGCCAGCGATCGATCACACTCGCATCCACGCCCGGGAGAGTGATGGCGACGCCGAGGCGAACGATCACCACCATGATCAGGGTAAAGAGAATGCGGTCGCGAAGTTCGGCGACTTTCCAGATGTTCGCGAAGGCCGTGATCATTTCTTACCGGGGTAGGCGAAGTTATATTGCGAGCAGCAGAAACTGTAAATCGAATGAAACTGCATGCCGTTAGGGTAGTCAGGCACCAGTTTCGACCGTCCCTCCGGCCTTCTCAATTTTGGCCCGCGCTGAAGCACTGACAGCATCAACCACCACCGTCAATTTCCGCTCAATATCTCCCTGGCCAAGAATCTTGATGGCATCACACCGACCGGTAACCAACCCTGCTTCACGCAACGACTTCTCACCGACAGTCGCGCCCTCCTCAAACTTCTGATTAAGTTGGGAGACGTTGACGATAGCGATCTTTTCGCGAAATCGCACATTGCTAAATCCCTTCTTGGGAAGACGCCGGTGCAAGGGCATTTGACCCCCCTCAAAACCAGGCCGTACTCCCCCGCCAGCTCGGGACTTCTGTCCCTTATGGCCGCGACCGCAGGTCTTGCCCAGTCCGGAACTTTCACCATTGCCGACTCGCTTCCGGCGATGCTTGGCGCCGGGATTAGGTTTTAAGTCGTGAAGATTCATGCTGTGTGTGTGAAGGGGGGATTGAGTGTCGGAATACTAGCAGTCGAGCCCATGGATCTCAATTTCATCGCTCCATTACTCTGTTGCTCCATGTCGGTTTGGACTGCTCTCCGGTAATTCTGAAATTATACTGTTATATCGCTTTCTCCTTCTTCTTGCCCCGTAGGCTCATAACCTGATCGCGATTACGAAGTAGTGAAAGCGCCTTGAGAGTGGCTTTCACCACGTTGGCGTGATTATTTGAACCGAGCGACTTGCCGAGAACGTCCTTGATTCCAACAGCCTCACACACGGCACGCACCCCGCCCCCGGCTATCACTCCCGTTCCCGGCGAGGCAGGCTTGAGGAGCACTTTCCCGCCGCCAAATTCCGCATAGATTTCGTGAGGAATCGTGTGTCCAGCCAAGGTCATGGTCTCAAGGTTGCGCTTGGAGTTTTCACTCGCCTTGCGAATACACTCAGCCACCTCGTTGGCCTTTCCAAAGCCGTAACCCACCTTGCCGGCATGGTCGCCCGCTACCACTAGAGCCGAAAAGCTGAAACGGCGGCCACCCTTCACAACTTTTGCGCAGCGATTAATGAAAACCACCTTTTCGGTAAGCTCCTGCCCCCCCTCGTCCGAGGACGCAGTTGGTCCACCGAAACC
>JAKVCR010000063.1 GCA_022448985.1 Roseibacillus sp.
AGGGATATGGTGTCACCGCCGTTGTTAAACCCGAGGAACCCGGTGCTGGCGGTCTGAACCAGCGAACCGCCGAAGGAACCGGCGGGACTCCCTCCGCCAAACACCACGATGGCCCGCCCCGCAGCCAGCGACGTTCCCGCCGGAAAGGTGTGGCGCAAACCCACTGCGTCATGGATCTCGTATCCACTGAGATCAAAGTCAGCCTCGGACACGTTCAGGAGTTCAATGAATTCATCCTGTGAAAAGTCGAGGGTCCCATCGCGGTTGGCATCCCCGGTGGGATTAGGCGGATCGGAAAGGAACTCATTTATGACCAGGGTCGCAAAGGGGCCGTCTCCATCATCTTCCACATCAAAGCCCGCCGTCGCAGTACGGTAGCCAGGGGCAATGGCGCGTATCTGGACGGTCTGGGTGCCATCCTCTGCGATATCATCCTGCGCGTTGATCACAAGGGTGACCGAACTCTCTCCCGCCCCGAAAGTGGCACTGCCTCCTACGTCCGCGAGGGCTTCAGTGAGGTCACTAACCCGGATCACAACCTCAAGTTGTTCGCTCAGGTCACCAGTGCGCCGGAGGAGGGCTGTAATGGATCCGCCATTCTCATTCATGCTGTTTGCGCTGAGGCTGAAACTGAGTTCCCCGACCGGGGGACAGAAATCACTGCCATCCAATCTTGTTCCGGGAGAGAAGAGGCTTCCTCCCGCTCCAACCGCACTACCATGCTGGACAAAAGACCCGGTCACATCGGGATCACGGGTGAGAGACTGGTCATTTCCTCCCTCCCCTCCGTAGGAGACCGAGGCCACGGTCTCACCGAGCACATCGTATACAGTAACAGTATCCCCCGCATTGTTAAGACCCAGGCGGATGGTGCTGACAACCTGGTAGATTGCGGAACCTCCCAGATTGTCCACTGATCCCCCGCCGAATACAACGATTGCACAGTCAGCGGGAAGGATCGTGCCTGCCGGGAAGATATGACGAAGTTCCGCCCCGTCATGCAGAGACCAGCCGCTCATATCGAGGGGAGCTCCGCTCTTGTTCACGATTTCGACGAACTCATCGTCACCACTGTCGGTGTCTCCGTCCCCATTCGCATCGCCCGTTTCACCGGAGGGTATGTCGGCCAGGATCTCGTTGATCATGATCGGGGAGAGATCCCCGGCGTCTGTTACATTTAATTCGGCCGATCCATCAGAGAAACCGGTGGCGGTAGCGCTGATGGTCACCGTCTGGGTTCCGTCCTCAATCAGGTCATCTACCGCATCGATTGCCATTGGGAAAGTGACGGAAGACTGGCCGGCGGGAATCTCCCGGACTGTAACAGGAATATTGGCCTCCGTGGTATCACCAGACCCAAGAGTGACAGTCAGCGCGCTGTCTGTTGCTCCAGTTCGAATGACGGTGACATCAACCAGTCCGGCCCCTCCGTCCTCAGGGACAGTGTCCGGGTCCAGGGTAAGGCTCAGTGACTCGTTGCCAGTGGCAGCGAAATTCTGGAGATACCACGAATCACTTTGCTCAGCTGAGTCCACATCATCATTGCTCTTTTCACCCCAGACGATCGGAAAGTCGAGGACGGTAGACCCGCCACTGGTATTGTAACCGATATCGTTGTTAAGGCGGTAGAAGCTTCTGTTCGCACCCTCGTTTCCCGAGTCGGTAAAGGAGACCGCATCCGCGATGGCACTGATATTTCCGAGCTCCCCTTTCGACGTGTCGTAGAGGACCACGCTGTCATCGCCGTTGAAATTGGGCGTTGCATTGGTGGACACGTCGGCCACGGCGTAGGAGGGCGTATCTGCACGGGTATTGCCCAGCAGCAGGTAGCCGTTGGCTGGAATGGACAACCCATCCAGAAAATCACGTCCTGTAGGCGTAGCCCCATCCTGCTTCCAGTTCTCCGTGGAGGCATTAGCCCACCTGGTAAGAACGAAACCATCAAGGGAGACGGCCACTGAATCGGTGTTACTGAGCTCGATCCACTTGTTAAAGCTCGTCCCTTCATAATACTGGGAGATCAAGATCTCCCCGAAGGCATGGAGGGAAAGAAGAGTAAAGAGTGCGGTGATTGAGCAGGAGCGAAGGGACATGGCAGCAATGAAGCATTGAGCTTCCGCTGTATGCTTAACCGAGCGGGCGCAAAGCAGTCAAGCAGCCCGCCTGCGATATTGTCTCAAAATCGTTGAGATCCGGTGATCGTGAAGCAACATGTGCTGTCCTCTCCTCAAGGAAAACGAAAGGGAGCCCGAAGGCCCCCTTTTATCTCAGTGCTGACGAAGGTTCCTGACTGCTTACCAATCCACGTTGTAGCCCCGGGTGTCCACGTGAGTGAAGCCACTGTAGCGTCCCACTCCCCCCCGAAACTTCCCTTCCTCACGAATGTTGCGGGCTGCACGAGCAACCGCCCAGGTGGAGGCATGAAACTTGAGGTCGAGGGCAACGTTATCCTTATGAAGGGAATTGGGCTTAGCGCCTGGACAACGGGCATTATAGGACGGGCTGCGAAATGCGGATGTTACCGATTTTACCGAGGTTCCCAGACGGACCGAGATTTCGTCGGCAACCCGCAGGGTTTCACTCATGAGACGCCAGTTCTCCCGGGTCGGCAGGTTATTCCAGATGCTTCCTTTGCGCTTGGCATGCGAGACAATCACCTGCTGGACGGTTATGTGCCTCAACCGGAGCGCCGAGAGATAGCGGGCATAGGCATGCAGGTCGGCCCCCTGACGGCGCACCCACTCATTCGGCAACTCGTCGATGTCGAGATTGGCGCTCCCACTAAAGAGAGAGACGGCCTGACTCGGACTAATCGCGGCAAACATACCGCTGGCGGTCAGGAGCGAGGCACTCAGGAACGAGCGGCGGCTCGTGGATGGCATTTCAACAGGGGGCAGGGGTTCGCCGGTCCGGCGCAGGGGCTGACTAGGCATCGAATGTAGTATCAGAGAATCAAGGCTCGATGACCAGTCCAAAATGGTTCATGCCATACGATAATCAATTGCTAAGGAGTCGACATTTCAGGCCAAAAAAATAAATTTTTAATCTTCGGCTAAAGCGGGCACCCGTCGGGGGTGGATCTTTAAAAAGACTTAGGTGCTTCTGGTTCTACGATTCCTTAATGGCCGACTGGATCCTACCGCTCAGCATTCACATAATTACCCCTCGCGAGCCTTGTCAGGCGCCTCTGACAGGGCTCTTCTCTGCGGATCGATGGAAGACTCCTCTGAACGCCAGCGTCTCCCAAGCCTCATTCTGGCGGGTTCTTCGCTTCTGCTCACCGCCCCCATTCTCGTACTGCCGGACACCGTTCTTCCTCTATGGCCTGCCCTAGTGGCCCTAATCCTTATTTTCACGACCCGACAGGCCCCCTTATCTCTTGCCACCGCCTGCTTAAGCGCACTCCTTCTCCTCTTCTTCAAGGATCGACCATCCTTTGCGGGTTGGTTCGACTGGGAGGGGGGGCTGTGGAATACCCTCTCGAGTCCCTGGCATTTCTACGCCCTCCTGTTCACCCTGCTTCTCGGTGCGCTCGCAGCGGTCGTTGAAAGCTCTGGGGGACTCTTGAAGCTGTTGCATACGACCGGGGAAATTACCGAACGAGCCCGACGAAGATTCCTTTCCAGTGTCTTTGGCCTGGGACTCCTCTGCTTCTTCGATGGCCTGGCCAATGCCCTGATGCTGGGGAGAGTTGCGAGGCCGGTGGCGGACCGCCTCCGGATTCCCCGCGCCTATCTTGCTTACCTCGTAGACACTACCAGCTCGGCCGTAGCCTGCCTCGCCTTTCTGTCTACCTGGATCGTGACTCAGCTCAGCTATATAGCAGCCCACAGCCCCCTGCAAAAACCACCTTACCTGCAGTTCCTCTCTTCCATTCCGCATAACTTCTACTGCCTGTTCGGTCTCTACCTTGCCTTTCTCTCCGTCCAGAGACGGTGGCTTATCGGGCCGATGGGATCCAGGAAGCCAACCGCCCATACGGCTAAATCAACACCCTTCTCAACTGAGAAATCCGGACCTCTCAAGAGCGCACTCCTCCCAGTAATTATCCTACTCGCCAGCCTGCCCGTTATAATCCTCTTACTCCACAAACCGAATGATGTTCTTCCCTTCGGGCAACTGATCCAGCAGGCCCTGAACGCTTCCACCGTACCGCTCGCCTTTGTGATCAGTAGCGTCCTTGCGCTCCTGACTGCTTTCATCCTTTTCCCTTCCACGCGTCGCAAGGAGGCTCCCCGGGCAGCGCTCGGTGGCGCTCTCCAACTGCTTCCAGCCCTTGGAATTCTTTTGCTCGCATGGGTCCTGGGAAGCCTATTCGACGTCCTTGGAACGGCCCATGTTCTCAGTCGCGCCCTCGGCAGTTGGCTGCCCCTTGCCGCTCTTCCGGCAGGCGTGTTCATCGCAGGCTGTCTGGTCTCCTTTGTCTCAGGCACCTCCTGGGGAACGATGGGCCTGCTGATGCCCCTCGCGCTCCCCCTGACAGGCACGATGGCGGAGTCCCAGGGTGTATCGCCAGAGGTTCTTTCCGGGATTGTTCCGGTGGTGATTGGCGCTGTTTTTGGAGGGGCTGTCTTCGGAGACCATTGCAGTCCTTACAGTGACACCACTATTGTGAGCGCTCTCGCAACAGGCGTCTCCACACATGAGCACACCATAACGCAATTACCCTACGCTCTCCTTGCCGCCGGGGCGGCACTCGCTCTCGGGTATCTCCCTGTCGCCCTGGGGTTGCCCGGGTGGCTGGCTGTTTTTTCGGGAGGGGCCATCCTCACCATACTGGTCCTTCTCTGGACCCGTGCAGACCGGGTTCCTTGACGTCCGGTCTTCGTATTCATCAGTCTCAATGCCCGGCGACCCAGGGATTGTGATAACGTATTAGAGTGCCCCTCATCCTCCCTGAGAGAGAAGTCAGGGCAGCGCTTGTAGCGCTGAGAAAGGATCTATAATCGGGCCTTGATTCCGTTCGAATTCGGGTAACACTCACCACCTGTTGCGGCAGCAACAACCATTCGTGCACAGTAGGTTTCCATACTGGACACTGTATAACGAGCACTGAAATGGGCCTGTAGTTCAACGGATAGAACGGTGGTTTCCGGTACCACAGATCGGGGTTCGATTCCCTGCGGGCCTAGTGCAGGTGATTGAATGCAGGTTCTACCTCCTCGCGCCTCAGAGCCAAGGCGCGTCCATAACGTCGGGGTTCCCCTAGCTGGGACCAACCAGATTCACTCACCCATTTTTAGGAATTCGACCACATCTGCAACATCCTGCGCAGTCAGGCCTAATTGGTCAGCTGACAGCATGAGGGACCGTTTCATCGGAATCCTGGATTTCAGGTCGGCAGATGGAATCGACTGGGTAATCCCGCCCATGGACTTGACGATAACCGGATCTCCATCAGCAAGGACCACTCCCATTATGTTGTGGCCGTCCTTTTTGGTGACGAGGTGCTGACCTTCAAAGCCCAGGGATATCTCCGCCGAGGGATCTATAATGGCCTTCGCTACGATTTCAGGGGAAAAGCGTTGGCCAAATCCCGTCAGATTAGGACCAACATCGACACCAAGGTCGCCGATGACGTGACAGGTAATACAGCGTCCTGCGACAGCCTTTCCCCGGGTGATATCCCCCTTTAGTTTCAGGATCTCGGCCACAGAGGGCAGCTTGGGAGGACCTTTATCTTCAGGGGTCACTATCGAGACCAGTTCGGGCCTCGCATTTCCACCCTTGAGTTTACCTCCCGGCTGATAGGACTTCCACCAACGGTCATTGTTCCATTTGACCCAGAAGGCGGCACGTTCCGCCAGTTCCTTTTCCTGAGCAAGATTGGCAATATCCACCATTGCATTGGCTGCACTCCCGCTCCTCACGAAAGCTATTGATTCGAGGGCCATACTCCGGTCCTCGGCTGGCAGCTTCCGATTAAACACACGCTCCTGCAGAGCTGGAACCGCTGCCGCAGTCATCAGCCGCCAGACCGCTCCTGCCGTCGCCCTGTTCCAGTCGGAGGACTTGGCGCCCTTGACGAGAGCGGCATAAACCGCCGCTTCCTTGCCAGTAGCGCCGGTGCCGAAAGCCTCAAGGTATGTCCGATCCTTGCCATCGTAGCCCTTCACCAGTTCCACAAGGATCGAGACTACTTCGGGGGTTGCGGCTTCATTGCGCAGATAGAAGGCCACCTCCCGCCGGACTGCCGGCGACTGATCCCGGGCCAACCTTCGAGCTAGCTCCATCATTCCCGGATGCTTCGCACGTCGGAAGGCGCGGAAGGCCACGATCCGGGCCTGGGGATTGTCCTGTCCTTGAAGTTGGAGAATGGCCTGCTCCCCTTTCTCGCCTAGCTGAGCAAGGAGCCAGATCCCGCGGGCAGCAACATACGGATTCTTCTCCTTCGCGAGTTGGACGAGGGCTGGAATGGATTTTACACCCGCCTTCTTAAGACGCGAAAAACCGAGATAGCGCGTATTAATGGCAGGGCTCTGGAGGGCGGCAATCTGACCCGCCTGGGTCTTGAGGTCGAACTTCGGGACCACCGACTTGAAACCCTTGGGGGCCACCCGGTAAATAGTCCCCGAAAGTGTTCGGTCAGAAGTGCCATGTCCCCCGACCCGAGGATCAAACCAGTCGGCCACGTAAATGGCTCCATCGGGTCCGACAGTGACATCCGCAGGACGGAACCAGGTGTTGATGTCACGATTTGAACGTCCCTTGAAATCCGCTCCTGCCCATTTTCGATCAGGATTCGAAGTCATGAAATCAGAGCGCTCCATCTTGAATCCTGCTCCTTGAAGTTCTGGTTGGTATCCGAAGATCACGTTCTTCGCAGACTCACAGCTTAGAAGGAGACCGTTATACTTTTCTGGCAGGGCTCCATTTTCATAGAACGTAATCCCCGTGGGTGCTCCACCCCCGTAAACGTCTCCCGGGGGCATGCTTCCCGGATCCTCCTGACGCCATTCGGCGGTAGGAGTGTTCTGCCCTGGTCGGCGATCCGCACCCCAGGAACGTTTTCCGTCATTCGAGGCAAAGCCGGCATTGCCATATTCCATCACCCAGCTGGTCCGGCAGGCCGGAGGATCGTCGTTGTCATTCTGAAACAGGTCTCCGAGCGAGGTGATAATCTGTTCGTAACTGTTCCGGTAGTTGTGACCGATGATCTCGCAGTTGGTTCCATCAGGGTTCATGCGGACCGAGAAGCCCCCGAGGTAGACATGCCCGTCATCGCTCTTGTGTCCTGCCACCTGCCGCATGGAATAAGGACTGCCAATCCGAAAGGTCTTATCGGAGCGGTCAGTGAACTGGGCCCCCTTATTGCCCTGGTTGAAGTACCACTTGCCATCCGGTCCCGCCACGACGGAATGGAGACTGTGGTCGTGATTGCGTCCATCGAACCCGGTCAGAAGGACTTCGCGCTTGTCCTTGTCAGGGTTGAATACCAGATCCCGGTCCACGTCGGTGTAGACGAGGAGATCTGGCGGCTGTGAGACCACTACCACGTTATCAAAAACGGCAACCCCCAATGGGGACTGCAGGTGTTTTTCCTGCACGAAGACATGGGACTTGTCGGCCTTGCCATCCCCATCGGTATCCTCCACCACCACGATGCGATCACCCTCCCCGTCCCGGCGAGCGCCACGGTAGTTGACCCCCTCGGCGACCCAGGCACGCCCGAGATGGTCAAAGTCAATATTAGTAGGATTACGGAAGAGCGGTGACTGAGCCCAGACCGTTATCTCCAGATCCTCCGGCACCACGAAACGCTCAACCGGCACCTCGGTCTCTTCCCCGGTTGCGGTGTTGCCGGCACCGGGCTTGGTGTTGAATACGAGAAAGCGAACACTGCTCGTCTTCCCTCCGTGCTGACTCGTCCCGCCCTTGTCCAGTCCACCCCGCGCAACCAAACGGGTGTAGCCTTCCGGGATCTCGTATATGATCGTGGAAGGCGCGTGAGTGCCGATCCCGTAGGAGACGGGTTTTCCATCCACTACCATCTGCTGCCCACCCGCGCTCCGGTTGATCCTGGCACTCCCCCAACCAGAAAAAGCGCCCTTCCACTTCAGATCCGTTAACTTCAGGGTTCCCTTCGGCCCGATCAACCGAGGCTCGATCCAGTCGGCCCAGTCACAGCCGTACCCATCCCCGGTCTCATCAACGACGAGGTAAAGCGCTCGTGAACCCTTCAGGTCGACATCGATCGCTACCGAGTGGCCCGGAGTCCCCGATGTGACCACCGGGCTCGCGTAAATTGGTTTTGGTTTTGGTTTTTCAGCGGAGAGGACGGCGCCACCGAAAAAGGTAAGAATGAATAATGGGCAGAGTGCGCGTTTCATGCCGATCCAGCTTGCAGAGGAGGGGCTCGCAGGCAAGCCCACCGTTACTGTTTAAGCTAAACAGTCGGTCATATTTTCCGGTGACCTCCGATTCCTTTCAGGCTTGGCGCGCCCCATGCCCCACCACAGCATCCCGCATGCACGTGGAGGGCCATCCCTACCGGACCGTCTGGAGCGATCCAGAGCAAGCGGTAGTGCGAATCATCGACCAGCGGAAAATTCCCTGGGAATTTGAAGTGGAGGACCTCTCCTCCGCTCAAGAGGTCGCCACCGCAATCAGGGACATGCACGTGCGTGGGGCCGGATGCATCGGGGCAACCGCCGCCTACGGAATGTGGCTTGCGGCCCGGCAAGCGGAAGGATCACCGGAACGATTGGCGGAACTTGCAAGCGCACTGGTGGAAACCCGCCCCACCGCCCGCAACCTGGGCTGGGCGGTGGAGCGCCAATTAGAAGCCCTCCGCGACCTTCCACCCGACAAATGGGTGGAGGCCTCACTTGCCGGGGCGGAGGCCATCGCGGACGAGGACGCCTCGTGGTGCAAACGAATCGGACAGCACGGCCTTCCCCTGCTCTCTGCAATTCACGAACAGAAACCCGGCAACGAACCCGTGCAGGTCCTCACTCACTGCAATGCTGGTTGGCTCGCCTTCACTGACTGGGGTTCAGCCACCGCACCGATCTATGCAGCTCATCGGGCCGGGATACCCATCCACGTATGGGTCGATGAGACCCGTCCGCGAAACCAGGGAGCCCGGCTCACAGCCTGGGAATTACAGAACGAGGGAGTGCCCCATACTGTCATCGTCGACAATGCCGGGGGACATCTCATGCAACACGACCAAGTCGACATTGTTATTACCGGGACTGATCGCACAACCTGTAGCGGGGATGTCGCAAACAAGATCGGAACCTATCTAAAGGCCCTGGCTGCACACGACAACGACATCCCTTTCTACGTTGCCCTTCCCTCTTCCACCTTCGACTGGGAATGCCGGGATGGCATGGGGGATATCCCCATCGAAGAGCGGAATGGGGACGAAGTGTCCATCGTCGAGGGACGAACGAACAAAGGGGGTCTCGAAGAGGTCCACCTCGTTAATCCCGATTCCCCCACCAGTAATTACGCTTTCGATGTCACGCCCGCCCGACTGGTGACCGGCCTGATCACCGAGCGAGGGATCTGTGATGCGACCGAGCAGGCAATTGCGACCCTCTTCCCTTCAACCGGGCGCAAGTGATGTCCGAAGTTATTCATACTCTGAAGGATGGTTACTGGGATCGAACCACCGTAATTCGCACTAATGAGGGAAGCCTCCGGGTCCGAAAGGAAAGCAAGGAAACAGGTGCCCCGGGTCCGTGGGCGCGGGAGGCTCTCCGCAACGAGATCTCCTATCTCGATAGTATTCCAGAGGCCGCCCGGGACTATCTTCCTGTTCTCCTTCTCTCCTGGGATGAGCATACGACCGGATATGAAATTCCGTATTACGAGGACCGTCCTGATCTCGCCCGCCTCGTCATTGAAGAGTCCCTCAGCCCGGATGACGCGAAGGAGATTCAGCGCCAACTGGCGGAAGCAGTTCTCGATGGTCTCCACTCCTCCGAACAGGTGGATGGCGCTCCCTTCTGCGCCCATCTGGAGGAGGTCCTTACGGAATCGATCGAGGCCCTGGCAGGAGAGCAGCGTTTCCACCAGATCGTGGAGGCGGAATCCCTGGTCCTCAACGGGCGAACGCTACCAGGTCTCCGGGTTGCCCATGCCCGTCTCCGGGCATCTGGCATTCTCCATCAGCTTGCCCAACAATCCTCGGTGCGACTCCACGGAGACCTGCTCCTTGAGAACATACTCTGGTCTCCCTTGCTCCTGATCGACCCGGTTTCTGTCACAGGGTTGGTCATGGGGCACCCCCTCTTCGACCTTGTCAAACACGAGTCCTACGCCTGTGGCGAACTGTACGCTATCCGGGAGGAACTGGTCACCGCCTGCGAACTCTCCAAAGGCACCTACTCCCTTGAGATTCCTTGGGGAATCGATGCCTTGCGGCCTTTTGAGCGCATTGACCTGACCACGCAATTCCGGAAGGACTACATCAGCCTCCATGGGAAGATCGACCCTCACCACTACCAACTCATCGATGCCTATTTCTCGCTCGTGATGGCCCGCAACACCACCGGCCTTCACCAGTTTGCACGGGTTCTCAAGGGGTGCCAGTGTCTTGCCCGGGCCGGAGAGGAGAACCTCAACGGACGGCCCTAGCTGTCTTGTGACGGATGCCGGATGCCTTGGTAACCCATCGAAAAGTAGATGAGGGTCCCGAGGCACATTACCGCCAACGTTGCCCAGTACCAGGTCCATCCTCCCATCCCTCCGACCACCATCCAGTCGTAAAGCTTCCCACACAAAAGCGTCCCTAACAATGAACCCAGTCCCATCGAGGCAAAGGTCACGAGTGCCTGGACCTGGGCCCGGAACCGCTGGTCGACCCGCCGGTTCAGGAAAACCCGCCCTGTCTCGAAGAAGAAAGTCCAGCAAATCCCGTGCAGGGAGAGACCTACGAGAAGCCAAGCGTAATGCGGGACTACCCCCCCGAGCGCAAACAGGATGTAGCGAACCACCGCACAGCCCATGGCGACGATGAGCAGGGTCCGGATTCTTACCCTTCGGAGCCAGAATCCCATCATGAGGAAGGCCACCACCTCGAAGACCTGACCCACCGTCATCCCTGCCGCCACTGAACTGAATCCCAGTCCGCGCAGGTGAATCGGGGTGTGCATGTAGAAGGCCGCCAGGGGCACAGAGAGAAGAAAGGTCGAGATCAGGTAGACCCGGTGATCCCGGTTCTTGAAGATACTCAAGGAATCAAGCCCAAGGGCGCTCTTCCACCCTGTTGAGTCCCGGGCCAGCGGCGGGGTATGGGGAAGAAGAAAAGCGCACAGTCCCGCCATCACCCGGAGACCAAATGCGATGTCCCCGACCTTCGTGGATGCATCGAGGCCGAACCAACTCACCGACCAACCAACCAGCACCCAGCCAATGGTCCCCCAGACCCGGTAAAAGCCGAAGCTCTTCTGTTCATCCTCCAGGCTGTTGAGCGCGATGGTGGTGAGAAGTCCCCAGGCCGGAGCCGAGATCAGGGCATTGATCATCATGAAGATGAGAAAGAGCTTGGGATTGCCTGCCTCCAATGCGCGGAAGGCGGCCCACAGGAAGATCGCTCCCCCGGTGATGATGATTCCGGCGAGTTTCTCGGCCGGAATGCGCTGGTCAGCCCGCGCACTGAAGAGCAGCGGGGAAATCATTCCCGCAATGGGGCCGATCAGGAAGGCCCAGGTAATCGTCCGGTCCCATCCCCGATCTTCCAGGACATTGGAAAGGACGGGCAACCATGCCCCGGGAGCGGCGGCCAGGAGACAGAACACCGCCGCGATCCAATAGCGATGTCCAACAAGCCCGGGGCGACGCACGGCGGGAGTATCAGCCCGCAGGCCGCCCTGTCGAGTGCACAGTCAAACTGGTGGGCCTCACCGATTTCCGCACGCCAAAGAAAGATTCCTGCCGGGTCACCGACTCTCAACCGCGCTGACCGGAATCTCGTTTACCGTGTAGTAGGCCTTCTTATGAAGCAAAGGCTGACCGTCTTTCCCCCGCAGGGCCGTGAGATCGAAGTCATGAATATGACTGTCCTGCATCCCTTTTATGGAAAGGTCCACGCGTCTACCGTCTTCTGAAACCTTGGCGCCGGTCACCACCGGTGTGGTGTGATCGACTTCCGGGCTGCCGTATCCGGCCGAGAAGTTATGGGTGTAGGTCTTCAACAGGTAGGTGGCTGACCTCGCAGCAATCTTCGCGTCCACCGGTTTGGTAAAGCTCAAAGCAAAACCTTCCGGCGTGATGTTGATCTCCTGAATCTCGAAGGGAACCTTCCCCGTCCAGTCCAGTCGCTGAATGGCAAAGGGCGACGTTCCTCGCACGGGCCACTGCCGGTTGGTCGTGAAGCCCCCGGCCATCAATTGCCCCCGGGGAGTGAACTCCACATTCATGATTCCAGTGGCGAGACCTTCACGGAAGGGATAGCAGGCCCCCTGCCACACCCCGTTGATCTTTTCTGTCGTGACTCGCATGATCAGGCTCAGGGTGTAATCACCGAAAAAGAGCTGGTCCTCAAAGGGCCCGAACTTCCCCTTGGTCTGGTTGAGCTGAAATCCCGAAATGGAGCGTCCCATCTTAATGTAGGGGAATCGCACCACGGGTGGAACGAGTTCCTTGACGCGCTTCTTCTCCACCCGGATGCGTGAGTTGGTGTTCGGCTCGTTTGCCGGGGGATCAAGGCCCGGGGCGTAGGGATACCAGTTGTAACTGGCGGGATGCCCGAGGAAGCCTCCCGGTTTGAGATGTTTGAGGGAACAGGATCCGTTCCAGGGACCCTGGCTCTCGATGCAGAACATCGCGCCCTCGGCATTGGCTGCCACCCCGCCTGGACTGCGTAACCCGCTGCAGACCGGAATCATCCGACCATCCGGGGTCACCTTGACCGCCCAGCCGCGGAAAAGATTCCGCGAGTGATACGAGCCGCTGAGCCCGAGGGCCACCCATATATTGCCCTCGGAATCGTGCTTGGAGCCGAAGGCAAACTCGTGCCCCTCGGCATAGCCCCAGTTGTTGGAGAGGGTGTCGAAACGGTCCGCCGCTCCATCCCCATCCGTGTCGGTCAACTTCGTGACCTCGCCGAATTGCGTGATACTGAGGGACTCATTGCGCCACGACATGCCGAAGATTTCATCCTGGCCGCTGGCAAAAAGCTCATAGGTCGGTTGCGGGTCTTCCTCAAAGGCTCCCGAGATGAAATAGACATCTCCCCGGCGCGTCCCCACCGCGAGGCGACCGTCGGGAAGCGCTTCAAAACTCCCCGGATGCATGGGAACCTCTGCCGGGATGGGAATGTCAACGATGCGATAGTACTCCGCTTCCTTCTCGGCGGTCCCCCACATCGCACCCAGGTCCTCGGCCTGTCCCGGAAGGATGCCTACGAGGGGAACCGCAACGATTAATGCTGGTCTTATGATGCTCATCACCATTGGTATTCCAGGCTCATCACGGTCCTCCCGACTGGCAGGGTTACCTCCAGCAGCAACTCCTTCGGCTCACCCTCACGGACCAGAGCTTTCATGTCCCCGGGCACCCGGAGAGTCAGACGACCCACCTTCCAGGCGCTACCATCCCTGGTGATACTCGGAGCGGACCCTACCCGCAAGTAGAAGCTTTCCTGGGCCGCCTTCGTCGCGAAGGTCATGGTGCGCCGGAAGAACGCTTTTCCCTCTCTATCGAGGAGATCCTCGAAGAAATCCTCTACCGAGATCACACCGTAGTGATAGCGAAAGGTCGGACGCTTCTCTTTGTCCAGGACGTAGCCCCGGTACTGATATCCATGGTCCTGGGGAAAGAGATAATCGGTCTTTCCCTTGTAAGGCCACGCATCGCCCATCGTTTCCAGTCGATGAAAGGGAATACCTGCGGGGAAGGA